>CAZMUU010000113.1:0-10123 GCA_964569215.1 uncultured Cytophagia bacterium
ACACGGAGGTGTCTAAACTGTAACCATACAGGATGTTTCAATTTATTAATTTAGTAACCGCCAACAACGTCAAGAGCCAAAAAAGGGAACGACTCTGTTTTTGCTAAGGCCTGAAAACCAGCGGACCTTAACCGGCGTCAACGGTGTTGCAAACACGATCGTGGTTTTAATGCAACATGAATGGTCGAACATTAAGTTTATAAAAATTTTTGCTAAAATTCAATAAAAAAGAAATCAGAGCTGTAAAGGATTAGTGCAGAAGAAGGATTTTTTGTTGTTTTTTATCATCTCCGGTCGTTATCTGCAAAACATAAACACCTGGAGGCTGGAAGGAGACGTTGAAGTTGAGGCGATATCGTCCGGCCTGCTGCGTATCCTGAAGCACCGGTAATTTCTGCAGAGCGCTGTTCATCAGAAAAATCTTTACCGTCGACGCCAGTGGCAGGTTGTACTCAATATGAAAACAGGGTTCCAGAGAGAGTCGTGGTGCCTGCAACAGGAGATGATTTGCGGCTTTGCCGCTTTTTTCAATCAGCTCAACCACAGGATGGGAGATGATACGCCGGCAGGGCGATTGTGGATAGCGGTTTTTGCTGATGCGGCCCAAAAGAGCGCTGGTGAGATAATTTACGCAAGCCTGTTGATAGGTTATGCCCAATGAAATATAATTTGATCCCTGAAAGGGGAATTGGTCTCCTCCTCTGGCAACGAAATCGATGCCGGCAATGTCAACAGGGGGCGCCCCGTCTACAACCTTGCCGTTTCTGATCATAGAGATGCCGTTGTCCAGAGTCGCTTCTATAATGCGATTACCTGCGCACAGGATATTGCCTTTACGGTCCAGTTGTTGTGCCGGATTATTGGGATTCCACACCATTCGGAATCCGGAGATCTGCAAAAACCGGCCGGCCGGCCTCGAAATTTTAGATACGGCGTTTTCGAGAACGCTCTTGAACCGGTGCGGGGAGATATTTGGTATGATGGTGACAAAGCTGGGGTAGGGCAGCAGGGCGAAGGTACTGAGCTCGGAAACCGGTCCCGCTGGTATGCGCTGATCGCCGCGGATACTGCCTGCTGTTTGAACGGCGATCGCGGGCAGGGGGGCATTGTATTGCATTGCGCTCTGGCGTGCCTGCCACAACACGGCATCAGCGATCAGATTTCCCAGGTTGGTTTCCCGGGTTCTTAAATTGCAGCGACGACCGTCCAATGGGATTTCTGATTCGGCAATGATGTTATGTGCCTGAGTGACAAGTGCATTCCTTATCGGGTTGGTGACCAGGCGGGTAATCAGGGGATCGGCTTTAACCCCGTCCGGGTAACAAGTCGAGACGACGCGAAGAGGTCCGCTTTCGGGATCAATCGTCGTAATGTTGCCGCCGGTATCAAACGTAACTTTCAATTGGCCCAAATATCTGTAACCTCCGGCTGTTGTGACGATATAGACATTTTCGCCGCGTTTATCCTTTGCGACCAAAGGATAGGGCCCATAGATTTTTTTATCTTCACCGGGAAGGAGGTTGCTCTTCGGGTTGCTTAGTAATTCATCGCCGCCACCGGCAATCATAATATCGATACCGGATAGCCGGGTGGCCAGCAACGAATCCTCTGAAATGCTCTGCAGGTGACTGATCAGGATAATCTTATTGATGCCTTTTTTATTGAATTTTTTTATTTCGTTTTCGATGAGCGGCACCAGATGACAATTTACCCGGACATTTCTCGGGCTGGAAATATCTGCGAGACCGGGTGTTATAGCGCCGATAACACCGATACGGTGATGATCGCAATGTAGCACTGTACTTTTTGTGATCAGGGATTTTTTTTCAAGCTCAAAGAGAGCGGGCTCGTTGCTGACGTCGATATTCACGCACAGGAACGACGGCGTTGTCCGGGAGAAACCGCTGATAAAGCGGGCAAGAATATCGGGGCCAAAATCAAAGTCATGATTGCCCAGACAAAAGGCATCATAGCCGATCAAATCCAGAGCGACCGCGTCGTAGAACGGTTGGTGCGGTGGTCGTTGTAAACTGGCGTTGAACACGGGGCCGGCGAGAAAATTATCCCCTGACGAGAGCAGCACTACGCTGCGTTCATCGCTTTCAGCTTTAGCTCTGAGGGAATCCACCAGTGTTTTCAGACGGGCGATGCCGCCAAAATCTTCTCCATCGGGATAGCTTTGCAATAAATGGGATTCACCGTCATTGCTGTGCAAGAGGGTCAGGTGGAATTTTTCCCGGGCATGAACATCATGAGCCGCGGCAAAACAGGTTACAAGTAAGAGAGTGAAGCGTAACGTTTTCATATCTGCAAAAGGTCAGAGCCGGTTGATTCGGTGGCGATTAATCAGTAACGGATTCGCCGTTTTTTATTTCTATAGGCATCCTGGGGATCGCGGTCTCTTTTGCCCGTATGTAAATCGCATTGTTCTGTCGGTTGGTAGCGAATATCAAAAATTTCGGTTATGATCGTCGGACAGTATTCCGTTGCCAGCTTTTTGGTTTGGTCACAGATTTCGAGTTTGACGATGCCGTCAGGCCGTTTGAAATCTTCTACAGGTAATTGCAGGGTATCGTGTACGGTTTTCATAAATGTTGCTGCAATGGGCAGGGCCGCAATAGCACCGGATTGTCCGTCGCCAAGAGAGAGGGAATAATCGTCCAAACCCACCCAGACACCGGCGACGATTTGCGGCGTAAAGGTCACATACCAGGCGTCGGTAAAATCATTGGTGGTACCGGTTTTGCCGCCGGCGGGGCGCAGAAACTGATAAACCGAACGCGAAGCGGCACCCGTGCCGCGGGAGGCAACGGTTTGCAGCATGTTGGTCATAATATAGGCTGTCTCTTCACGCAAGACGCCTTTGCTTTTTGGTTTGGCTCTTTCAAGAAGATTTCCATATTTATCTTCCACCCGCAGCACCGAAGTCGGTTTTACCAGAACACCATGATTGGGAAAAACGCTAAAGGCGGAAATCATTTCAAGGGGGATAACGCCGATAGCGCCAAGGGCAATGGCATCGACAGCTTGGAGGGGTGTGGTTATGCCCAAATTCCGCGCATATCGCACCACCTGTTCCGGTGGTACATCCTCCTGTACGAGTCTTGCCGATACCAGATTGAGCGATCTTCTCAGTGCTTCCCGCAGAGTCGTTTTACCGCCGATTGAGCCGTCATAATTCACCGGTGTCCAGCGCGTTCCGTCCACCATCTGCACCACGATAGGTTGATTCAGTTTTTCATAACTCGGCATGTAGCCGTTATCGATTGCCGCGGTATAAACGATGGGTTTAAACACGGAACCGGGTTGCCGTCTGATCTGGATGGCGCGGTTAAACTGGCTTTCGGTAAAATCTCTGCCTCCGATCATAGCGAGCATTTGTCCGTTTTTAGCATCGAGAGCAATCAGGGCCATTTGAACGATGCATTTTTTTTCAATCAACGAGTCGACATAGGCTTTATCTGCAAAGAGTTGTTCAAATGTTTTATCTTCCAGGTCCGCTTCCGGTACAATTTCCTTAAAATTTTTCCGTCTCTGCATATAGGCTTTGACGCGTTCCTGTACTTTTGGAAGAAATTTATTCGCAGCTTGTTCCGCAGCGGCCTGTGCACGGCTGTCCAGAGTGGTATAAACTTCCATACCGCCTTTATAGAGATTCCAACCATAATTTTTTTGCAAAATTTGCCGGATATATTCGGTAAAATAGGGAGCAATGCCCAGGGTATTGCGTTGTTCTTTTGGTAAAAGGTTCAGCCCAATGTCAACCGCTCTGTCGAAATCGTCTTTGGTGATAAATCCTTCTGCCAGCATACGCGATAGTACAACATTTCTTCGTGCAATCGCCCGTTCCGGATATCTGTATGGATTTAACAGAGCCGGTGTTTGCAGCATACCGGTCAGGAGGGCGCACTCGTCCAGAGTTAATGCCTGCACCTGTTTACCGAAAAAATGGCGGGCAGCGGATTCGACGCCATAGGTGCCATGTCCGAAGGACATGTGATTCATATACATCTCGAGGATTTCCGGCTTGGTGTAGGTTCGTTCCAGCTGAATAGCGGTTACGATTTCACGGATTTTGCGGGTAATTTTTTTCTCCAGGGTGAGATAGAGCTGTCTCGCCAGCTGTTGCGTCAGGGTACTGGCACCCTGTTGTTTGCTTAGGGTGAGAATATCGGTAATAACCACTTTGACAAAGCGAACCGGTACAAATCCCCAATGGTCAAAAAAGCGGTGATCTTCGGTTGCCAGAACCGCATTGACGAGCGTGTCCGGAATTTGGGAAAGCGGTGTATAAAAGCGTCGTTCGGTGAAAAACTCCTTGATCAGAACGCCGTCGGCGGAATAGACCTTTGTGGCCAGTTCCGGGGTGTAGTTTTCCAGCTGACTAAAAGAGGGCAAATCTTTGCTCAACCAGGCGACCCATATGAGCACCAGCGTACAGAAGAGAGTAAAAAGGGTAAGAAATTTGCGTCGCCAGTTTGCCCAAAAAAAGTCTTTAATTTTCTTCTTTTTTTTCACTTCCACAGGAGTATGTTTTAGAGTCATTTCTATGTCTATCCTGAATTATTATTACCGAATACGCCTGTTGCGAAAAATAGTTCCGCACTAATATTTTTTGATATGAGAGAGGACTTTGCGATATTTGTTCAGATCTTCGAGTACCATGCCGGTTCCTCTGACGACGGCCAAAAGCGGCTCTTCTGCCAGGATAACCGGCAGATTGGTCTCCTGTCGCAACCTTTCGTCTATACCTTTTAGCAGGGCGCCCCCGCCGGTCAGCAGAATACCGCGGTCCAGAATGTCTGCCGAGAGTTCGGGAGGCGTCATTTCCAGGCACATTTTTACCGATTCGACCATGGACTGGACGGTTTCCGCCAGAGCTTCCTGTACCTGTTTGGAGGAGATATTAACGGTTTTGGGTATTCCGGCGACCAAATCTCTTCCCTTTACTTCCATGGTACCTTTATCTTCATAAGGTGCGGCGGAACCGAGCTGACATTTGATTTGTTCGGCGGTAATGTTACCGATAAGCAAATTAAACTGTTTTTTGAAAAACTGGATAATGGATTCATTCATTTCATCGCCACCAATCCGGATCGAAATGGAATTGACGATGCCAAACATGGCGATGACGGCGATTTCGGTGGTGCCGCCACCGATGTCGATAATCATGCTGCCGACCGGTTTTTGAATCGGCAATCCCAGACCGATGGCAGCTGCCATCGGTTCCTCAACCAGATAAACTTCACGGGCGCCGGCGTGTTCTGCCGCATCGCGAACCGCGCGTTTTTCCACTTCGGTGATCCCGGTCGGCACACAGATAGCTATTCTCGGACGCGGAAATCGGCTGGGCAGGGATTTGCGGATAAAATAGCGTATCATCTGTTCAGCAAGATCAAAGTCTGCGATGACGCCATCCTTTAAGGGGCGAATGGTGATAATTTCGTCCGGTGTCCTGCCGACCATTTCCCTGGCTTCGTTTCCAAACGCAACGGTTTGGTGATCACTTTTGCGCAGCGCTACCACGGAAGGTTCATTGAGGACGATATCGCGTTTACAAAGATAAACCAGCGTATTGGCAGTGCCAAGGTCGATAGCGATATCATTTAAAAGAAAGGTGTGAAAATTGAATTTCATATGGTTACCATAAATTACGAATGATTGGAAAAGAAGGTAAAAATATTTTATTTGAAAGTCCAGTTACATTTTTAGTGGCGAAAATGCCTGACACCCGTAAAGAGCATAAACATCTTGTGTTCATTGGCAGCGTCGATAACCTCCTGGTCGCGAATAGAACCGCCGGGTTGTATCACACCGATGGCTCCGGCCTCTGCAGCGACATCGACGCCATCGCGGAAAGGAAAGAATGCATCGGAAATGAGAATGGAACCATTAAGATCTATATTAGCGTCGGCTGCCTTTCGCACAGCCAGTTTGGAGGCATCCACCCGTGACATTTGCCCGGCTCCGATACCCAGCGTTCGCCTCTCCTTAACATAGACTATCGCATTGCTCTTTACCCATTTACCGACTTTCCAGCCAAACAGGATGGTTTGCCAGTCGTTTTTTGACGGTTTGGTTTCTGTAACGCAACTGAAGGTACTCGAATTCTCTTCGATGCGATCCAGCGTTTGTAACAGAAGGCCCTGATGCGATCTCTTAATGTCAAAAGCCTGTTGCGGCAGCGTTTCTCCGCTCCATTCAATCAGGCGGATATTCTTTTTTCGCGTTAATACGGACAAGGCATTTTCTTCAAACGAAGGGGCGATGATAACTTCGAGAAAAATTTTGGACAACTTTTCGGCAAGCATATGTGTCAGCGGCCGGTTGAGTGCAACAACGCCGCCGAAGGCGGAAAGAGAGTCGGTTGCAAAAGCGCGATCAAAGGCTGATTCTATTTTGTCATCAAGGGCTGCTCCGCAGGGGGTGTTGTGTTTGACAACAATGGCACAAGGAGAGTCGAACTCATTTACCAATCCAATAGCCGAGTACATGTCGAGAAGATTGTTGAACGAGAGCGCCTTTCCGTGCAATTGCTTGCCGGCAACGGCAGTGGCCATGTCGTTATAAAGGGCGGCCTTTTGATGCGGGTTTTCACCATAGCGCAGATCCTGAATTTTTTCAAGATTCAGGGTGATGTGTTGCGGGAAAAGCTCCTCTTCGGTTCCATTTTCGGCTTTTAAATAGCTCTGAATGGTATGATCATAACGGCTGGTGCGCAGAAATGCGGATCGGGCAAATTTTCTTCGTGTTGCGACGGAGATCTCACCCTTGTTCTGTTTGAATTCTTCGATAAATACCGGATATTGTTTCGGGTCTGTAAGTACGACAACTGCGGGAAAGTTTTTGGCGGCTGCCCGGATCATGCAGGGCCCTCCGATATCAATGTTTTCCAGTGCGGTGGCCAGGTTACAGTCGGGATTGGCTATTGTTTTTTCAAAAGGGTAGAGGTTGATCACCACCAGGTCGATGGGCGTGATGTCATGCGCGTCCAACTCTTGCATCTGTTCGGGCTTGTCTCGTTTTGCCAGTATGCCGCCATGTATGCGTGGATGCAGGGTTTTGACTCTACCGCCCAATATTTCCGGAAAACCGGTAATATCCGAGACCGGTTTAACGGAAATGCCATTCTCCATAAGAAATTTCGCCGTACCTCCTGTTGAGAGTATTTCCACATCATTTGCGGCCAGCAGCCGGGCCAGATCGAGTATATCGTTTTTGTCATAAACACTGATAAGGGCTCTTTTGATGCTCGATTGTTGTGTCACGATTTTACCTCATAGATTTTATGAATCAAATTTTTGCTCGTTTTTGTTTTGATTCGGTCTTTGGCGGAGGATGTCGATGCGTTTGCTGTTTTTTGCCTTTAGGGTTCATCTCTGCTTGTCACTACTCTTCTTCCCTGAATTGAAATTTTTCCATCAGCAAAGAGCTGGATGGCTGTTGGTAAAATTTGGTGTTCGATTTCCAGAACCCGGGATGCCAATGTTTCGACCGTATCATCATCCAATACCGGCACGCATTTCTGAATAACCGGTCCTCCGGTATCGTATTCTTCATCCACAATGTGAACGGTGGCACCGGATACTTTACAGCCGTAATCGAGAACGGCCTGGTGCACCCGCTTGCCATAAAGTCCCTTACCGCCAAAAGAGGGCAAAAGTGCCGGGTGTATATTGATAATTTTGTTTTTATACATCTGGACAACAGCAATGGGTATCATTTTCAGATAGCCGGCGAGAACGACAAGCTCGACCTGATGATCCTTTAGCAAATTAAGAAGCTCTTCGGTATAGGTTGACATGTCGTCATACTGATTAGGCGATATATGTATCGCTGTTATACCCTTTTCACGGGCGAACATCAAACCACCGGCTGTGGATTTATTGCTGATCACCAGGGCGATTTCAGCGTTCAAGTATCCATTTTGAATTTCGTTATAGATGGATACGAGATTTGAGCCTGTACCGGAAACGAAAACAGCAATGGAAAGCGGTGATTTTCTAGTCATCACGAACTCCTGCCTGTAACATTTTCAAGTATTCGTGTTCTGTGTTCAATTCGACGGGACAGCCGATAGGCAATGTGTGTTTGATAGCGCCGTGTCCGTAAGGAAAACCGGACAATATTGGAATTTCGAGATTGGCGGTATAGTCCCGGATCACCTCATAGAGATTCTGATCTCCTGCTGTTTGATCGGCGTTTATAAATTCACCCAAAACGAGTCCATTGATCTCGTCCAGAATGCCGGCGTTTTTGAGCTGACCAAAATGACGGTCCAGACAGTAGGTTTCTTCATCGATATCCTCGAGAACGAGAATGGCGCCGCTGATATCGGGGAAATAGGGCGTTCCAATTGAAGCGGTTACCAGTGAAAAACATCCGCCGATGAGTTTGCCGGAGGCGATACCCGGATTCAGAATTTGCGGCCGGAAAGGCCCCCAATTGGCGGGCAATGTATGTGGACCGGGTTTGGTGATCATATCCCAGAAAGATTGCTCTGTCAGGGCATCGATTCCGTTGCCGAATTCAACCGCCACCATAGGACCTGAAAATGTGATCAAGCCTGTTTTTGCCAACATGGCCAATTGCAAGCTGGTCACGTCGCTATATCCGACAAAAATTTTGCTCTGATTTTTCAGAGCCTCATAATCGATTTCCTCGAGCAGTCTGAGGCTGCCATAGCCGCCACGGCTACAGATAATGGCCTTGATCGCCGGGTTGTTGAGCATTTCGTTCAAATCATCCAGGCGAGAATCGTCTGTTCCTGCCAGATAACCACGATCATCGAGCACATGTTTCCCTTCGATGATCTTGTATCCTTTTTCCTGTAAATAGGAAATTCCGTTCAAGTACGCCAGTTTTTTTTTGTCACGTAGCGGGCTTGCGGGAGAAAGGACTCCGATGGTATCTCCCGGAGCGAGTCTGAAACTTTGCATATTTTATCTCATCAGTCTTTGCACTTCATAAATTGACATGGGTGTTGCCAGGCGATAATCTCCGAATCCGGTTGGATCATAAAATTCAAAATACCGATTGATACCGTAATAATGCCAGATTTCGTAGGGATATCTGCTGTATTTGGGGAAGACATTGCGATCGACCTCATCCGGCGCTGAGAGCAGGATATATACCATGCCTCTGTCGGTTTGCCATCCTTCGCGGTTCATGACGGAAAAATGACGGTTGGCATATTCAACCCGGGCATAGTGAGCTTCCATGGCTTCGTTCTGTTCGGTACCCGGCGTGGGGTCATGTGCCTTCCAGAAGGCCTTTAATGCTTGTGATTTTTTTGCATCCGGTGTTTTTTCGAGTTTTTTCCATTCTTCGCGGGTTGCGATATAGCGCAGCTGTTCAATTGCGGTGTTGATATCCGTGATTATTTTTGGCATGCCGTCCCATCGCACAAAAAAGATTTTTTTGTTTTTATCTTTTCCTTTATCCGCTTCTGCCTCGATTTCCAGGGTATATTTATCCACCAGCAGACTGTCGGCAGGAATTTTAAGAATTTCAGCTGATCTTAACCCGTCAATGGTTTTGACATATTCGCCTTTAATGTTTTCCTTGGTCGAATGGCCATACATCGAGTATTTAATCTCGACCTCATTTTGGTTTTTGGGGTTATAGATTTCAAAATAAGCGAGTATTTCGCCGCGGAATCCTTTATCCTTGTCACTGATAATCGGCATCGTATTCTGATTGGTGATCGAATCCGGATTGTCGGAAGATAAAAAGATAACGTCACTCAGTGCCAGGTCTTCTTTCGCAAAGTTCTTGATCTTGATTTCGCTGTCGTATTTGTTGCTACGGCCTGATTCCAGATCTTCAATCATAACGGAGATGTCATACTTGCCCGGATCTAGCTCAAACGATTGCTCGGAATGATGGTAAAAAGCTCTTTTATTGGTTTGATCGTACTCTTTAACAAAAATTTCCTCTTTCCATATTCTGCCGTCGATCTGCTCGCCATTATCCAGAATAATAGCAGAGAGCTCATATTCTCCTTCAAATCCATCTCCGACTTTGACAAATTGTATTTCGTCGAATTCAACACTTGTATAAATATGCAGCAGGGATTTGGCAAAATCGTTTTGTTTTGCCATAACGGCGGTATCTATATGAA
>CAZMUU010000114.1:0-10096 GCA_964569215.1 uncultured Cytophagia bacterium
AAATGAAAGTCTTGCATTTCAGGACAAAAATATACTTTTTTAACTATATTTTTATCTTTTCAATCTTAATCGCCAACTTTCCATGCTTTTTCGCCGGTATAAAAACTCCAGGCCAAAAGATAGAGCAGAGCAGCGACACCCAGAGCGGTGTTGAGGCCGAATGAAAAAGCGACCAGCATAATCGCTGTCGAGCCCAACACCGAGGCTGCACCGTTCACTGCGAATCCCCAGTCTATCCACTCTCCCACTCTGAGTGCCCCTTTGGGAAACGGCATACCCATAAAGAATCCCATTGGAACCAGCCATAAAGTGGTAAGCAAAACCCGCGGCAACAGGGATAACCGGCTCAGAGCGCTGGTCATTTCAGCAAAAAAGAGAATGTCGATGAATAGCCAGAGCAAAATCATAGTAAAGACGATCGAGACCGGTATGGATTTAGAGACGCGACTACCGATACCGGAAGCGATCAACAGGGTCATGAGAACGGTGGCAATGCTGTAGACTGATGGACCGATAAAGAGCGAATATTTTTGAATGAGAATAATTTCCACGATCATAAAGCCCATGCCGATAGTAAAAAAGTATAGCCAGGGTAAGGGTTTTAATTTTGCTCCCTTTCGGAAAAAGGGAATCAGATTTAACGGGATTACCAAAATCAATATCACCAGCAGAATGATGACGATGATCATCTTCGAAAGCGGAAAGCCGTAGAGGTCGCTATAGGGAACAATCTTTTCAAGTTTATTTATATCCAGATTTTTCCACAACCCCATTTGCGCGATAAAGGGTCTGTCATCGGTAGACGGCGAGATATCGGTTTTTGCCGAATCCCGAGCGGATTTCCAGCCGTACAGAACGATACGGTTGACCAGGTTGTTTTTCAGCGAGTCGGCTGCCGGGTAGAGTAATTGAAAGGGAGAGTCGCTGATGTCGCCATCACCGGTGAGGGCGTGATCGATGAGTTGTTGTTTCAGAGGTTTTTTGGATAACAGCAACAGATTGCGCCTGGCTTGAGGCCAGTTATAGACGGCAACGTGGGCTTGAGGATTTTTGATGCCGTGACGAACAAGAGCTTCCCTGACCTGGCTGACGATGCGGGGTATATAAACCTGATGTTCCAGAACCATATAGCCGCTGTCGGACAGAGCGTTCCAGTAATCATAAAACGCTTCCGTGGTAAAGAGATAATTTTCCGCCAGGGCAAAAGCACCGGACGCCAGAGCGGCAAAGGTGTTGGAGCTGGAGGAATAGATAACATCAAAAGCGTTTTCATAGCGGCGGATAAAGATACGACCGTCTTCTGTAATCACCCTGACGCGGGGATCCTGATATATATATCCGGTAAAATCGGACAAAAGGCCGTCATACAACAGTTCATTGATGTGCGGAATAACTTCGACAGCATAGATTTCGGCCGCGTTGGCTTGCAGCGGCTGCAGAACGTCACCACCACCACCGGCTCCGATGACAACATAGCTGCAGGAATCGAATTGAGCGATCAGCCTGGACAGGTTGATGGTGAAATCGAGTTTAAGAGAATCGGGTTTGTCCCAGTTACCATCGAATTTATAGGCACTGGTGCGGGCGACATTATCGATGTTGAGCATCTGATGGCTATCCGTTGCTTCATAGACTTTAACCTTGGCCATGGCGTCCCAGTGTGTGTGGATGACCTTTGCAGGTTCCTGCCGGTCGGCTTGAAGCAATTGATCGGCATACCCGGTTAGAAAGAGCATCGCGATAAATAGCAAAACAGGAAGCAGGCGTTGCCATCTATGACCCGCCCAAAAGGCGGCCAGGATCACCGGAACGGATATTAAAAATGTTGCTTGCGGGGTACCCACCTGATTCATGATCAGAATAGCGGCCATAACACCGGTTCCGGCACCGATCAGATCGGACATATAGAGGGCCGGCATTTCCCGGCTATGACGGCGGAAGAGAAAGGCCAGGGCGACACCCCCGCTCAAGTAGGCGGAGCTGAGCAATAAAATGGAGAAAAACAATTTACCGACTGTGAGCCAGTCAATGAACAAGCGGGAAAAATCGAGATCGAGAATAAAAATGAGAGGCGGGCCGGTCAGGGTAAACAGCGCCGTCAGGGATAGCATTATCGGTAACCGTTTTTCCTGGTTCAAGATTGGAAACAATCTCAAGGCCAGCGCACCGAGTCCCAGACCGAGAACAGCCAGCGAAAGGATCAGGAATGCAAAGGTATAGAAAAATTCCGATGAAAAGATTCGGGTCCAGGTGAGTTCCAATCCGATCAGAGTCATTGAAAGCAGAGCGATGAGAACGAAACGCGATCGTGGCATATAGAGTCCTTTTTACAGAAAATGAATAGAGGGCCAGCTGTCAGTCACCATAAAAAGACGGTAAAATGATAAACAAGTTTCATTAAAAAAGTCAATACTCGATTGTACATGATGATGCGGATGAACAGGATCAAAGCAGTTCCGCCTTTTAGTCGTTAAAAGTACTATCAATAAGTGCCGCGTCATTTTTATTGTAAGGATGATAGACCTCGGGCAAAAAACAAAGTAGGTTTAATAATTTTAATATTCTACACCCTCCAAAAAAATTAAAAAATACTTGATTTTTTCCGAGAATATTGTTAAGTAGTAATTCAGGTGGTGTAAACGTCAAAGGCATTTCCATAAAATGCATAATCTTCCTATCTATCTTTTCTTAATTCAAAACTTTCATTAATCAAAAGGAGAATGGCCTATGAAGAAATCCATGTTACGAATCGCGTTTGTAGCTCTGTTGGTCTACGTGTTTCTACCCATTGCAGCGGTTGCACAATTCGATGTTGCAGAGGGGTTTGAACTCGTCTGGACACTGGATCCAAGAGAACACACGGATTTATTTCCCCGTGGACCGGCTTTTGGCGCCAAGATGGTGGAGGTCGGTATGGATATGGACAATGATGGTAAAAAGGAAATTTTGTTTGCCACCGATGAAACCCTGGCACCTTATGGCCCGGATCCGGGATATCTCGATATTTACCTTTTCGAGGCATTGGGCGACAACGATTATGGATACGTGTGGCATTACACCATGCCGGAGGGCAGCAACTCTTTAGCTGCACTGGCTTATGGCGACATGGATCAGGATGGCAGATGGGAAATCTTTTTCGGCGTTCCCACCATCGACAATGCCAACAAATTATTTGTCTTTGAACAGGATGCTGCCGGTGTCTTTCCGGATGCCCCGACGGTAACCTGGGATTACGATCGCGATGCCGCCCTGGATTTCAGACCGTCCGGATTTGCAATCGCCGATGTTGACGGTGATGGTGATATCGAGCTGGTTACCCAGTCTCGCACCAGTGGCCGCCGTGAACTGGTGGTTGCCTCTCTGGCTACCGAAAGCCTGGATGAATTTGCAGATTTTAAAATCGAATTCGAGGCCGGCGAAGATCTTCTCGGCGGCGGTGCTCCTTATGATGTCGACGTATATGATTTTGACGGCGACGGGCTGAATGAAATCTGGTTTAACACCTGGGACAAATTCAGTTTTACGATTTTTGAAGCCGTTGAAGCGGACTCTTATGCTCTGCAGATTGATTTGAATCAACTGTTTGACGACTATGATCCCGGCTCCTTTAACAGCCATAAATTGCACATCCTGGACATCGATGATGATGGTTTGATGGAAGCCTGGTTTCCGATGAGCAACGGCAAGCTCTATTTTCTCGATGATGATGAAGATGTCTCGACCCTGACCGCGGATAATTTTGTCGAGGTCGGCAGCTTTATGCCGACACCGACCATGGCTTCCCGGGGCAGCGATGTCGGCGATATCGATGATGACGGCATGCTCGATATCATTGCCACGCACGGAACCGGTGAAAAGGTCTCGCGCATTGAGTATCTGGGTATCGGCTCTCCGGCAGATTCATCGAGTTATGAGTGGAGCATCTTGCTTGAAAGCGAAGGCGAACCGACCGAACGCTATTATCCCTGCCGCATCGCTCCGATGGATCTGGACGGCGACGGATTCAAGGAAGTGGTGTTGACCAATCTCTATGCCAGTGAAGAAGGTCAGCCGTTGATTATGGTTCTGGAATACAATCCGGAAACGGCGGAAAAAATGGCCTATGAATGGCAAGTCGGCAATACTCTAAATCATACGGATGTGGATTCGCTTTTTGCTTCCGACTTTTCCGGCAACAGCCGTACCGCTATCGCCGGTATGGATCTGGACCAGGATGGGGCCGAAGAGGTTATTCTAAATGATTATGTCTCCGCCGGCGTTCACCTTTTTGAATACGATGCCATGAATGATGTGTTTGAATTAAAATGGTCTTCACCGGTTGATACTGTAAACAACAGAAATTCTTACAACCCCCGTACGGTTGTGGTCGGCGACATGGATATGGATGGCAGATGGGAAATTATTTTTGCAAGAGCCTCTGATCCATCCGGCTGGTATGTCTATGAATGGGATGGCGTCGCCGGTAGCGATAATTATGGAACGGTTTACTCTTCGATTATCGATGCAGAAATCGATGTTTGCTGTGCCTCGGACCCGACAGCTTTTCGCGGCGACCATGAAGCTGCCAATATCTGTGATGTTGACGGCGATGGCCAGCACGAGCTGTTGGTGGGTATCCGCAGAAATGCGTCCGGCGGTCAACGCGGTACGCTGATCGTTCATTGTGAAGGCGACATTGATTTTGAAGCCGCAGGTGGCGGATTTGAAACCTGGGTGGCAGAGTTTTTTGTCGATCGCGGTTTTTATGGCGGCGGCTCGCCCTATCAGACCTTGCCGGCGGATCTGGATGGCGACGGCACCTGGGAAATCGTCAATCATACCTGGAACAATTTCAACTTTTATAATGTCGATGTTCTCGGTGCGGATTCCTACCAGGCTCCGGATACGGCTGCAGCCAACACGAAAAAGAACGTTAAACTCACCTCCAATGACGATGTCGCGTTATTCGGTGGCGGGGCCGGTGATATTGACGGCAACGGCGATGACGAAGTTTTCTTCCCGGCTTTTTATGGCGGCGATATGTGGGTGATCGATTATGAACCCGGCGACAATGTACTTGATATCGATGAAAGCCATGCAGCGAAAATTGTTCCCGGTATCGGCAGTGCGGCTGGAACATTTTATGCCAGCGTATTTGACGTAGACAAGAACGGCAGAGCCAATCTTTTCTGCGGCTCGACCTATCCGCGAACCATTACCAGTACAGAGCTTATCGGTGATGATCCGCGTGATCCGGCACATTATCAAACCAGCGTTATCTATACCGGTGAACCGGATGTTTTTAGAAATATCACCGTTGTTGACTCGGCCGGTGTCGTGACGACAAGCAAATTGAACACAGGCGCATTCGCTTCCAAGGTACAATCCCATTTTATGGGTGAAGCGCTTGATTTCGACGATGACGGACAGTTTGAACTTGTCGCCAGCTTTCAGGGCAATCAGGACAGCATTACCACCACGACCTTTACATGGAATGAAAATACAGCGGACTGGGACACGACGGTTAACAAAGTCGTCAATCCCAAGAGCTGGGTGATGATGCGCTTTGAATTTACCGGTATGGCAACAGGCGTGGTCGCGCATGATATGGCATTTATTACGCCCGACGACTATGTGTTAAAACCCAATTATCCCAATCCGTTCAACCCCTCAACCACAATCGAATATGCTTTGCCGATTCGCAAGCAGATTTCGGTCAAGATCTATAACATCATGGGTCAGCTGGTACGAACACTGGTAGATAACCAGTTGCAGACCGCCGGTACCCACAAGGTCATGTGGGATGGCAAGAACGAAAACGGTGTCTCTGTCTCCTCCGGATCCTACATTTATACGCTTGAATTCGGTAATTTTAGAAAATCAAATCAGATGACACTGATCAAATAAACAGATGACAGGCGGATTGCATTCAAAATGCAATCCGCCTTTTATTTAAGTTCATTCCGATCTTTTAAAAACTCCTGGCATTTTATCCCCCAGAATATTATATTTTTAAAATTTCGAATTGTGATGTAGAACATTACCAATGAATTTGAAAATCACACGCCAGTATATCAATTTATATCCCTGCTCAGCGTAAGAGGAAAAGTGGAGGTTTACATATGCGAGCGACCATTACAACTACGAAATGGATTATTCTGCTCCTTTTTTTAATGACCAGCGTGATCTTTGCCGCCGGCGGCAAAATTGCCGGACGGGTAACTGACCAGGAAACCGGGGAGCCGCTGCCGGGGGTCAACGTCATTATTGAAGGTACCACCATGGGAGCAGCTACCGATCTCAATGGAAATTACGTCATCCTTAATGTGCCTGCCGGCACCTACAGGATACATGCCACTTTTATTGGCTATGCGGAGTATAAGGTTTCCAATGTGCGCGTTCATATCGGCCAAACGACGCGTTTGAATATGTCGATGACATCGGAAATCATTGCCGGAGAAACCGTCACGGTTGTTGCCGAGCGGCCGATGGTACAACAGGATTTAACAGCTTCCCAGAAAACCACCACTGCCGAAGAGATCAGGGCTTTACCGGTGGAGGATTTTACCGCCGTTTTGGCAACCCAGGCCGGTGTTAACAGAGGTGCGGATGGAGCCCTGCATATCCGCGGCGGCCGGGATAACGAAATCGGCTTTTATATCGATGGCGTTCCGGTCACCAATCCCTTTTTTACCAATACGCTGGCGACCAATGTTTCCAATAAAGCCCTTGACGAAATGAAAGTGGTTAGCGGTGCTTTTAATGCTGAATACGGCAATGCCATGAGCGGTATTGTCAATATTCAAATCAAAGAGGGCGGACCAAAGTATTCAGGCAGCCTCTCCGCCTATAGCGGCGATTATGTTTCCGGCGATACGGATATTTTCATGAACATAGATGACCTCGATGCCGCAGCCAACTATATTCTCGAGGGAACCTTGAATGGCCCGATTCCCTTTACAAGCGACAAGCTTACTTTTAATGTCAGCACCCGTTATAATGATAACGAGGGGTATATATATGGTCTTCGTGAGCATCTGCCCTCGGATTCCGCCAGTTTTTTGAACAATGAAGAGTGGTTTATTGAGATGGGAGGCGATAGCAGCTATGTGCCGATGGATTGGAATAAAGACCTGAATTTGCTCAGTAAATTGACCTACAAGATCAATCCATCGATCAAATTATCGACTCAATTGATATATGACCGGGCACGTTATAAATATTATGGTGCCACCGCGCACAATTATCGCTACGTTCCTGATGGTACCGCACAGTCATATAAAGACAATTACAACTATTCCATGAAAGTGACGCACGTTTTCGGAAAGAGCTATTATGAGGCCAATCTCTTTTATAGCGTCACGGATTTTTCCAACTATGTGTATGAAGATTCACTCGATTCCAGATATGTCTCCACGACAAAAATCCGAGGGACGCCCAGTTCCAGTGTTTTTTATTTCGGTGGTATGCAGATGGGGCATACCTATCGCAATTCGACCTCTATGGGCGGAAAGATCGATTTTACCAGCCAAATTAATGTACACCATGAAGTCAAAACCGGTTTTAATTATCGTCTCGATAATCTGCAGGAACGCCAGTTTACCATACTTTACGATAATCTTCAGTACCGGGAACCGACGGTCAAGCGGGAGAATGAAACCCCCAGCCATATTTTTTACGACAAAGATGCGGTTTCTTTTTCGGGATACCTGCAGGACAAGATCGAGTATGGTGATATGATTGTCAATGCCGGTGTGCGCTATGATTATTTTGATCCCAAGAGCGATTATATCGACAATTTGATTCTACCGGATGTCAGCGAACGAAAACCTGCAGAACCCAAACATATGGTTTCTCCGCGGCTGGGAATTGCCTTTCCCATTACCGATAAAGGTGTTTTGCATTTTTCATATGGTCATTTTTATCAGATGCCGCCGTTGCGACGCCTCTATCTGGAAGAGGTTTTCGGCGCCGGAACCACACCGTCCATGGGATATGCCAATCTAAAACCGGAAAAAACGGTCATCTACGAATTCGGTCTGCAGCAACAGCTTGCCGATGTTTTATCGATAGAGATGACCCTCTTTTCCAAAGACATACGGGATTTGCTCGCTCTGCAAACCATTCGTTATGAATCGCCGCTGTTCGGTCCATCGACATACAGCGTTTATCTGAATAAGGATTATGGCGACATTAAAGGATTCACCTTTAGTCTGATCAAACGCCGCGATCCGGCAACCAAGCTGGAAGCCTGGCTGGACTATACGTTTCAACATACCAGTGGTAACAGCATTACCGGAGATGCCTTCTTTTTCAGCGCCATTTCCGGCATTGAAGAAGAAAAGCGGATTGTTCCGCTCAACTGGGATCAAACTCACTTGATCAACGCCACCGTTTCCCTGAGTGATCCCAATAACTGGGGCATCAGCTTTATCGGCAAAATCGCCTCCGGCTGGCCGTACACACCGGAAATTCCTTATGCAAACTATATCCCCGATCCCAACAGCGAGCGCAAACCGTTGCAGAGGAATCTCGATTTATATATGTTTAAGAATTTTTCGCTTAAATCCATAAATCTTGTTTTATTTACCAAGGTGTTCAACGTATTCGATACCCGGAATGAAAGATATGTATTCGACGACACCGGTCGTGCCGGCTATACATTCTGGAACCGCACGTCTCAGGAGACCCAGGCGTTGAAGAGCCATTACGGCGAACCCGGTGTTCATACCTGGGAAGAATACATGACGCGCGCGCATTATTATACCGCTCCAAGGCTGGTGCAGGCCGGACTTGCGATAGAATTCTAAACCCGTAAATTCAGACAGGAATAGCAACATTCAAGAGGGATATATGAAAAATCGGAAGAATATAATTCAATTATTAATGATTAAAAGTCTGTTTTTTATTCTTGCCGCCACACTGGTGGCGCAGGAGAGACCGCTTTCCTGGTATCTCAACGGTCCGCAAAAAGAGTGGAGCGAGGCTGAGCATGAGGCGTACTGGCAATGGCGCACGAAAACACATGATCGCTCTTTGCGCAAGTCTATGGCCGACCCACAAATTTTACGGCGTCAGAAAGCCATTATGAAGGGAAACAAGATAACCACCGAGGTATGGAACTATGGTTCCATTTCCAATCCCAATAACCGGGTAACCGATATCGTTTGGGAGGGATTGGGGTATGGTTATGAATTTGCTCCATTTATTTGCGCCGAGGTTCCGGTTCCCGAGAATAGCCACCGGGATGTTTACGCCAAGCGCGATGAAAATGGCAATATAGTGACTGATGCCGCCGGTGACACGGTTTGGGTGGCGCGCGTTATCAGTGACGGCCTGGTCTCTTTGGGCGGCGAAGTATCCCCTGATGGCAAGGAATTTTGGGGATGGGAACCACTCGCCTTTAGCGATGATGGCCGTGTTCAATACGCTGATCCCAACAGCGATCGCCTGCCGACATCAAATGACATCGACAGGGACAAGGACGGCAAGCCCGACAGCTGGCCGAGCCAGTGGTACGATCCCAATTTAAAGCGCTATGTCTGGCCGGGAGCGTTGAGCCTGGGCAGCACCAATTCCGACATGGAGGCTTTTTTTGTGGTTGATGATCGCATGAACAAGGAATTTCAGTATTATCCGTTTCCGGAGGACAAGACGCGTCGCGGACTCGGACTGCAGGTAGAATGTCGTTATTATCAATGGGCCAATCCTCTGGCAGAGGATATCATCTTTTTGATCTACAAGGTGACCAACAAAAGCAATAAAGATCTAAACGAAGTGCTTTTCGGTATGTGGGGCGATCCACACGTCGGCGGTCCCAGCAACTATGGTGACGATCTTGCTTTTTTCCTCACCGATATCAATATGGTTTATGCCTGGGATGAAAATGGATTGAGCGATGTGGCCGGGAAAAAACCAGGATATTTTGGATATAAATTTTTAGAAAGTCCCGGGAATCCACATGACGGCATCGACAACGATCTCGACGGCATGATCGATGAAAGCCGTGAGAACGGTATTGACGACGATGGCGACTGGGACCCGGATAAGGACGATATCGGTGTCGATGGTATTCCCAATACCAACGACTATGGCGAGGGCGATGGTATGCCGACGG
>CAZMUU010000115.1:0-3005 GCA_964569215.1 uncultured Cytophagia bacterium
ACGGCGCACCAGCTCGACGGCCTGGTTTGCATTCCCAATTGCGACAAGATCGTCCCCGGCATGCTGATGGCGGCGGCGCGCCTGAATATTCCGGCGATTTTTATCTCCGGCGGGCCGATGCGGGCCGGCAAAACCGCTTCCGGCGACAAAGCCGACCTGATTTCGGTTTTTGAAAGTCTGGGACAATATCACAACGATCAAATTTCCCTGCAGGAACTGGAGGAACTGGAAAGAATCGCCTGTCCCGGTTGCGGCAGCTGTTCAGGCATGTTTACCGCCAACAGCATGAACTGTCTCACCGAAGCGCTGGGCATGGGCTTGCCGGGAAATGGTACGGTTCCGGCGGAATCATCTGAACGCCAACAGTTGCTCGATCAAGCCGGTAACGCCATTGTCGATTTGGTTGAGAGGGATATCAAGCCGCGCGATATTATGACAAGGGCGGCTTTTTACAATGCCCTGGCATTGGATCTTGCCATGGGTGGCTCGACCAACACCATATTGCACACCTTTGCCATCGCCCATGAAGCCGGCGTCAAGCTCGAGCTTGCGGATCTCAATCGCCTGGCAGACAAGGTGCCCTATCTTTGTAAAGTATCACCTGCGTCGCGCACGGTTCATATTGAAGACGTCGATCGTGCCGGCGGTGTGCCGGCGATTCTGTCGGAGCTGAGCAAGCGGGAAGGGATCCTCGATCCGGAGTGTATCACCGTTAGCGGCCGGTCGCTGGGGAACAATATCGCAACCGCTTCCATTCTCGATAACGAGGTTATCCGTCCGCTGCATCGGCCCTATGCCGCCACCGGCGGACTCGGCATTCTCTTCGGCAACCTGGCACCGCAGGGCTCGGTGGTCAAGACAGGCGCTGTATCCGAAAAAATGCAAAAACACCGCGGCCCGGCGCGGATTTTCAACAGCGAAGAGGAATCGATCAAAGCGATCAACAACAAAGAGATCAAGCCGGGGGATGTGATCGTCATCCGCTATGAAGGTCCCAAAGGCGGACCCGGCATGCGGGAGATGCTTTCGCCCACTTCCGCCATTATGGGCATGGGACTGGGAGATTCGGTCGCTCTTATCACCGACGGCCGCTTTTCCGGCGGCACCCGCGGCGCCTGTATCGGCCATATCAGTCCGGAAGCCGCCGCCAACGGACCGATCGCCGCCCTGAAAGAGGGCGATGTGATCTCGATCGATTTGCCCAATCGCAAACTCGATGTCGAGCTCTCCGAAAAAGAGCTAAAAGAGCGCCTGGCGCAAACACCGCCCTTTAAAGCAAAAATCAGACACGGTTGGCTGGCCCGCTATGTCACCCATGTGACCTCCGCCCATACCGGTGCGGTGCTGCAAAATCCGTGTCAGGACCAAACCTGAAAAGTTGAATATGAAAAGAACGCTATTCGAAAAAATCTGGCAACACCATCTGGTTAAAGCGGGAAACGGTGCTCCCGCTATTCTCTATATCGATCTGCATCTGATTCACGAGGTCACCTCACCGCAGGCCTTTGAGGTATTGCGCCAAAATAACCTGTCGGTTCGGCGACCGCATCAAACGCTGGCGACCGTAGATCACTCGATCCCGACGACATCACCCGATTCGGCATTACAGGATGAGCTCGCCGCCGCCCAGATCGCCCGGATGCAAACGAACAGCCGTCAGTTTGGTATCCCGTTGCACGGCATCAAAGTGGAAAACCGCGGTATTGTTCACGTCATCGGACCGGAGTTGGGACTGACCCAGCCCGGTATGACCATCGTCTGTGGCGACAGCCATACGGCCACGCATGGCGCATTCGGCGCTTTGGCGTTCGGCATTGGTACCAGCGAGGTGTCGCATGTTCTGGCAACGCAAACGCTGCTGCAGAACAAGCCGCGCACCATGAAAGTGGAGATCAACGGAACATTGTCCAACGGCGTCGGGGCAAAGGATATCATCCTGGCGCTGATCGGCAAAATCGGTATCGGTGGCGGTACCGGTCACGTGATCGAGTACAGCGGCAGCGCTGTGCGGTCGCTCGACATGGAAGGCCGCATGACGCTGTGCAACATGAGTATCGAAGCCGGCGCCCGTGCCGGCATGGTGGCACCGGATGAGGTAACTTTTAACTATCTTTGCAATCGACCGGCGTCGCCACAGGGGCAACAGTGGCAGGAGGCGTTGCAGCAATGGCGGCAATTGTGCTCTGATCCGGGTGCATCCTATGATAGGGAGGTGGAAATGGATGTCTCCTCTCTGCCGCCGATGATCACATTCGGCACCACACCGGCGCAGGTCATCGGCGTCGACGGGGTCATTCCCGATCCCGACGCTGTTGCGGATGCGAATAAAAAAGCGGCTTTGAAAAAAGCATTGAGCTATATGGATTTTAAACCGGGTGAGCGCATGACAGGAAAACGGATCGATGTCGTTTTTATCGGCAGCTGTACCAATGGCCGTTTGTCCGATTTGAGGGCTGCGGCAAAGGTGCTTAAGGGCCGTCGAATCGCCGACCACGTCCGCGCACTGGTGGTACCGGGATCGAACCGGGTGAAAAAAGAGGCTGAGGCAGAGGGTCTGGATAAGATTTTCCTCGAGGCCGGAGCGGAGTGGCGCTATCCCGGCTGCAGCATGTGCATCGCCATGAACGGCGATGAGTTAGAGCCCGGTCAATACGCCGTCAGCACCAGCAACCGCAATTTCGAGGGCAGACAGGGCAAGGGCGGCCGAACCCTGCTGGCGAGTCCCCTGACCGCCGCGGCTTGCGCGGTTACCGGTACTGTAACCGATGTCAGAGAGTTTATGAGCAAATAAGGATTGATTGAATGAAACCCTTTATCAAGATCACCAGCCGTTATGTTACCTTGCCGGACAACGATATCGACACCGACCAGATCATACCGGCGCGCTATTTAAAGATCACCGACAAGGCGGGACTGGGGGACAACTGTTTTTACGACTGGCGCTATCACAGCGACGGCTCGCTCAAAAAAGAGTGTATTCTCAATCAGGACGAGGCCAAAAGCGC
>CAZMUU010000115.1:3105-10055 GCA_964569215.1 uncultured Cytophagia bacterium
GCGACGGCTCGCTCAAAAAAGAGTGTATTCTCAATCAGGACGAGGCCAAAAGCGCTGAAATTCTGGTGGCCGGGGATAATTTCGGCTGCGGCTCCAGCCGCGAGCATGCGCCGTGGGCCTTGAGCGGTTATGGCTTTCGCGCCATTATCAGCACCGGTTTTGCCGATATATTTCGCAACAATGCGCTCAAGAACGGTCTCTTGCCGGTTGTGGTTGACGCGGACGCGTTGAATGACCTGATCGAGGCGGGCAATCCGATATCGTCAGAGGCGGTAACCATCGACCTGGAGGCGCAGACCCTGCAATTGCCGGGAGGCAAAAGGGTTTCTTTTGATATCGATGCCTTTAGCAAGACCTGCCTGCTGCAGGGCATCGATCAGCTGGGGTATCTCTTGAAGCATCAGGATGAGATCAACGCGTATGAAGCCGGGCATGCGGCGAGGGTGGATACGTTTGAACGTGAAAACGTGAAAACGTGGAAACGTGGAAAAGGTAGGATGGGCCTGCGGCCCATCTTTTAAGCATATCGGGGAATCCTCTTTTTGAGAACAATAAATGATTGTTCTCACGCAAAAACTAAACTGTGCAAGTGAATTCATTATGAACCACAAAAAGCAAAGCTCACGAAGAAATTAAATGAATACCTATAAGAAAAACACTTCTTTAGAATTTTTATTTTGATATTTAATCAATTTGAATTTAAAATGCATGTTTGTATTTTTATGCCGTATTTACAAACACATTCTCTGCAACGGGGCGATTTAGAAAATTTGATTAAAAAAATTACAAATAATTTGACATTTAGTCTAAAAAATCTCAAATTTAATCAATTATTACGAAATACCGGGTCGACTAATATGTCTATTATTGGAGCACACAATTGGGTTATCCCATTCCTCAGGAAATAAAGCTCTATCATATACTTCATATAGACAAGTTGCCGCAGATTATTGCTGATCAAGCTCTTTATAGCGATTCTATACTTGTTAAAAGAGGTGCATCAGGCACCATAATTGGAATGAATAAAATCAAAAAAAGACGATTAGAAGAACTGGTACTTACCACTTTTTCAGATTTGCATGTTGGTGATTGTGTTCCCTTTTATTTTTGTCCTCGTTCGGTGATGCTTTATATTTTTTATAAGGACAATCATCCAGAAATAGACTATCATGGTGGACAAGAGCCTATTATACACATAGAAGCTGACTTTTATCAAGCTGTAAATTGGGCAAAAAGGAATGGTAAGAGATGGGTCTTCACACTCTCTAATGCTGGGGCCCGTTACTTTGAAGATAGATCGGATTTAAAGGCATTAAATTTGATTGATTGGAATGCGATAAACGCCAGGGATTGGAAAAATTGTAGAGAAGCAAAACAAGCGGAATTCCTAATTGAAGATAAATTTCCAATAAGCCTTATACAAAGAATTGGAGTATTTTCCAATCGATATCTTAATGAGGTAAATCGTTATTTAACAAGTTGTAGTATTCGACCTCGAGTCGAAATAAGAACTGATTGGTATTATTAAGGAATGCGTACAATGATAGAATTTAAAACCGGCAATATTTTTTCAGAAGAGACTGAAGCAATAGTTAATACGGTAAATTGTGTTGGAGTCATGGGCCGCGGTATTGCACTTCAGTTTAAAAAGATGTTTCCACAAAACTTTAAGGAATACCGTAAAGCTTGTGAGAAAGGTAAAGTGCAACCTGGCATGATGTTTGTCCACAAAACAGGTACCATCGTCAATCCGAAATATATTATTAATTTTCCCACAAAACGCCATTGGAAGGGAAAAAGTAAAATTGAAGATATTGACGCCGGGCTGGATGATCTCATCAGAGTCTTAGGTGAACTAAATATTAAATCAATAACACTACCACCCCTGGGCAGTGGACTGGGTGGTCTTGACTGGAAAAGGGTAAAAAAAGTAATCCTTGAAAAACTTGGAAGATTAAAAAAAATCAATATTATCGTATATGAGCCATATGACAAGTCATTCTTGGAAAAAGCAGTGAAAAACAAAGATATACCTAAAATGACCCCCGGGAGAGCAGCACTTATTGAGTTGATGTATCGTTATCTTGGTGGCCTTCTCGATCCTATTGTAACATTATTAGAAATTCACAAGTTAATGTATTTCTTGCAGGAGAGTGGTGAAGATTTGCGATTAAAGTATAATCCTGGCCCATATGGGCCTTACGCTGAAAATCTACGTCATGTTCTTAATGCAGTTGAAGGCCACTTTATCTTTGGTTATGAAGATGGAGGTGACAACCCGAAGAAACAATTAAAGTTGGTTCCGGGCGCATATGAAGAGGCCTCAGACTTTTTGAATAAACACCAAGATACAAAGTACCATTACGATCGTGTTTCCGAGTTAGTAGAAGGTTTTGAATCACCTTTTGGCCTGGAACTCCTTTCGACTGTGCATTGGGTTATTATTAATGAATGTCCGAAATCTTTTGAGGAACTCATCAAGAACATTTATGATTGGAGTGATAGAAAGAAACAATTTACACATCGCCAGGTTGATTTGGCATTTAATGTGCTTAAAAACAAAGATTGGTTGGGTAAACCGATAAAGAATGCATTGTAAATCAGAGATATTAAATTACAAATGGATTTTGATGCAGTGATGATGAACTTTATCGTCATAGGAGAAATAGTTGGCCGACTGTCTGGCGAATTCAAAGAAAAATACAATCAGATTAACTGGAAAAAAGTACTGGGGTTTCGAAATATCGTTGCTCACAATTACTTTGGTATCGATGCAGAAGTATGGGAAATCATTTTTTTGGGTAATAACCGACTATCCTCACGCAAAGAAGCAAAGGCGCAAAGAGAATAAGCGCACCGGTGAATCAGGAAGATTAACTTGATCGAACCGGTGCGCTTTTTTTGTTTATTGTTCCTTGATCAGTTCAAATCCCCAGGTTTTGCCCTTGAGGATGGCGGGTACGCCTTTTTCCATCCATACCGGTGCCGGGGCGTCTTTGAGATAGTGATCGAAAAACTGCTGCATTCTTTTGGAGAGGTCCTTGCGGTTCTGTCGTTTTCTCAGATTGTGCTCTTCACTGTTGTAATTGAGCATCCAGGCCGGTTTGTGCAGACGCCGCATGGCGACAAAGAGCTCGATGCCCTGGTACCAGGGCACGGCGCCGTCGCCGTCGTTGTGCATGATGAGCAGCGGCGTGGTGATATCCGGAGCGCGGAAGAGCGGCGAGTTTTCCAGATAGTGCCACGGTTTTTCCCACAGCGTGCCGCCGATGCGGCTCTGGGTGTGCTCGTACTGGAACATGCGGCTCATGCCGGATCCCCAGCGAATGCCGCCATAGGCGCTGGTCATGTTGGAGACCGGCGCGCCGGCCATGGCGGCGGCAAAAAGGTTGGTGCGCGTCACCAGATAGGCGACCTGGTATCCGCCCCAGCTCTGTCCCTGAATGCCGATGCGTTCCTCATCGACGAATCCCTGTTCGATCAGGTTGAGTACGCCCGGGACGATGCAGTTGAGAGCGCTCTTGCCGGGATAACCCTCTTCATAAACGATATCGGGAATAAAGAAGAGATAGCCGCGGCTGGCATAAAAACTCGGCCGCACCGTTGAGGGACTGGGCCGCGGTTCGCGGTACCAGTTGAGGGTAAAGGAGGTGCGTTCGTAAAAGTAGACGATCATGGGGTATTTTTTGTCGGGATCGAAATTTTCCGGTTTGTAGAGGATGCCGTCCAGCGCTTTGCCGTCGGCAGAGTGCCAGTGCACCAGCTCGGCGCTACCCCAGAGATACTCTTTTTGCTGCGGATTGATGTCGCTCAGCTTTTGCATTTCTTTGAATTTCAAATCACTCGTCCACAGGTTCGGCGGTTCGACAAAGGATTCTTTGGTCAGGATGAGCCGCTCCGCCTTTTCCGCTTTTTTCGGGGTGGAAAAGCGATAATCCTGCTGAATCAGGTTTTGCGGTTTCTCATCGCTGTTGAGGGTCAGTTGATAAAATCCGGCGGATTTGTCGTCTTCGTCAAAACTCCGCAACAACAGGGTTTGATCGGGTTGCAGGAATCTCTCTTCCCGGTCGAGCCGGACATAGCGAAAGGTGATGTTTTCCTCTCTGCCCATTCCCTGTGTCAGGTTTTTGCTCTCCCCGTTGTCCGGATCGACAGCCCAGATGTCATAGCGATCATAGAGGAGAACTTTGTCATCGTTTTGGGTCCAGCCCAGGCGGCCGTAGGAGCGCGGATAATCGGGCACGTCGTTGAGTTCGTTGGCAAAGGAGACGTCGATGGATTTGGTCAGATTGGTGGTTTGTGCTTTTTTGACCGACCAGGCGAACCAGCAGCTGTCGATCTGATCGTACCAGTAGAGGTAATGCCCTTTGGGCGAGATGCCGTTTGCACCGCGGATCTTTTTCTGAACCAGGCGGCGGACGCCGTTCTTAAGCGACACATAATAGATATCGCGATAGGTCGCCCCTTCCCAGGAGATGAGTTGACGGTAGGGCAGACGGGAGAGTCCCATGGCGTGATCGGCATTGCCTTCATCGGCAAGGCGAAGTGTTGGCATGGTTTCATCGGCGAGCTGGATAAACGTTTTGCTTTTGAGATCGATAACGGCGGTATAGCTGCGTTTTTGCTCTTCTTTCAATTCTTTCAGCTGTTGCGGTTGCAGCAGGGGGTCTTTCCAGTTCCAGATGTCGACCTTGGCGACTTCAAACTCGACGATGGTGGTGTCCTCGGGAACCGGAATCGGCGCGGTGCCGATAAAAAGTCGTTTGCCGTTCCCGGAAAAATGCACCTTGCCGTGCTCGCTGATCATCCAGTCCTCCGGCAGACCGGCGGTGAGGGTGTCGGCGATGACCATGGCGGAATCGTGGTCTGCGTTCCAGTAATAGGCGGAGAAAAAGCGCTGTTTGGCTTTGGAGGTGTCGAGATCGGCGACAAACGCGATCTGTTCGCCCTTTTCGTCGATGGCGAGCTGTTTATAGCTGCCCTTGCCCTGTTTGAGGGCACGCAGGGAGGAGGCGGCGGTATCGAAGAGATAGACACCGGCGACGGCAACGCTGTCCTTGCCGCTGGTGCTGAAGAGCAGTTTTTTGCCGTTCTCGCTAAAGAGGTAATCGCTGACGAACTGAAAGGAGGTATCCGTGCGCGTGTTCAGATTTTTCAGCACCAGCAGAGAGCCTTCTTTGTCCTTGTCGCCGTTGCCGTTGTCCTCTTCGGCATCGGTGAGCGCATCCTCTGCTTCGGTTTCTGTGCTGTCTTTTTCGGCTTTTTCCTTCTCATGCAGCCAGGCGACCCAGCCGCCGGCTTTTTCCGGCACTTTGAAGGATTGAATCCGTGCTGTTTTTTCAATGTTACCATCGTCGAGATAGAGGATGGCGAGGGAGTCTTTGGGCATGTCCTTTTTCTTTTTCTCATCGATTTTGGCCTGCCGCACATCGGCAAAGAAGGGTTTGACCAGCGAGATGGCGGCGGTGGTGTTGTAATCGAATTGACCTTCTTCACCGCGCTCTAGGCGGTAGCTTTTGTCTGCATCCGGGTGTTTGACATACAGGGTCGCATCGCCTTCCTGCGGCGCCACGGTGTAGAGAATCCAGTTACCGTCGGTTGATATGCGCGCATCTTCAACCGATTGCCATTGATCGTAGACCGAGTGATCCAGGGGTTTTTTCTCCGTTTGCGCAACGCTCAGGGCGAAGGTGAGGAGAATGAGCAAAGAGATTGAAACGACTTTTTTCATCTTTTTTCCTTTTAAATTAATTTCATTTTCAGCACAGAAAAGTAGTAATATTTTTTTTCAATTACAACCCTGCTGTTTTCGTCTTGATGTGCCTGATGGTCGGTTCGTAAACAATGTCGCATATAGGCACGGAGACACCAGGCGGAGACGAGATCGGGATCAAACCTGCAAAAAGATGGTTTATTAATCCATTTATAAAATGGGGCACAGGCTCATCTGATCCGATACAGCTGGAATCCAAACCCCGGGTGTCTCGCGCCAGCGAGTCCCCGGGTGTTTTGATGGCAGAGTATAGTGAGGCGGTGTGTTTACCGGCATACAGGGAATTTAGGGGGTGGAGGGGGAAGCTGTGTTTTTTGCATTGAGATGAAAACGCCCTTTCAGGGCTTTGAAGGGTGCTCTATGTGAACCAGGGCGTTGCCCTGGCCTGGGTTATGGCGCCCCGTTGGGGCTGATTTTGGTTTAAGAGTTTTGGTTTTCGGATTCGGGTCGCGGTGCCGGGATCCGGTTTGTCGTGTTTGCGGCTGTTTTTCAGTTAACCATAGAGTTTGATACAGATTTTTTGTTCAAAATAGGGTTTAACCTGGTGAAAGCGGTCGTTTTGTTGGTTATATGCTTAAATTTCGCACAGAGACACAAAGGCACAAAGATTGCTGTTGAAGAAAGGAGAAAGGTGAAAGATCATGGGAAACGGCATCAGTTTTATAAAACGTATTTTTTTCTACTCTCTCGTACCCATGCTCTCGGCCTATGTGAAAACGAAAAAGTTTATTTCAGGATGGTCTGGTAAGAATTTTACCCAATCACGAAGAGCGTTGAAATGAGAAATGAGAAAACAAAGTTTATCACCGGGTACAATCTCCGCACCGCAGGCGGCTCCTGCTCCGGCGGCGCACGACCTGTGCTGACGCACAAACGGGTTACATGTTTTTCAACATTCTGTTCCCACACGGTTTTTCAATTGAAAAAAATATGAACCACAAAGGGTGCAGAGGCTGTGAAGGTCATATAAGTATAAATCCGGTAATAATGTTATGCCGGCCTTTTTGCCTGGTTTTTCTGGACTTTTTTCATTGGGGGCTGTATCATAAGTATCAATAGTACTATTTTTATGTTTCTAAATGATTAAAAACCACTGAGGACTCAGAGTGGCGCAGAGAAAAAATTAGAGAAATGAAAGATATAATTTTTGATGGTAGAGATTCTTCTAAATATTTTA
>CAZMUU010000116.1:0-9909 GCA_964569215.1 uncultured Cytophagia bacterium
CAGCTGCAAGCGGGTACGCCCTATGTCGACGCCGATGAAGACGGTATGGCGGATGACTGGGAAACCTTTTACGGCCTCGATCCGGCGGACAAATCGGATTACAATCTCGACAATGACGGCGATGTATATACCAACATCGAGGAATTTCTCAATCAAACCGATCCCAGGACACCGCAAACCGGTGTCGCTGATGAGCTCATGGCAACAAAACAGCCTCTGAATCCGCTGCTCGAACAAAACTATCCCAATCCGTTCAACAGCTCGACAACGATTCAGTTCGACCTGCCGAAAACCAGCGATATCAGTTTGCAAATCTTTGATTTGAACGGACGCCTGGTCAGTACCCTGAAAAACGGCTCTTGTCCGGCCGGCGTCTACAGCCTGAGCTGGAACGGCAGAACTCAAAACGGAGAGAGCGTAAGCAGCGGCATCTATTACGCCGTATTGAAAACAAATGAACAACGATCAGTGATCAAAATGACACTGTTGAAATAACCCGGTTTTGCAAAAAGATTAATGCAAATTAAATTAACCTGATAAACCGCAGAGGAATGGAGATAAGAGGATATTAAAAAAGGTGAATTTTTATCATTCAAAGCATTGGAAACCCGGCATTTTTAAAACCAGTTTATAATTTAATCCGTAAACCAGCGTCCAATTTTTATTTTTCTCAGCGATTCTCAGCGCTCTGCGGTTATTAAAAATCTTTTGCCGATTGCAAGGTTTTGACAAACCGATTAGCCTCAATCGATCCATTGAAAGGATAAAATGGCTGAAAAAGAATTCGACACTTCAATAAACGACTCACAGGGCACGCTGGTAAAGCCTCTTGATCCAGACAAATTCGATATAGAGCGCTATGTCGATTATGAACAGGCACTGTTGCAGTCTAACTGCGACTTTTGGCAACAGGAAGAGGGAATTGCAATTTATCGTCGTTTCAGGGTACCAGCGGTTTTTTCCAAAGGGTGTAAGGATATGAAATTATCCCTCTCCCTGCAGCTGGCAGCACTCACTCAAAGCATGCACTATCAGACGGATATTGCCAACTTTTTGGAACCCTGGTATGGCATTGGGGTAACAGCCAGTGCCTTTGGGGCAGAATACAAATGGGAGGCCGGGAATGCGCCTGCGATTGCCGCACCATTCGGCTCTGTTGATGAAGCGTTGGCGCAAGAGATCGTTGCGATAGAAGAAACGCCCATCGGTAGCCATATTTTGAATATGATCGAATACTTTCTCGAAGAAACAAAGGGTAAAATCCCCATATCATTAACGGACACCCAGTCTGCGCTGAATGCCGCCTCGTTTCTTATCGAAACCAACAGCTTTTATATGGAGCTGCTCGATAATCCGCAAGGCATGCAAAAACTGCTCTCCATCATCACTGATCTGACCACTGAATTCACCCATAAACAACAAGACCTGATCGGAGATGCCCTGGTCTGGCCGGGTCACGGCTTTCCCAGCAGCCGGGTATTCAGCGGGCTGGGCATGAGCGCTGACGTCGCCATCACGATTTCGGATGATCAATACCTGAGCTACGAAGTCCCGAATGCCGGCCGGGCAGGAGAGCCCTTCGGCGGTGCCGTTTTTCATTCCTGCGGCAACTGGTCCGCCAAAATCAATGCGGTAAAACAAATTCCCAATCTGCTCATGGTCGATGGTGCCTTTTCAAAACAGACCGATCCCGATCCCAATCCGTCACAACCCTTTGCTGAAGCGTTTGCCGGTAGCGGTGTTTGTGTAAATGCCCGCATTGTCGGTGATCCGGAAACGGTGTTAAACAAGGTTAAATTGCTGAAACAACCGGGTATGAAGCTGATTATCACCACTTATTGTCAAACCCCGGAAGAGCAAGTACAATTATACAACTCGATCGAAACCATCTAGTTCGCTAATCCTCCCGTTAAGGAGTATCTCTATGTTGGGACTGCATATTCTGGATATCTTGGCCATTCTGATCTATTTTCTCATCGTTGTTTTTATCGGTTACATCGCCAACCGCCGAATCAAGGACAAGGAAGATTTTTTCCTCGGCGGCCGCAAGTTCGGCAAGCTGGTTTCAGTCTTTCTCGCTTTTGGTGCCGGTACCAGCTCGGATACCGCCATCACCGCCTCGCGTGAAACCTATCGCACCGGCATGTCCGGTATCTGGGTACAGCTGCTGTGGCTTTTCGTTACGCCGTTTTACTGGATCATTGCACCCTGGTACCGTCGCCTGCGCGTCATTACCGGCGGCGACTATTTTGAGGAACGCTTTCAAAGCAAATGGCTGACCAATTTATACGTCGTTTTTGGGTTGCTCTGGTTTATGTTTTATATCGCCATCGGTTTTACCGCCATCGGTAAAACGGTGGAAATCGTCACCGTCAAACCCGAATCGAAATATTCACAGGCAGAGATAAAATCGACAACCCTCTATCAAGAGTATCGCGATCTATCTTCCCGAAAACAGGTTCTCGATAAGGATGAAAAAAGCCGTCTTTACGAACTTTCGGCGCAGGTTAAAGAAGGCGATATCCGCGCCTTTTATTCCTATATTACCCCCAGCAAATCGGTGCCCGTCATTGCTCTCATCGTAATTTTATATGGCGTGCTGGGGGGATTGTTCGCAGCCGCATGGACCGATACCTTGCAGGGCATTTTGATCATCATTCTGTCTGTATTGCTCCTGCCTACCGGTCTGGCGGAAATCGGCTGGTTTTCCGGTCTGCACGCCAAAACGCCGGAATTCATGTTCAACATCATCGGCTCTGCGGAAACCAGCGAATACACCTGGTATTATATTATTGCCCTGTTCGTCATGAACATGGTCGGGGTGGCGGCTCAACCGCATATCTTTGCCACCGGTGGCGGCGGTGCCCGCGACGAAATGTCGGCCAGAATCGGCCTGGTGTTCGGCAATTTTTTAAAGCGATTCGTCACCATCATGTGGGGCCTGACAGGTGTCCTGGCCTTTGCCCTCTTTGGCAAGGCGGTCAGCGATCCGGACATGATCTGGGGATATGCCACCAGTCAATTGCTGGGACCCGGTTTCGTCGGCGTCATGATCGCCTGTCTGCTGGCCGCAGCCATGTCCAGCGCTGACGCTTTCATGATATCGGGATCAGCGCTCTTTACCAAAAATCTCTACCAGCCCCTCTTCCCCAATCAACGGGAACGACATTATGTTCTTGTCGGCCGAATGGTCTCTGTTGCCATGATTGCCGGTGCCATCGTACTAAGCCTCTATTTCAACAATGTCCTCAGCCTGATTAAATATATCTGGCAGCTGCCGATCATTTACGGCGCGGTTTTTTGGCTCAGCATTCTGTGGAAAAAATGCAGCAAAGCCGCTGCCCTGACCGCCGTCATCTATTCCGGTCTGATGATCGTTGTCCTGCCGGGAGTGCTGCCCAAAGTTAACGCCATCGCCACCCACCCCTCGCTGCTTGTCTATACCCAGGAAAGAATGATTGAGGTCAAAGCCGGCGCAACGGCACAGGATGTAGAACTCGGACTGGCTGATGAGGTCGGCGATGTCATCAGCAAAGAACACCGCATCCCGCCGACACCGGTCCTATTTGAAAATATTGAAGAAACAAACGATGCTACGATCCGCAGGTACGGAAGCGGCAAAATATATCCGAATTTGCTGGCATTACACATGACCGGTATCGATCTGCGTCACCTCTCCCGCTCCGGCCTGATGACCCTTTCCTATGCACTCGACGTGATCATGCCTTTTCTGTTGATGTTGCTGATCAGCATCTTTACCCGGCCGGTAAAGGCCGATATTCTGAACCGGTTTTACAGCAAATTCCACACCCCGGTACAGGTAGACGACATAAAAGACGAGGCAGAAGTAAAACGTTCGATTCAAAATCCACACCGCTTTGAACAGGAAAAGCTGTTTCCCGGCTCATCCTGGGAGATCATGAAACCTTCCCGCACCGTCTATCTCGGATTTTTGGCCTGTATCGCTATTGCACTTGCTGTGATGGGCTTTGCCTTTTTAATGGCCAATATACAAATACCCTGATATTATAAAGGAAAATTGGATGAAAAAATCAACATTCATATCATTTCCCATTTTGCTGGCGATGATTATTCTTTTCAGTCATTGCGGTAAAAACCGCAACAGCCGCGATGCACTCATCGATCATCTCGGACTGGCGACGACGGACAGTCTGGCGCCGGTCGGCGGCATCGCAGAATGGTTCGTCTGGAGCGTCGCCTACGGAGAAAAACCACCGGCATCCGGAGAACAGCTAATCAAAAAAGTGATCGATATGCATCGCAACCACAATTTTCAGTTCATACTCTGGAACGCCGGTCGTTCTACCCTCGCCTATCGTTCTGATCTGCAGCACGCGACGTTGCTTTGCCACCAGGACGTAGAACCATGGGGAGAAAACAATGATTTTATCAGAGAGGTTCTTGACAGGATGTGTCCCCTGCGGCTCGCTATCGACTATGGCCATCAGAAAAACCTTGCGATCTATGGACGCCTGGCCATGAACCGTCACTATGGAAAAGAAATGCATGCCGGATTGACCAGCCGTTTTGCCAGTGAGCATCCGCACTATTATGAACGGGGTAAACGCGGTAAGATCATCAGACATAAACTCTGTTACGCCTTTGAAGAGGTTCAACAGGAACGCATCGATATTCTGCTGGAGATACAGCGACTTGGTGTGGATGCTCTCGTGCTCGATTATGCCAGACAAATGCCGATTCTGCTTTACCACGATGCGCTGGTACATCCATTTACGGAAAAAACGGGTGTCGATCCGCGTCAAATCAACTCATCGGATCCGGCTGACTATAAAAAATGGTTCCAGTACCGAGCGGATATACTCTCCGAGTTTATGCGCAAACTGAGAAGAGCGGTAAAAGCCCAGGAAAAAGAACTGGGCAAAAAGTGCCCAATTTTGGTTCGAATTCCGGATAACGCCGAATGGCTGATGATCGCCTATGGTCTCGATCTGCGTACCTGGTATGAAGAGGAGCTCATCGACGGCACCATTCTCACTCCCTTTCCGATCACAAAAGAAGATCTGGACCTGCATACCGGTTTTCATGTAGACATGGCTCATCGCTATGAAAAAATCTGTATGGGCGGTATCGGCACCAAACATCTGAAAATAAACCGGGTTTTCAGCAACACCGGCTTTTACCATCCACAGCCGGTTTATGCCCTGGCAAATGATCAATACAACGCCGGCGTGGATGCCATGACGGTTTATCAAAGCGAGACCCTGTTTCATCTGCCTTATTTGCAACCCCTGTTGACACAAATCGGCAACAAATCCGGAGTGAAATCTTTATCTCGAAAACTCGACAAACCCGATTTCCCGCCACACTATCCCATCGGCATGGATTGGCATACCAACCTGCCGGATCTGCGGCACGGATTGTCTGTGGAAGAATTCGGCGATGATGCATTATAGCCGATAGCGAAATCAATCATCAAAAGAAACAGAGACGAAAAATATGGAAAAAAAATTTGTCAACATCATTACCTGTTCGCTGCTTGTTGTCACCACCGCGTTACTTTCCGGCAAAACAAAAGAGGATAATACCACAGTGCTGGAAAAATACAATAAAATCGTTTTCGGATGCTACAGCAGCAACCTTGAGGAGTTTCGATCCTTCGCCGAAAGCGCCAAACGACTGGGAGCAACCCATATCACTATTACGGCCGAGGATTTGCCGATTCGTTACTGGGAGCTCAAGCCCCCTGAAGACCCTTATCCCGCCTGGGTCATTACAAATCCGGGATTATTAAAGCTGTTACCCCCCGGCCCGGTGAAGCCCTATATTCCCCTGCAATACGGTCAGGGGGTGATTCAAATTTTACAGGATCGCTGCGCGGTATTGCGTTCGCTTGGCTTAAAGGCCACCTTCCATACTTTTGAACCGCAGATGCTGCCGGAGGCGTTCTTTGAGGAGTATCCGCTCTGGCGAGGCCCGCAGGTGGACAATCCTATGCGCGGTCGAGTCTCCCGCTTTGCACCGTCGATCTCAAATCCGCAAGTCCTTGAGCTCTACCGGCAGGGGATGGGCAATATTCTTGCCTATTGTCCAGAGATCGACATCCTGCAAATGCGCACCAACGATTCCGGCGCCGGCATTGAATGGAGTGAGGCGCTCTATGCCGGAAAAAACGGCAACACTCTGTATCGCTCCATGGATATGGAGGAGAGAATTTACAATTTTTTTGATGCGTTGCAATCCGCGGCTGTCGAGCGGGGACAAAGCCTGGATGTGCATATGTACAACAGCAAGGAGGAGGACGAGGCGGAAATCGCCAGGCACCTTGATGCCGGCATGGCTCTGGACAACTATGAGGGGCCGAATGCCTCGCGGTTCAAAAACCAGGTCGGGACGCTGCTCTATTATCGCCGCGCTTTCGCGCCGGTGCCGGGCATTCCCTGGCCCCTGACCTTTATACGGGAACTGGAAAAAGCGCATCGGACAGATGCCGGCAGGTTGTATATCTCCCTCGGCGATCGCCACAATAAAGACCTTTACCTGCAACTATTTCAAACCTTTGTGAAAAACCCGGTTGCGTCTCAACGGGAGCGCCTGGACCTGCTCCATGATGTTGCTCAAACACGTGTCGGAGATAAGCATGCAGATCATTTGCTTGAAATCTGGCAGGCCCTCGATCGCTGTGAAGAATCAGGCAGATTCCTCAGTATGGGAGGAACCATGTTCATTCTGGGGTGTGTACATCAACGCTGGCTGGTCAGGCCTTTTGTCCCCTTTCCGGAGGAATTGACCGCGGAGGAAAAGGAATACTATAGAAAATATCAATTTCAATCCCGAAGTGAGGCGCACGCACAAGACTTGCTGGATCTGCAGGCAACTCGTTTCATCGACGGATTCAGCGGCTACCGCTTTGTACACCGCATTCTCCATTCCATGCAATCGGATATCCGCCGGGCCAGGCGTCATTGCAACAAATTAATCGATGCCCTTTCCAACGAAAACCGTGAAAAATACCATCTTTTGGATAAACGGTTGCAGGTCTTTGGCTGTCTGATCGACAATGTGGACAATACCACAGCTTACCAGGTTCACCTGGACCGGTTCAAGGCCCTTGCCGATTCCACACCGGTTGAGATGAATCCGCCCTATCCATTTCTGCGTCCGAATGACATCTGGAGCCGCCAGGAATTGATGCGCATTGCCCGGCAGGAAATGGACAATACGGCCCGTCTGATCGATCTTTTACAGAGCGAAACAGACGAACCCTTGCTGGATCGTGCAGAGACAAAGGATGAGGAGTACCACCGCTTGCTCGGGCCGGATATGATCGATCAGTTACATAAAAAACTGAAAATTATGAGATCACATTGGGAAGACTATAATCGAATCTGGATAAACTGAAAAAATACGATCGATGAAGGGAAGGCAAACGTGCGAACGCTTTTCGTCTTGAGTCTGTACATTTATTTATTTCCGGCATTATTTTCGCCTGCAGTTGCGGTGGAGGCACCCGCCAATCTCAGAGCTTTGCCGCAAACCATAACCGCGAATTCGGTTATTCTGTGGTGGGAAAAACCGAGCAGAGATGATTCGATTCGTTACTACAATATCTACGAGAAAGGGATCCTGATCGGCACGACCAGCAGAGGTAGCTTTAAGATCGAAAACCTCTCTGCAAATCAGAGCTATCGATTCAGCGTCAGAAGCAAAGATCACCGCGGCGATTTGTCGCCGGCATGTCAATCCCTTCGGGTAAAGACAAAACCGCAGACGGCTGTAATCAATGTTGTCGATTTTGGTGCAACAGGTGACGACAGTACTCTAAACACCATAGCGATCCAGAACGCCATCGATGCTGCTCCTGCCGGAGGCATCGTCTACATCCCCCCTGGCATATATAAAAGCGGTCCGCTCTGGCTTAAAAGCGATATGACCCTCAAACTGGCCAAACACGCGGTTCTCAAAGCCGTACAAGAGATAGAGGCATATTATCCCCTCATCGAGACACGTTATGCCGGCGAAGAAAAAAAGACCTTTCCGGCACTGCTCAATGCCGGGTTCATCAGCAAAGACCGCCAACCCACTGCGGTTTCTCAACTGACCATTTGTGGAAACGGCATGATCGACGCCGGCGGTGCAAAGCTGGGCAAGGTACAATGGCAAAGAGAGGGAATCTGGAAACGGGGCCGCTCATTGCTGATCATGTGTGCCGATCAGGTCTGCATTGAAGGGTTGACTTTTATCAATGCTCCCAACTGGAACATTCATCTCATCTACAGCCGCGGGATAACGGTGCATGGAATCAAAGTCGATAATTTTCACGTTATCAAAAATGCGGATGGAATCGATTTTTCTTCCTGTGAAAACGGTTATGTGCTCAACAGTACTTTCAATACGGAAGATGACTGCATTGTTCTGAAATCAGGAATAAATGCAGAGGGTGTAAACATCGGCAAACCCACCCGCAATATTCATATCTCGGATTGTGTGACGTTTCACGGTCACGGCGGTGTGGTTATCGGCAGCGATATGTCAGGCGGCATTGAAGATATTTTTGTTCGCGACTGCCGCTTTTATGGCACCTGGAAGGGTATTCGCATTAAATCGGCGCGACAGCGGGGAGGATATATTCGCAATATCCGTGTAAAAAATGTCGCCATGTTCGATATAATATACGAGGCCATCACCATTAATATGGACTATTCAGCTTATGATTCAGGGGATGCAGCAGCTCTGCCACCGGTTTACCAAAATCTATATTTCGAGAACATCTCTTGCGACGGTGCACAGCAAGCTATTTTCCTGCAGGGATTACATGACAGCTATATAGAAAATATCCGCTTTAAAAATGTAGTGATTACCAATAGCGAAAAAGACGTTTTTGCAAAATTTTGCCGTCATATACGCTTTATTGACACGATCATTAATGATAGCAGTGGACCGTTTGAAATCGAACAATCAGAAAATGTCGAATACCATTAGAATGCATTTCGAACAAATCATGTAACCAGGGAGAGAAAATCATGTATAAATTTCCGGCATACAAACGAATTTGTTTGCTTTTCACCGTTATTCTGCTATGGGTGGTGTCGATGGCAAGTGCAGTTGCACCAGCACCCGTTTTTTACAACATCACTGATTACGGAGCTGTAGCTGATGGAAAAACCATGAACACCAGCGCCATTGCCCGAACGATTGAGGCTTGTACAGCCAAAGGCGGCGGTACGGTCTATATCCCTGCCGGTGTCTATTTGACGGGTCCCGTTCAACTGCGCAGTAATATGACGCTTTATCTGGATGCCGGAGCAACACTTTTGTTCAGTACGGACCCGCAACACTATCCCGCAATCAAAACGCGCTGGGCCGGTATTATGTGTTGGGCGCATATGCCGCTCGTCTATGGCGACAGCCTTGAAAATGTTGCCATCAGCGGTCGTGGTACGCTGGAGGGACAGGGAAAAGTGTGGTGGGACCGCTTTAATCAGGCACGGGATCAGGAGAACTATGAGCCGCAAAACAAAATGGAAAAACAGTTAGCTTTGCTGAATAAAGATATACACGGCGGATATATGCAGTGGGCCCGTTATCAGTTCCGCCCTCCGATGATTCAATTTAAAAATTGCAAAAATGTGCTGATCGAGGGAATCACGCTGCGGGATTCTCCCTTTTGGAATATCCATCCGGTTTTTTGTCGCAACATTACCATTCAGAATGTCAACATTATCAGTCCGGAAAAATCCGAAAACACCGACGGGATCGACATCGATTCTTCATCCAAAGTGCGTATCACCAACTGTTACATCGATGTGGGCGATGACTGTATCGTTATCAAATCCGGATTGGATGAGGATGGTCGCCGTGTCGGTATACCGACTGAGGATGTCGTCATCGACAACTGTACGATGAAACACGGTCATGGCGGTGTGGTGA
>CAZMUU010000117.1:0-1727 GCA_964569215.1 uncultured Cytophagia bacterium
GACACGGAGATACGCAGAGGAAAGCAATGGATTTAATTTTTTCTCTGTTTACCTCTGGGCCCTCTGTGGTTAGTAATCTTTGTTAAAAAGAGCCTTTACCACAGAGGAGGCGGAGCGACGCAGAGAAAAAAAGAAAAAAATGGCATGAAATGCTTTAGGGTTTTGTTGCCTCTATACGTATTATTTATCAGACAGCGGCTTGAAAGGGGTTGCCGATGAAACCGTTTCGATTGATAGAGTGGTGGATGCTCTTATCGATGGGGATGGCCGCAGCCTTGGGCAACGGGGTTTCTCACAATCGCAAACTGCCGAATACCAATGCCTGCACTTTTTTTGATCCCGACTCTTCTCCGGAAAAACCCTGCTATAAAACTAAAACGGTCAAGGCCAAACGAGGGGAAAACAGGGCAATCTGTACATATTGCGGCAGGGAGCCGGTATGTATTTTTCCCGTACCTTCCTGCACCGCTCCAGGTTGTACAAGTGTTCATAGAATGTTCAGGCCTGGGGAAAAAGTCTATCGGGACATACAAACAAAGCTGGATACCTGCACGGCATATATCGAATATCGCATACGGCAAAACAATCTTTTCATTTTCATGGTTAAGCGTCATGACTGCTTTATTCAGACCAAAGTGCTCGATCGCCGATTTTTGGCATCGGTGCGGCTTTACAGAACGCTCTTGCAACAGCGTACATTGGTCAAGATAAAAAAACAACAACGCTTTTTTCAGACCAGTCACTATTTATACAGCGTTTTAATCGGACCGGTAAGCGATCATATTTTGTCCTGCAACCGGTTGGTGATCGTCGCTGCTGATGAACTCTCACAAATTCCCTTTGAAACCTTTATTTCATCATATGACTCTGCAGCCACCTTGTCAACAGCGGCCTGGCTGGTTCGTCGCTATTCCATCCAGTATCACCATAACGCGGAACAGCTTGTCGGAGCGGAACCGCGTCCTTGTGGTTACCAATATGACTTTTTCGGCTATGCACCGATGGTGATTGAAAAGACAAAACCGGAAATGGTTTTCCCGGCACAAATCGGTCATTCAAGCCGCCTCTATACGTCGGCCAGGCAGGTTGGCCGGCATGTTCCGGTGTTCTCTCTCTTTTCAAGCCGGCGTGAGGTTTCCAGCATTGTCGATGCCTTCCGGCGTACCGGCTTGAAGGCAAAAGGGTATTATGGGAATGGAGCGACAAAGAAACGATTCAAGCGTCAGCCGGCCAGTCGCGTGCTCCACATGGCCACCCACGGCGTATATCTGCCCGGCCGGCCTGGCCTGAACGGACTGGTGTTTTATTCCCGTAAGGGGAATCCCGATCGTTATCTTTTATCTCCTGCAGAAATTTTACGCCTCGATCTCAACTGTGATTTGCTGGTGCTCGCTTGTTGTGAGAGCGGTGTAAAAAAGTGGAATTACCACCGGGACAAGATATCCATGGCGGCTTGCTTTGTCCACAGCGGTACGCCCAATGTGATCTCTACCCTGTGGCCAATCAATGACCGGCATACCTGTTTGTTTATGCTGCAATTCTATCGGGCCTTGCTGGCGGGAGACTCTTATGCGCAGGCACTGCGTCGCGCCAAACTCAAATCGCTTGAGAGCAAGACAGCCGCACTGCCCTGTCACTGGGCATCTTTTCTATTGGTCGGAAAGCTCTAGATTTTTGCGATAAAATTTTCCCACATATAGCGGTTCATCACTGTCGATGGTTTCGAG
>CAZMUU010000117.1:1737-9828 GCA_964569215.1 uncultured Cytophagia bacterium
AATAATAAAGCCCTTCATGCAGGGCGGCATCGTATGCTGTTTCAAAGGTAAAAAGAGAGTTGCTATATGTTCCCGCCAGGACCAAGCTGTCAAGCGGCTGGTCCAAAATATAGCGCTTTGTATTGTTATCATAGATTTTGATTTGCAAGTCTGTCGGTTGCATTATGCGAATGGTACCGCTAAAGAGAATTTTTGACTGAAAGAAAAACCGGCCGTTTGTCGGCGAGGTGATATCAACCCGGTAAAGCGAGCGCGTTGTGTTGCCCATAAAGTCTTCCAGATACGGGTTTTCTTCCTGTGTCGCCGCCCAGGCAAGCAGATCGGCGGATAGCGCCCTGTTGTTTTCATGACTGACCATTTCATCCGAAAGCACGTCAAGCCTGCCGGATTTATCGGCGCCATTCGGCACGGCACCGATCCATAGAATCCACAGTAAAAATCCGGTTCCGATTCCCAGGAGCAGAATGGCTGCATATTTGGTTATGAGATCGGCCATACGGTTTATGTTTCCTGTTTTATCCGTCATCGGTCGGTTTGTTTTCCCGCCAAAACGCCCGTTGCCGCCCGGCTGTTTGTATTGATTTGAGAAAGAGGTCTCTTTTACCGCCGCTTGTTGCAGGGCATAAACAATGGCTTCACGGTCGGCCAACCGTTTGCGGCAGGATCGGCAGAATAAAAGATGGGCCTCAAAGGCCTCTCTTTGCCGGGTATCGAGACGGTCGAGGATATAGTGATCGATGATTTGTTTGTTGGTTATTTCCTGTTCAGTCATCTTTATATTCCGCCACAAGTAAAGTTAGTTTTTTCAGAGCCCGGTGTTTGATCACCCTGCAGTTTTCAACGCTGATATTGAGCCGTATGGCGATGTCGCCGAGTTTTTCTCCATGGCAATAAAAGGCGAAAAGGATATAGTGTTCTCTTTCATCGAGGTGGTTCGCGATCTGTTCAAGCAGATGTTGATTGTCGACCCGTTGTTCATCCCGGTTGATCAATTTTATGTACGGCGTCTGCTGCAGGGTATCGAGGGAAACAAATTTGAGCGCATTGCTCCGGCTACGGCGCAGTTCCCTGAATTTTCGGTCCGCAATGGCGATGACGAAGGATTTTAATTTGCCGAACCCGGTAAAGTGGCAGTTCGGCAACAAGTGATGCAGGGTGATCATGACGTCCTGGAAAACGAGATCCACTTCTTCTGCACTGTTTGTTTTTGCGGCTAAAAAGTGACCAATGCTTCTTTTCAGAACAAACCTGCAGGTATTCCAGGATTCGCGATCGTTCTCGAGCAACAGTTGCATAAATTGTTTAAATTTTGCCTTTTCCATGCCGGTGCCATGTTTAACACAGATACTATACCTTCGTTACCGTCCCGGCTCCCCTCTGTATAAATATGACATGAAACCCCCTAAACGTTACAAAAAAACATAAAACATTGCAATTCTTTTGTAACGTTTTCATTCGCTGCAGCCATATTACTATAGAAGCCTTTGCCAGGTTCTCTCTCCTCAATACGGTGATGCCGGCTGCTTTAAGCATTGGCCCTTCGTGTCTGCAGCCGGCATCACTCCTCCTCGATTGAGGTGCCGGCAAAAAGAAATGTCAGAAATCGATTTTTCACTTGAGCGAGAATGGAAAAACCCGTATTTTCTCAGTAGCATCATAAATGCAGATATTAACCAATGTTGGAGGCTGAGATGAAAAAGGTACTGTTGATTATTTTGCTGGTTGTTGTGATTCTTGTCGTCATTGCCGGGATTTTTATTTGTACGCAAAAGGAAAAGATTGCCAGGTTTGCCATTCAAAAGAGTATGGAGGTGGTGCAGGCGCAAATGGTCAGCAACCTGCCGCAAACCATCCCTGCCGACAGTGCCAAAGCGGTTTTGAACGAGTTTTCGCAGAAATTACAGTCCGGCGAGATCAGCGAAGAAGAGATCTCCGCCATCGCCCACGATTTTCAGACCAGCTTTCAGGACAAAGAGCTGGATTCGACAGAGGTTAAGGATCTTTTTGAAAAGATTCAAAAATTGCTGCAGGAACAGCCGCAGCAATAGCGGTTATCAAACCGCAAAGGTCGCAAAGGAACGCGAAGTTATTGATCAATTTCAATGTCTTGCAGCTAAAAGACGGTTTAAAGCGATTGGTCTATACCTATCGGGATCCGGCGTAAACGTGGATTTTTTCTTCGCGTTCTTTGTTTTCCCGGCGGTTATGAAAACCGCAGAGGTCGCGAAGGAACGCGAAGGAAAAAATGATCGGAAAAAGAAAAAGCATTTTTTATATTTTGATATACGGGGAGTGACCTTTGGCTGTCGAGTAGAATTCTTTTCTGCACCCATCCGACAATGAAACAGCAACTCGATATGATCGTAGCATTGCAAAGTCAGGTTATTCTTGAATTTTGAGTGGTTTTAATCTCGTTTACGATCCTTTATGCACCTTGTGTTATCGCATCTTTGAGCAAAGGAGAACAAAATGAGAATACCCCGGGGATACAGCCGAAAAGAGCTCTTTAATAAAATCAGCAACTGTTTTCAAGCCCGACCGGAAATTTTCTTTGCCTATATATTTTCCCCCCTCGATCACACCCCTTACGAATCCTATAGCGATTTCGATGTTGCAGTTCAGATGCCGGTCTATTATGATCAGAATGCCATTCTGGAAGAGAAATTATTATTGACGGATAAACTTTTATTTATTTTGCCGACCGAGAATTTTACCATTGTTGCCTTTAATGATACTTGTTCTGCTTTTCAGAAAATCATTCTAAGCACCGGCATTTTAATCTTCAACCGGCATCCAAACGCACACAATTGCTTTGTCGCTTCCCTGATCCGCCGTCATCCGGAGATTGCGAAACATATGACCCACAATAACAAAGCATGTGTCCGCTAGCCCGCAAATGTCACACTATAAGACACTTTTGCCCCATTAAAATTTCGTTTATAGCTTTTTCTTCCTGATTATAGATAACCCCTTTTATTGTGTTTCCCCCAAGTTCAGATTAATCAAAAAATTAGACCTTCCCTTTCGGGTTGCCCTCTGCGGCAAAATGTCAATTTTTCAGGACAGGTGTCACAATTTTTTGGCATATCAATTGCATTTTAGATGGTAATAAACCTCTTTTTGCTATAATCAACAGTTTGGACAGAATGAAAAAAGTATACGCAATTCTATTGTCTGCTTGCACTCTCTTGTTTTATTGCAACGAACCCATGACCACCGGCCCGGTGATGACCTGGCGCGGTGAGGAGCTGGTTCACAATAATGGTCTGATTAATCTGTATCCACAGTCGCATCCGCTGGAAAACAAAGTGGTCTTTGTGGCCACCGGTCAATCCGCTTTGGACGCAGAACCGGGTGACAAGCTTGCGGGAGAATCCCTGCGCGAATTCGACCGGACAAGCAAAACGAGCAGAGAACTCTATCGCCACGCTCAGGGGCTCGCCTTTCCCGACTATTCCCGTGACGGCAAGCGTTTGCTTTTTTGTAAAAAGACGCAAGCGCTGGACGTTATGCTGATGGACATCGAAAGCGGGCAAACCGATATTCTCATTCAAAGCGATAAAGATGACTGGTATCCGCGCTGGTCGCCGAATGATGATCGGATTGCCTTCATCCACGATCAACGGCTGGCTGTTGTCTCGGTGGATAATCCGGTACCTGTTTATCCGCAAGGGATCACGGGTGCGGTTTCCGGCCTTTGCTGGTCGCTGGACGGTTCCGAGATTATTTTTGCAGCGGAACAGAACGGTCAAAGCAAAATCTACGCCTGGCATACACAAACCAACGCACAGCGGCTGCTGGCTACCAATTATCTCAGCGGTTCCTGGCCCGAGCTGATCCGGCCGCCGGGAGGGCTGGCCGATGAAATGGGCCCGCAGCTTTCCTTTCGCGACGGCACGGATATCTATCTGTTTTCCCTGAAAACCTATAAAAAGAGCTGCATTGCACGGGATGGCAATATGCCGCGCTGGACGGCTGACCGCTCCTCGATTCTGTTTATCCGCGACGGCAACATATTCAGATCATCGGTTTATATATTACTGGATGGATAGGAAACAGTATTTTATGAAAAAAAGTCTTTTTTTGATCATACTCGCTACCTTTACCGTGCTATCGGCTTCCCCGGCAGCGAAAAAAGCCATTATCGCCGGGATTGTGCTCGATAAAGAGAGCGGTAAAGCCCTGCCCTTTGCCAATATATTTTTCGATCAAACCAACATGGGAACGGCGAGCGATGAAAAGGGGTTGTTTAAAATAAAAAATATTCCGCCCGGCTCTTATAATCTGGTGGTAAAGGTCATGGGGTACAAGGAGCTCTATGTTGAAGAGTTAACACTGGTTTCGGGGCAAATCCGAACCCTGCGTATCAAGCTGGCGCCTAAAGTTCTGGAGCTCGGAGGGGTTCAGGTTTCGGCCCACCGGTCGACTCTGTTGCTCGACCACGAACGCTCGCTGGCGGGACACGATATCGTCTCCCCGCGCATGATCAGCCAACAAGTCGGTACCTTTGATGATGCCTACCGATCGCTGGCGCAGCTCCCCAGCGTTTCCAGTCACAATGATATGAACACGCATCTCTACATACGCGGTGGCAGTCCGGACCAGAACCTGGTTCTCTATGACGGCATTGAAATCATGACCCCGTCCCGGCTTTTTGTGGTCATGGGCGGTGGTTTATCGCTGGTCAATCCGGATGTGGTGCAATCCATTGACCTGGCGCCGGGTGGATTTGAGGTGGACTATGGCAATAAAATGTCCGGTATGATGCGGATTATCAGCCGCGACGGCAACCGTGAACGATTTCAGCTCAAGACGTCGGCATCGTTGCTGACGGCGCGGCTCTGTGCGGAGGGGCCGCTGGCGGGTGGCGATGGCTCCTGGTTGTTGGCGGCGCGCCGCAGTTTTTACGATCTGGTGGCCAACCAGATTATCGGTGAGCGTACGGTCTTTCCCTTTTATTACGATCTCAACGCCCGTTTGAGCTATGACCTGAAACCGGACAACAAGTTGATCGCCTTTTATACCCAGCTGGGAGAGGGCGCCCGGCTCTATAATTTTGAGAATGAACATTTTGACCTGCTCAACCGCGGCCGCGGATCCATTGTCGGCCTGAGAAACAGCATCATTCACAGCCATAAACTGGCGACCAATCTGCTGTTCGGATACTATTACGACAACAATTCCCTCGATATGTACGATACCCAGAATTATAATTTTTCGGCCCGGCTTAATTATATCGTCAAGCGCTGGTCGGTTCGCGGCGATGTCCATTATTATCCCTGGTCCTGGCTGCGGCTGAAAAGCGGATTCACCGTCAATCCGAGCAAAGATCAAATCGAATCGCGTATCGAATGGCGCAACTATGTCAATTTGCCGGACAGCCTCGGCTATAGCGTCGATATGACCTCTCTGGGAACCTATGGACAGATGCGGTTTCGATCCGGTCGATGGCTCGAATACACCCTCGGCGTCCGCTATGACTATTCGACATTGTATGACGAGACCCTGTGGAGCCCGAGAAGCAAACTCATTTTGGGATTGTCCGATCAGTTTACCGTTTGGCTCAGCAGCGGACTTTATTCGCAGTTTCCCGATCTGACGACGATCATTTCGCGAGGCGAACCGCTGGACATTACCGCCAATCCGGCGCAGCTGGGGGCGGAAACATCCGTGCATCATATTCTCGGCATTGAATACAAACCGGAAGAGGCGTGGCGCCTCAAAGTGGAGCTTTATCGCAAAACCATGAAAAATCTGCTCGTGCCGGTCGATTTTTCATCCTTTGTGCCGGAAAATGACGGCGACGGATTGGCCGGGGGTGTCGAGTTTTCCTTTCAAAAAGTCCGTCAAGAGCGGGACCGATTCGGTTTTTGGCTCTATTACGCCTTTAGCGAAGCCAAATACCGTCGCGCCGGACAATCAAAATGGATCTATTTTGATTACGATCAGCCGCACCGCATCGATGTCGGTACCGATTTTCGTCTCTATGACGGCTTTATCGTCGCCTTGTCCTGGCGATACGGCAGCGGATTGCCCTATACGCCCATTCTCGGCCTGCAACGGGCGGAAAATTCCAATGAAAATTATCTGCAGGACTGGATGACGGTGCGGGCCCTGAAGAATTCCCGGCGTCTGCCCTTTTATGCCCGCTTTGATATACGGCTGGCCTGGGAAAAAACCTTCAAAAGCTACAAGCTTTCGGCCTATGTCGACCTGGTCAATGTGCTGAATCGCCCCAATATCTATTCCAACGAATGGGATTTCGAGCGCAGAAGCGCAAGCGGCGGCAAAGCCTACAAGACCGCTATCTACATGATGCCCTTTGTACCCTCCTTTGGCTTTTCGCTCTCTTTTTGAGCAAATCGCTGCATCGTTTCCGCACGTGCAGTGCATCGGGATTGACTGTTAAAAAATAAATCCGTATTTTTTCATTCTTGTTGTATATATAACCAGGCAACTTGTAAATGCTGTTCATTCTGTTTTCAGAAAAAAACAATTTACCTTAACAGAGAGATGATGCCGGACGTCAGGAATACAGCCTATGAGGGTCAGGATCTCGAAGCTTTGGCCGACCTCAGGAATTATCAAAACTGGATTATGGACGCTTTCGAGCCGTTTCTGAACGGAACCGTCCTCGAAGTCGGGGCCGGCACCGGCAATATCAGCCGGCTCTATGTCGATAGCGTGGAGCGGGCGGTTCTGCTCGAGCCGGCGACCAATCTAACCCGAATATTGCAAAACCGCTTTTCAGGTCATGGCCATGTCGAGATTATTTCTCAGTATCTTGAAGGGGCGATGCATGAGCATCCCGGGGCATTGCCGCTGCAGCATTTCGATGCAGCGCTTCTGGTCAATGTGCTCGAGCACGTCGACGATGATGTCGGCATGTTAAAGAGGTTGCGCTCTTTGTTAAAGCGCGGCGGGCATTTGCTTCTCTTTGTTCCGGCCGGGGCGTGGCTTTACGGGTCGCTGGACCGGCTTTGTGAGCATGTACAGCGCTATTCATACGGCCGGCTGGCCGGGGTGGTGAAAAGAGCCGGGTTTACCATCAAGCGTCTGCACTATTTCGATGCCCCGGGGGTCTTGCCCTGGTTTGTGGTCGGACGCCTGTTAAAGCAAAAGCGCTTTGATGCCACCCAGGCGCAGCGCTATGACCGTTTTGCCGTGCCAATGATCCGGCGTATTGAGAAAAAAATCAGACCCCCGTTTGGAAAGAACCTGCTTTGTATTGCCGGTAGAGAGGAATGAGATGCAGACACTCAGTATCGTTATCCCCGCTTATAATGAAAAAGAGACTTTGGTACCGCTGGTCGATGCTGTTCATGCCGTTGATCTCAGAGTCCATGGCATCGAAAAGGAAATCGTTGTTGTGGATGATTGTTCCAGTGACGGCACCCGCCAGGTGGCGGAATCGCTTTTGCAGCGTAACCGCATTCATGTTCTCAAGGTGCATGAAAACAATATGGGCAAAGGCGCTGCTCTGCGCGACGGCTTTGCGGTGGCAAGCGGCGATATGGTCATCGTACAGGATGCCGACCTGGAATACGACCCCAATGACTATATGTTGCTGCTCAAGCCGGTGCTCGAGGGCAAAGCCGATGTGGTTTATGGCTCGCGTTTTCTTTCCGCCGGCAGCCACCGGGTGCTCTATTACTGGCATTCGGTGGGCAACCGCTTTTTGACCTCGCTGTCGAACATGCTGACCAATCTCAATTTAACCGATATGGAAACCTGTTATAAATTGTTCAGAAAAGAGATTATCGATCAGGTTTACATCAAAGAGAATCGTTTCGGCTTTGAGCCGGAAATCACCGCCAAGGTGGCGCGCCTGGCGAGAACGAACAATGTGCGCGTCTACGAGGTCGGCATTTCCTACAGCGGCCGCACCTACAATGAAGGTAAAAAAATCAACTGGAAAGACGGTGTGCACGCAATCTGGTGTATCGTTAAATATAATCTCTTTGCCGGATTGGGAGAAAAAAAAGATTGACATTTTTAATAAAAATAAATATATTTCAGTTCGTTTTACGATAATTCCGGTGTAGCTCAATCGGCAGAGCGGGTGGCTGTTAACCACTAGGTTGTAGGTTC
>CAZMUU010000118.1:0-9813 GCA_964569215.1 uncultured Cytophagia bacterium
ACTGTAATAGAGGATGCCATTATAATCTATATGTCCCAGCTTGTAGGTATAGGATTTGTCTTTGTCAATATCCCGATCCAGATGAGCGTAATCGTGTCTGCTCTGACTTGATCCCTGACCGGGAATCAATTGATCATTGATAACGCGGTACTCCTCTTCATCTTCCGCTTTTCGGTAAATATAAAAGCCCATATTCTCCGTTTCGCTTTCGGTTTGCCATTTTATCAATACCCCGTTGTCGACAGTTTCCGCGACCAACCTGCTCAGCTCTATCGGATAGAGAATGCTGATCATGTAATCTTCAACTTCTCCATTTGGTGCTTCACCATGATAGTTCAGACCGGTTTGACGGCTAAAGCGAAACCTGGCAAAAGCGGTAATATTAAGAGAATTTATCGGCGGGATATAGAATTGCAGCATATTGTTACCGGCATTCAGCGCCTCATCGATAAAGATATGCTCATGGTTGTCATCCCAGTCGCCGTCTCCGTTGATATCCAGCCATCCGTTCAGATATCCTCCATCTTCCGATGCAATTGCCACAATATCAACCGTATTCCCCTGAACAAACACATTCCCGGGAAAGACGATACCATCTTCATCATCATTGCCGTCTTCGTCATCTCCCTTGGCGGCGATATTGGGTTGTCCATCTGTGTCACTATCGACGCCATAACCGAGATAAAAGGTTTCTTCAATCAAATGGCGGGCACCGTCGTTTGCAGAACGGGTGTGAAATTTGGGAAAAAGGTGATCCGGCGCGTCACCAAAGTCCATGTTCGTGGCTGCAATTTCAACCTGTATACCGTTCCAAAATATTGAATCACCGTCATCTTCCGGTGAGGTCACCGTCGTTCTGACCTCATCTGCAGTACCGGGAACATCCGGAAGCAAAAGCGTTTTGATAACCAGTTCATTGCCGAGATTGGCCTGATGAAGCGTGTCGATCACCGTCACGCCGCCGGCCTGAGCTTCGATTACGGCAATTCGCTGGTTGTAACTGTCCATATCGGTTATGATGAATGTTACCTGAATATCTCTGCTCTCTCCACTGGCAGGAATGGAAAGCATTTCTGTCTGGGTACTCGGCCTGTCTGCCGCATCCCACCACAAACTGTGGTTGAAGGTTCTGCCGGTGGTATAAGCTGAACTGCCGTTATTGAGAAAATAATAGGCTACAAAGGCACGGGGGACCTTGTAGCCTGGGGTACCCCCTCCAAAGATTTCGCTGGTCACCATGCCTGCAGGACCAAACCCTTGTTCATACAGCAATCCGCGACCCGGCGATATCGATGTCGGTGAGGTGAAAACATGGCGCTCGCTGGCGGTATGCACGACGGTGCTGTCCGGTTCGGGCATACTTGTCCAGGCTTTGGCAATGGTTTGTGTCAGGATCTGAAAAACCAGGGCTGAATCTGCTGTTACTGTCAATGATTGCGGATTATGTTCTATATGGTCCCGGTGTCCCATGCCTTGTCCGATAATCTGCACCTGAACACCATCACCGCTGTTATAACTCCACTCAGCAGCGCTGAGAGGCGCAGCGAGAAGAACTGAAATCAGCAGTGAAAATAAGAGTCGTTTTTTGTATCCTGTGTTCATAAAGCCTCCTTTTTAAATCGGGTGATCTCCGGATAAAGAGAACATTTTTCATTATTTTTAATCGATTATGTATCTTTACAAAAGCATTGGTTTGTAAGCAAATGGTGACAATTCCTCTTCAAGTGTCGAGTTGATGTGACAATTTGTTTGAAAGTATGTTTTTGTAAGTAATTGTTTATAAGAACTTTAAATTAATAAAACAACATTTGTGAATTAATAAATGCAAAATATATACCAACATACCACCGGCGGATGAATTGGATTTTTTTGCTTGCCTTTTAATCTCATGGTTTGTATCATAATTTCAACCCTTTACAACCATCCTGATATTATATCTATTGAGGTGAGCTCATGGAGATGCAATGGCGGGCAAATTGGATATGGATTCGCAGCAGAGAGAAGCGAAACGTTTATATCAATGCGCGTCGTTGTTTTTATCTGCAGCGTTCTGTTGCAAAAGCATGCCTTCGTATATCGGCGGACAGCAGATACCGGCTTTTCCTCAATTCCGAATGGTTGGATGATGGACCTTGCCGAAGTTTTCCCCATCTGCAACAATATGATCAGTATGACGTGACCCATCATCTGCGAGAGGGCAGAAATTGTCTTGCTATCTCTGTCGTCCACTATGGCGAAAGTACGTTTCAATATATATTGGGAAGGGGGGGGCTGCTGTGTCAACTCGATATCGAGTATACGGATGGCAGCAGCCAGATTTTCGGAACGGATTCCACCTGGAAAGTGAATGAAGAAAAGGCTTTTTTGCGACCGTCAGCCAGAATCAGTTGTCAGATGCCATTTGAAGAAATTTTCGATGCAAATCAAACCGAACCCGGTTGGATGGGAATTGACTATGACGATTCGGATTGGCAGAACAGCATCAAAGTCGGTCCGGTGGGTTGCAAGCCCTGGCTGTCCATGCAGCCCCGCACCATTCCTTTTTTAAGCCGGCAACCTCGACCGCCGGTACGGATAATGGAGATAAACAAGGTCAGGACCGTTACCCTGCAGGAAACCGTTCACGTAAAATCCATTTTGCTACCCGGCGACAAGAGCTCGAATATGAATCACTATCGCGGACTGATCTATACAGTGATTGCAAGTCCGAAAGCGCAATCCGCTGTGCTGAAAAGTCAATTTTCACTCTTTATGGGCGCGTGGTTTTTAAACGGTATACAGATAGACCCGCCGGAACAGCGGGATACGGTTGTGGAGCTTGTCGGGGGTGATAATTTGCTGGTCATCGAATTGATCGGAACCAGTCACAATGTTGATTTTTCTTTGGCCATCGATGCGGAGGTTCCGGTGGTGTTGCACGCGCCGCTCGAGGGACCCGGAAAATGGCTGATTGTTGCGCCGCTCGATCTTGATGAAGAAAAGGCAAGAGACCAGGCTGTTGCCTTACGCGACTTGAATGTTGTCAATACGCAGCGGCAGTTGCTCAATTTTACCAAACCGGAAAAAGAGGAAATTTCTCTTGATATATGGAATCTGGTCTATTCACAGGAGATTATGGACTCGTTCCGGCACAAGGTAAAAGGCGTAAATAACGCTCTTTTTGATCACGCCGGATGCACGACGATCGAAAAATCAGAATCCGATATTGAAATTTTATTCGATTTCGGCGAAGAACTGGTCGGTTATACCGACTTTGAATTAATGGCTCCTGCCGGCGTTATATTGGACTTTTATTTTTTCGAGGCCATCAACGAGGGAAAACGCCAGGAAACGTGGCAAAACCGCAATGCGTTTCGCTATGTGACCCGGGAAGGCAGACAACGTTACGTAACCCGCCGGCGCCGGGGATTTCGTTATATGAGTATCACCTTTCGAAATCTGACATCCGACCTTCATTTGAGAACTGTTCGCACGCTTTTCTCCACCTATGCGGTCAGCAATGGCGGGGCCTTTAGCTGTTCCGATGAGCGGCTGAACCAAATCTGGCGAGTGGGCAGACATACCCTTCGATGCTGTATGGAAGATACCTTTACGGATTGTCCTGCTTATGAACAAACCTATTGGGTGGGCGATGCCCGTAATGAAGCCTTGATTTGTTATGCCGCCTATGGCGGCTGGCCACTGGTCGAACGATGTGTCGGATTGGCTGCCCAGTCTCTTTACAATAGTCCCCTGCCGCAGTCACAAGTTCCCAGCGGCTGGAATATTATATTGACTGCATGGAGCTTGTTGTGGATTCAAATGGTGGATGAATATTGTTTCTATTCCGGCGATGATAATGCGCTGCAATCGTTTTATCCTTCTGTCAAGCAGACACTGGAAAGCTGTCAAAAATACTGCGATAATCCGTTCGGTCTGTTGAGCATTGATGCCTGGAACATGTTCGATTGGTCCGGACAGGACGACGAGCATGCTTTGGTGGTGCATAATAGCATGTTTTTGGTCGGCGCTCTGGACAGAGGTGTGTGGTTGGCAACACGTCTTGGTCTTTCCGCTGATATCGATCGCTGGCAGCGTTTTAGGCAAAAAGTGATAAAGTCCATAAATGAACATGCGTGGTCCGACAAAATGGGCGGATATATCGACAGTCTCCAGGCGGATGGAACACAAAGTCCGGTCATCAGCCAGCAAACCAATACCCTGGCGATTCTTTATGATGTCGCACCGGAAACGCGAAAGCGCGTTATTGACAACTATCTTCTCGAGCCGCCGGATCAAATGGTTCAGTTTGGCAGTCCATTTGCAATGTTTTACCTGCTTGAAGCCCTGGCTGGTGAGAATAAATTTGGTGAAATTCTCGACATCATCCGTCAACGATGGGGAGAGATGCTGGATGCCGGGGCCACGGCTTTTTGGGAAATGTTCCCGGGTTACCTGAAAGAGGTCCCCACCCGCAGCCATTGTCATGCCTGGTCTGCAGCACCCACCTGGTTCTTATCGCGCTACCAGCTCGGTGTCGTTCCTCTTGAACCCGGATTTAATCGTGTTTTGATCGCTCCAAAATGTGAAGATCTTGACTGGGCCCGGGGCCGGGTTCCCACACCGCATGGCCTGATTGAAACCGGATGGACAACAGCGAACAATGCGTTTGAATTCAGTGTTGACTTGCCGCATCCTGTTACCGCCAGAATCGAGCTTCCGGTTGTTACGGATCCGGAAAGAATCGTTTTTGATACCCAATCATCGTCAACAGCAATACCCCAAATAGTCAAATCCATCGAACAGATTGAGGAATCTCTGGTTATCGAACTCGATGCAAGCGGGCCGTTTTATTGCAAAATACCCGTACATGAAATTTATCTGACAAAATAAAAAAGAGGTTTAATATGAGCTGTCATCATGTATCGCGCAGAGACTTTATGAGTGTGGCTGCCGCTGCTGTTCCGGCATTGGCTCTGGGACGCAGACAACAATCAACGCCTGCCGGCAGAAATATTATTTTTATTTTGAGCGACGATCATCGTTACGACTTTATGGGATTTATGGGTAACCCTTCATTCTTGCAAACCCCCAATATGGATCGGATGGCAAGAGAGGGTGCCCATGTCCAAAACGCGTTTGTTACCACCTCGCTGTGCTCACCCAGCCGGGCTTCGATTCTAACCGGCCTCTACTCCCATAAACACGGCGTGGTGGACAACCAGGCATCCGTCCCCGATGGGCTGCAATTTTTTCCGCAGATGTTGCAGAAACAGGGATATGAAACCGCATTCATCGGTAAATGGCACATGGGGCACGAACACGATGACCCACGTCCCGGATTTGATAAATGGATTAGCTTTAAGGGACAAGGCGATTATTACAATCCCGTTCTCAACATAGACGGAGAACGCCGTCGGGTGGAGGGCTATAATCCCGATATACTCACCAAATATGCTGTCGATTGGATAAAACAGGAACGACAAAAGCCATTTTTCCTCTATCTGTCGCACAAAGCCGTACACGGCATGTTCGAACCGGCTAAGCGCCATCTTGGCAAATATGAGGACGAAAAAATCGAGTATCCTCCGAGTATGGCGGATACGGAGGATAATTACCGGGGCAAGCCCAAATGGGTGAGAGAGCAGCGTAACAGCTGGCATGGTGTTGACTATATGTATCACGGCCAGATGGATTACGAGACGTTTTATAGACGCTATTGCGAAACCGTTCTCGGTATCGATGACAGCATTGGCCGATTGATGCAAACACTCGAAGACCTGGGCATTGCCGATTCGACTCTGGTGATCTATATGGGCGATAATGGGTTTTGTTTTGGAGAGCACGGCCTCGTAGACAAGCGCCATATGTATGAAGAATCGATCCGCGTTCCCATGCTGGCTTATTGTCCGGAGATGATTCAATCCGGTTCCAAAGTCGGGGAACTGGTACAGAATATCGATATCGCTCCGACATTGCTCGAGGCCGCCGGCCTGACCGTTCCCGACGACATGGATGGCAGAAGCTTTCTGCCAGTATTAAAGGGAAAAAGCATTCCCTGGCGCGACGCGATCTATTACGAGTATTACTGGGAACGCAATTTTCCGCAAACCCCGACCATGCATGGGGTGCGCACGGATCGTTACAAATACATTCACTATCACGGCATATGGGATATCGATGAACTCTATGATCTGAAAACGGATCCAAATGAGATGAATAATCTGATATTCGAGCCGGAACAACAGGACCGGATTAAAAAGATGAATAAAATGATGTACGACTGGCTGGAGAGAACGAACGGCATGACCATTCCTCTGCGCCGTGACCGCGGTTTTCGCGCCGTTGACCGCAAACCGGAATAGTATTTCGGCCATTATGAATCTGGAATCTTACAAAAACTGAACTTCCGATGATGATCGCCAAAACAGATGAGGTCGACTATGGGAAAATGTCGTTATGTGCTTTTTGGTGCTCTTTTACCGGCAATGGGGCAAACTGTTCAAAAACAGATCCGGCTGAAACCACTTTGACAACTGCGGGGCAGGCGGTGCCTTCTATCGAGTTTAAGACATTGAATGGTCAACGGCTCAATAATGACCTCTCAAATCTGAACCTCATTATGATGGAAGGATAACGAATTGTTCATTTTTATTGTGGATTCCGGATGAAAGTTTTAATTTCAGGAAGATGCGGTTTGCTATCGAGGTTGAAAAAGATTAAAATAAGGTTAACAATCACATTTCCCTGAACATGCAGAGCGATTTGATGAAAACAAAAGAAAAATTACATCCTGCATTTTTTACCAATATTATTGTGCATGGCGATCTCTACCGGCGAGCAATCCGTAATTATGATCGTCTGGAAGAAGAACGATATCAGCCCCACAAGGTCTTTCTTAGCGAGGAGGATAGTCTCTTTTGGCCCGGAGACACAGAAGGCAGAACCATTCTTGCTCTTGTTCTTCTTTCTCAGGCCACTCACCGGCCGGCGCGCTACCTTGATGATATACTGAAAAAGTTCCCCAAAATGCTCAATTCCAGGGGATATTTCGGCACCATTCATCTGCCGGAAGCGGTGAATGAACAACAGCTCGCTTCACATGGCTGGGTATTGAGAGCCTTGTGCGAGGCTTTTCAGTGGCGTCGCCAAGAGTTGTACCATCAGTGGATCGACAGAATAATCGAAAGTCTCGCTCTGCCCACCATCGGATTATACCGCCATTATCCGGTCGATCCGAATGAGCGCACGCATACGGGTGGTTATGCCGGCAGAATCGCAGAGCAGATCGGCAAATGGCAACTCTCTTCAGATATTGGCTGTAATTTTATCTTTCTCGACGGCCTTGTTCACAGTTTTGAGCTCTTTCCGTCGCCAAAACTCAAATGCCTTATTGATGAGATGATTGAACGGTTTTTGCAGATCGATTTATTGGCCATCAAGGCCCAGACGCATGCGACTTTGACCGCGCTTCGCGCCCTGCTGCGTTATTACTCTCTGCAAAATGAAAGCTATATACTCGATAACGTTGTAAAACGATATCAGCTCTATACGCAAGAGGGTATGACGGAAAATTATGCCAATTACAACTGGTTTCGTCGCGGTGAATGGACGGAACCCTGTGCAATTATCGATTCTTTTATCGTTTCTGTATGGTTATGGCGATTTACTGAAAATCCGCGCTACCTCGCTGATGCGCATCATATTTATTATAATGCCCTGTGCCGGGGACAGCGCGCAAACGGGGGATTCGGAACGGATACCTGTGCCGGTGTTTCCGATCCGTTTATCGAGAACAGCGTTTATGAAGCATACTGGTGCTGCACCATGCGCGGCGGCGAGGGATTGTCCCGTGCTATTCAGTTTCAGTATTTTACCAGGGAAAAATCTCTCTACATCGCTTTTTATCACAGCAATCAGGCCAAACTCTGTTTCGGGGAAGGGCAATGCAACATAAGACTGCATTCCGATTATCCCCAAGATGGTAATGTATATTTGCAAATCACATCATCGGATTTGAATACCGAGCCGGAATTGTTGTTTTTTAAACCGCCAAACTGTGACTGTTTTGAATTAAAGCAGAATGGAAAACCGGTCGAGTTGAGGGAAAAAAAGGGTTTCCTGGCTGTCACAACTTCATTGAAAGCAGGGGATACCTTGAATTTTCATTTTAATATTCAACAGAATATCCGCGACACCATGAACAGAAATTCAATTTCCGGTTACCAGAGCATTCGCCACGGACCTCTGCTTCTGGGATGCGAGACGGAGAGAGAGGTGGTCACAAAGACGCCGTTAACCAAGGAGCAAACCGGTTCACTCTGTTATTCCGACAGACGGTCAGCGGTTCATCTCAAACCGTTTTATGACCTGCTTGGGGTTAAAGGGGACAAGAATGGCTGTAAACAGCAACTGTTGTTTAAAAAATGAGGCCATACATGGCGGGAGTGCGTACGATGAAAGCAGCGATCTTTTTGGAAAAAAACAAAATTGAAATTCAGGACCGGGAGGTACCCGTTCCAAAAGCGGGAGAGGCTCTAATTCGAACCGGAATGTGCGGCATTTGCGGGACGGATGTTCATATTTACAACGGTGAACTTTGTGTGGCAAAACCCCCGGTAACGCTTGGTCACGAGATCAGTGGTGATATTGAGAAAGTCGGCCACGGGGTGAAAGGATTCGCTGTCGGCGACCGGGTCGCGGTTAATCCGCTGCTGACCTGCGGACAATGCGAATTTTGTCGCCGTGGCTTGATGAACTTGTGTGAGAATCCGGTGGTTATCGGCTATATTCACGACGGCGGCTTTGCGCGGTATTTGGTGGCACCGGTCACTCATCTGCACCTGTTGCCGAAGACATTGTCACATGAAACCGGTATTCTCGTCGAGACGCTGGCCTGCGTTCTCAACGGATATGACAGATTGCGCCTGCAGGCCGGCCATTCGGCATTGATACTCGGCGCTGGTACGGTGGGTCTGTTGTGGAATCAGCTGCTCAAAAAAAGTCCGGTAACGCAATTGCTGCAAACCGAAAAAGTGCTCTTCCGCCGAAACAAGGCTAAAATACTGGGTGCTGACGCGGTGTTTGACGCCAATGATCCAGAGTTGACAAAGCGCATATTCGAACGCTGTCCTGAAGGGGTTGATTATATCATCGATGCCACGGGCGACGCCGCTGCTGTTGAGCAAGCCATCCCCTGGGTCCGCAAAGGAGGGACCTTTATGATTTTTGGTGTCTGCAGTGAAAAGGAGACCATTCGCATATCTCCGTTTGAAATCTATCAACGTCAGATGACGATTATCGCCTCCAAGATGCCGCCACAAACCCTGGATCGCTCTGTCAACATTTTAGCCTCTGGCCATATAAACGTTGATGAGATTGTCAGCTCTGTTTTACCGTTGCAGGAGATCGAAAGCGGCTTTCAGCGCTTTATTCACGGTAAAGACAAAGATATTAAAATCGCCATTGATCCCTGGGCCTGATTTTTGTCATAACGCAAACGACCTACACCTGGCAAAAGGTCAGGCTGGTGTATTTGGCTTAATTTTTTCTCCTGCTATTAAAGTATGTTCGAGTTCAATCTCATCCCGATTATTGAAGTCAATTTTATGATTTGACATGCATTATCATCAATATTTCAAGTTGCCAGGCCGACACATTCATTATCCTGAATGTAAACAAAACCATGTAATTTTTTATTCTGTTTTGGTCTAACCTCAGCGATCGTGCTGTGCCTCTATGAAATGATTCCCATAAATGTCCCCGTATTTATACAATCATATTGAATATGCCTGTATTATTTAGGCTCATCCGATTAATGCGTACCTGGAATGA
>CAZMUU010000119.1:0-9763 GCA_964569215.1 uncultured Cytophagia bacterium
CCTCTTCCAGAAAGCGCGCCACCGTCGCCGTGCCAATACCGCCCGCTCCGCCGGCTTGCCCCCGGGCTGCACGGTTTCAAAGGCAAAGCCACCAAAACCAAAGGACAAACGCCATGAACGAAGCCCCCCTCCCCTACTACCTCTCGAAGCCCGAGCTTGTGGGGGATTTGGAAAGCCCGTCCTTTCTCAAACGCCACCCGAACAACCCGATCCTCACCCGGATTGAACCGCTACGGCGCCACTGAACTGATTCTTGATGACTCGTTCGCCGACTTGCCGCGTTCGACCAAAATCGTATAGTGACTTTTGTTTACCGAATATGAAGATGACGGTATCTCGGCGTTAACGATATTAAGCCAGGTCCGGACCGAATCTTTATCGGTATAGAAATCAAGATTAACATCACCAGCCCCGTATTGATAGAGAGGAGAAATATTGGCCGTTTGAATCACGACATAATCGTTTGTCGGTTCTTCGAATACAGGCGTGACCATAAATCCTGCTGCTGATGCCGGGACGAGCTCAAAATATTTGACAACCAGTTCGGCATTCTCATCCGAAATTTCGATCTTGTCATATAAATCAAAGCGGTCATTACCCTTTAGTTCGGGATAATGCCTGCCTTCAGCATAATAATGAACCGTGTCCGCATATGCGCCGGTATGGGTGTTCCAAATACTAAAATCGATCAATTTATGGGCAAAGGTGCCGCCATATCGGCGTACTGCCTGATCAATAGCCACAACAGGTTCATGATAGATAAAATTTTCCCAAATCGATTTAATCACCTCGATACCATGTTGCTGTTCAAGCATATGATAAAAGACCGATAAACCGTATTCATGGATACCATTGGAGACATAAAATGGCTGGCTCGGATTTTGGAAAAATGGCGGTAAATAGTAATAATAATCATTCACCTCATCGTAGACCCTGTCCTCCATCCAGGTCGCACCGGCTTCGAAAAGAAAAATCGCCGACATATCGGTAACGTGGTAAGAGCGATATCCCAGCTGAACAAGGTGAAAAAATTCATGTGCCGCCGTGACGTGTAAAGCGTCATAGCCCTTGGTCGGCGTGTGGGTAAAATCATTATCGATTTCCACCCAGCCGGTATAATCCTGCCGTGGCGTTGCAGGCACAACATTTTCATAGGTGGTCGAACCATAATCCGGTATGTTCTGCATATAAATATCATGTTCAGGACCATCGACACCAAAATCCGTCGGCGGAGGCCTAAAGCCCAACTGCCCAACTTGATAATCATATGCAAACTCGAAGGATGTTGCCGCCTCCCGGGCAAATTCGGGCGTGGTTGCATGAAGCCCTTCGGTCGTATAATGTATTTTAAATCTCCCTTTGGGACTGACGATACTTTTCGGCAAGAGATCAGCAGAGGGACGCATAAAAAACGGGCTCAGGAGGTTTTTTTCCGATTCGCTGTACTCCTGCCAGTGCCGGGCAATAATGGCCTTTAACAAAGTGGTCTTGCGGGTAAATTCCGGCCGCTCAAGATGCTGATATCTGGCCGGCAAAAGATCGGGATTGCGCAAAGCAATCATCTCGATAGCCGCCGCTGTCGCAAGCGTTATATCCTCTCGTTGCAGCTCCTGCTGCAACTGCCCGGAAATCGTCTCCACTGCATACAGAGGTAAAGCAGTTAGAAAAACAAAAAAAATGATCACAATATTGTTTAAGGTCAACATCTATCTCCAGTCCTTAATTCTTTTTGCGAAACCGAAACGCTACGGGAACCCCAAGAAAGCCGAATCGCATGCGAAACTGATTCTCCAGGTAATTTCTATATTCATTTTTGATCCCCCGTGGCTCATTACAAAAAAAGGTGAAAACAGGGGGAGCAACACGGGTTTGTGCCACATAGTTTATCTTGACATATTTGGTGCCGTATGCCGGAGGGTGATTTTTGGCAAGTGCATCCTGTAGAAACTTGTTGAGCTCTGACGTTTTTATTTTTCGTTTGCGCTCGTTAAAAACAGACAAGGTCACATCCAGAAGGCGGAATACCCGTTGTTTGGTTTTTGCGGAAATAAACAGAATGGGAATATAAGCGAGCTCCCGAAAGGAGTGTTTCATTTCCAGTTCCATCTCACGGGCGGTATTGGTTTCCTTATCCATCAAATCCCATTTGTTGACGCCAATCACGATGCCTTTTCTGTTTTCAATCAATTCAGCGATGACTTTTTTATCCTGATCGGCAAAACTCTGGGTGGCATCGATTAAAACCACCGCGACATCGCACCGCCGCAGGACATGGGCGGTTCGGACGGTACTAAAGTACTCGATATTTTCTTTCACCCTTGCTCTTTTGCGCAAGCCGGCGGTGTCGATGAGAACAATTTCTTCCTTTTTATAGCGGAACAGGGTATCGATAGAATCCCGGGTGGTGCCAGGCCTTTCCGTTACGATCAGTTTTTCCTGACCCAGAATAGCATTGACCAGCGAGGACTTGCCCACATTGGGTCGGCCCAATATGGCAAGCTGCATCCGCTCAACCGGTTCGGTAAAGCTGCTTGTTTTTGTCGGTAACAAAGCCACAACCGCATCGAGAAAATCCCCCACCTCACGACCACTAATGGCTGATACGGGATAGGGATCTCCCAAACCGAGCCGATAAAACTCGCTGATATCTTCCCTGCGTTCCGCGTTGTCGACCTTGTTCACTGTCAGAATAACCGGTACACCCGATTTCAGCAACAGGGAAGCGATCTCCGTATCTAATGGGGTAATACCGCTGACCACATCGGTTAAAAATATCACCACCGCTGCTTCATGAATTGCATATCGAACCTGTTGCCGAATAGCAGTTTCGAATAAATCGTCGCTATTGGGAATAAAGCCTCCCGTATCGACAAGGGTAAATTCGATTCCCGCCCACTCCGCAGATGCATACTTTCTATCCCGCGTAACTCCGGGCTGATCGTCAACGATAGCCTCGCGTTTACGGATAATACGGTTAAATAAAGTCGATTTGCCGACATTTGGTCGACCCAATATGGCTACTGTCTTCTTCATATGCATCCTGCGAGTTTATCGAGAAAGTGGGTATCATCGTCTGCGATCATGAGCTTTTTATTCAACTTTTCAGACAATTTTTCCAAAGTCCAATTATCCAGAAAACGTTTATCGACATTGACTATATTTGCCGGTAACAGAACAAAATCACCAAGTGGTTTGTCCCTGAGTTGCTCAGCGATATCCCGGCCGGTAAGCAAGCCGGTAACCGTAATACTGTCTCCGTAAAAACGGTTATCTATCGGATAAAGTTCGGTCTTTATACCACTCACCTTTAACAATTCCGGCAGCAAAATTGTTTCCCAAACCGGTGCTGCCATTTTTGCGGTAACGACGGAAAAATGCAGCGGCTTTAGTCTTGATTTTAATCGCTTGTAATCATCAAAAAACTGATCGATAAATGCCCTTGTCAAACCGACGCCATTTTCAATTTGATAGAACTGATCATACATTTCCGCTTTTGGCAACGGCGTTCCGGCCAACAGATAAAATTCATCGGCAAGATAAAGAAAATTGTGTTTTAGCTGTTCTGTAAAACGTTCGACCTGCTTTTGATGCCATGTGATGATCTCTTTAGCCATTGCCGCGGTAACCGGTTGCAGGGGAACCAACCCCTTCCGGTGCCGGGTCAACCCAACCGGGACGATAGCCACCGATTGTACAGAAGGATAAAGACCGGCCAACGCAGAAACGGTTTCGAATAATACCCGGCCATCATTCCAGCCCGGGCAGAGAACAATTTGAGCATGTATCTCGATGTTTTCTGCGGCCAGACGTTTCAGTTTTTGCATCAGGTGATCATCACGTTTCAAACCGAGCATCCTCATTCGGGTATCCCGGTCAACAGCGTGAACGGAAACATATAACGGTGACAGCCGCTGGCTGACAATGCGTTCCAGATCTGCCTGACTGCTGTTGGTAAGGGTTACATAATTTCCGTATAAAAACGACAGGCGATAATCTTCATCCTTAAAATAGAGGGTTTGGCGCAAATTGGGCGGATTTTGATCGACAAAACAAAAGATGCATTTGTTTCCGCAGCAGCGATAACGCATGGACTCGAAATCGACTCCGAGCGGTTCCGTTATTTCAAAATCGAGTTCGATCTCGAAACGCCGCCCCTGACGTTCCACCGTCAAAATCAAAGGCGTGTCATGGATCCAGAACTCGTAATCAATGGGATCTCGGACGGGCGCATCGTTTATGCGAACCAGATCGTCTCCGGCACGTAATCCGATCTCCTCGGCAATGCTTTTCGGTATAACTCGGTCTATTTTCAAAATAATAATATTTAAATTCGTTCAACAACACTTGAAATTTCATTCATCGCCGCCAATGCCGTCATCCCGGAAATAGTTTCTGAAGGATGAAACACATCGTCGCTCGTTTGCATAATGTCCAGATCAATCATAACGCGTACGGCATTGTATGCATAATGGGTAGAAGGCACATCGGAAATGGTAGAGGAGGTGCCGGAATACCGGGTTTGAATAGACTCATCCCGGGAAAGATAAACAAGCAAACGCTGCAAGGTCACGGCAAAATGAGCGCGGGTCAGCGCTTTATCGGCTCTGAAGGTTTGGTCCGGGTAAACATCCATAATGTCCAATCGCACCAGTAGATAAATCTTTTCTTTTGCCGGATGGTCAGCAATATCCGTTATTACCATCGAACCGGTTTTCTCAACAACAGAGCGATCATCAGGCCGGTATTTTTTAATTAAACCGGGTAAATCGAGTTCTTCCACAAGTAAATAAGCGAGGTCACCACGCCCAATAGCTTCTTTTAATCCAATCTTCCAACTCTGTTTGCTATCCGGCTTTAATCGCTCAACATGCCTAAGGGTGTGCAATTCTATTTCCGCTCGTTTCGCATAAGGCCCTTCGATGGCGAGTGCTTTGATAAAAGCGTGAATCGCTTTTTCATAGTCCTGTGCTTTTTTTAACGTCAAGCCCTTGTAATAATGCAGGCGATCGTTGCGGGGGTCGAGATCAATCGCACGATCGAATAATTGAAGGGCCTTTTGCAGGCCTGCAAGGTCTTCATGTGAAAGCGTCATAATCCTGGCCATGGCAAAAAGTGCGGCCATGGAAGCGGGCTCTTTTTCGATTGCCCGCCTGGCGTAATTCATTGCGTTATCAAAATTCATTTCTTCGGCCTCAGACAGTGCCAGCCCGGCATATCCCTCTGCGACATCGGACCTCATTGCGATAATCCTGTTGAATACCTTTTTCGCTTCTTCAATATCGCCCTTTTCCAGTAAAGAGAGACCGTCCTCGTATAGCGAACGAAAAGCCGGTGGTTTTTCGACTTTAGGCTTGCGGGCCTTTTCCGCACAAGCCGATAAGAGAACCAGCACAAGAAACAGGGAAAATACGGATTTCATATGACCTTCTATTTTTCGGTGAAATAGAGATGATTATATTCCGGCGCATAATAGTTTACCAATAAATGCCGCAAATCCATAAACGATTGTGGTGCAACCAGGGTCTGATTGATAAACAATGCTTTGTACACTTTGATCCCGTTTTCTGTTTTATCAACATCATAGTGAAAGGCACCCACAGGATTGGTTATATGAAAATGTTTTTCTTCGGGAGGTTCTAATGACGATACATTCAGATTAAATTGCAACTCTTCATGTACAGGCATCAACTCAACGGCATAAATGCGTTTTATGTTGGCAGCAACATTGTGCAGTGAACGGTCTGTAAAAGAAGGCAATTCAAAACGTCGTAGAGAGCTGCGCTTTGACAATGCTTCTTTTGCCTCAATATCGCCGCTATATGTGCCGGAATCGGGAGACAAATAGACAATATCGACATCAGTGGCTTTATACGGACCGATATATTGTTCTACAAACCGTTTTTGCTTCTTTTCGTTATACAAAGCATAGCCATTGTGATAATGTCCGCCCGTCTCTATTTTATATTTACCCGCCATGTCAAGTTCGGGGGTAATATTCAAATCTGCAAAGAGCCGGATAAAATGAGCATCCGGATCGGATTTAGGTATCTCGTAGAGAGGTTCCTGCGGAGAATCCAGTTTGAGAACCATATGTCCGGGAATAGTATAGCGCGCTGGTCTCAAGGTCTCTTCATCCATAATCATGACAAATGGATCGGGGGAAACCCCCTCAACCAGAACGCCGGCTTGCTTAAATTGGGAAAAAGAGGGAATATCGATAAAAAATTGATTTGTGGACGAGAGCAATACAGGAGAACAATCGAATCCCTCCTCTTGAAACAAACAGGCGAGCAGATTGGCTCTCTCCAGATCGTGACCATGACCGCGTTTAAAAACGGTATCAGCACAATCGGTGCGATAACCGATATGAACCGGATCAAAGGGGGCGTTGCTGATCTGATCCTCCAAATGTCCGGCAATGTCGTGAAGTGATTCTATTTTGCCGCGTGTTTGGCCGGGGCTGAAGGCGGTATGGGCGGCCTTGCAATCGCAACGCTGCGGGGAAATATAATCCACCAAATCGTTCCAGCTTGAACAGGTTGAAAACAAAACCCGCGGCGAGGAAAGAGCCGCATCAGGTTGAGCAGGCTCGGAATTCCGTGCCGGAATGTCTTTCAGAATCCAGGAATAAAGGCGATATCCCTCCTCCTGTTGTACGTCGGGGTCGCCGGCCTGGTTGATCGCTTTATAAACCAGGGCCACATCATTCGGGACGCGGATGCTGACCTTGTATCGCTGTACGGGAAAGGATTGGGAAAAAACCTCTTCGCCCATGAGCCAGGGCATCCATTCCGCCGAGCTCTCGATGCGATAAGAGAAATCGATCACAGCGTTTCGCTCCAAACCGGTATGGGTGACAACCATTTCGCGCAGATGGGCATAAGCGGGCGCTTGAGAAACGGCACGGGGCAAAACCATATTAAAGGCATTATCGGGTGATTCCACTCTTTTGCCATCCGCCATGGTGGTAATGGATTTTAATATATCCAGGGTCTGGAATCGGGGATTATAGATAATAAAATCCTCTCCAAAATAGCGGTTAACAGCTAAATAGGTAAGCAATCTGACTTTATGATGGTATTCAAAAGAAATCCGCCCATCCTGATGCAAGATATATTTTTTTTCCAACTGCTGATAGACCGCGTCGGTTCCGACTGTCTCTGTCGCTGCTGCTGTTGAGAACGTAATAACAGTCAGAATGAGGAATAAACCCAAAACGAATTTATACATGATATCCTCTTATTTTTTGATTAGAATGACAAACTCTTCTCTTACACTGTTGGCCTCACGGATAGCATGACGAAAATTCTTCCATTCCCCGGCCTGAAAAATGCGTTTTTTCAAAGCAATCTTTTCCGAAAATTGAACGCGGTTCCGTTTCTTCTCATAACCGGCCTCAAAATCCGCAGCACTCCCCTCTACCGTTTCAAATTCAGGCAACCGCTCTGTTTCATATCCTTTTGGCAATCGAATGGATTCCTCAAACTCGATCAATTGCGAACAACCGATACGAAACGGATAGGTTCTTTCCTCTTGCCCAACGCGCATGTGCAAATAGGGGCTGGTATAGCGACCGGCAAAAACATGCTTTGCCAGCAGAGGAATAAAAACAAGTTTATCACCAATGGTCTGTGCATAGGCCGGAATCTCATAGTCGACCGTGATTTTCATCGGCTGTGAAATATCATAAGGATCATTGTATCGCAATGATTTGACCTGAATTCTGGAAGAAAGATCGAACAATTCACGATCAAAATAGTGGTGCCAATCTTGTTTTCGACGTCGGGTCAGATTCCGCCGTATCTGCGAATCTGCCTGGCCGTCGGCGGTGAGTGTAAAGGATCCGGTCAAAGTACCATCGGACTGTAATTCGGATTTTCCCGTTACGACCAGAGGATGATTTTGCGGTGGACTGATGGGAGTTGTTTTCAAATCCGCTCCTTCAGGTACACCCATAAGATATTCCTGCTGCTGTTCACGGCTGCTCCACAGTTCACGGGTATGAGGAACCCAGGTGGGATCGAGAAGAACATAATCGCCCTCTCCGCGTTTCCAGATGGTGACGCTGTGATTAAATTGATCCGCCGGTATCCGGTCGATACGCGATCCCGCCATGGTCATGGCAGCATAGGATTCCAGACCGGCGGCCCGCAGCATGGCAACCAACATCCCGGCCTTATCCTTGCAGACACCACAACGGTCTCTGAAGGTCATCTCCGCCGGATGCAAGGTGTATCCCTCTCCTTCTCCCATGGTTAATCCGGAATAACGAATCTCGTCTGCTACCCAGTGCGTAAGCACACTAACTTTCTCCTCGTCGCTCTTGCACTCCTCGGTTAACGCTTTCACCTTCTCGATGATCTCGGGCGTCAGGTTGAAACTGACATTTTCATTGACATTGTAAAACCACAACGATTTTGCTTCCCAGTCCGGTGATGTGGATAGCAAAAGCTTTGTCGCCACGTCCGATGTAGCAACCATGTGCGCTTCCCGTTGAAGCGGCAGAATATCCTTTTTCTCGAAATGGTATCGCATGCGCTCTTGATCCAGCTTACTCCAGCTCTGCAATTCACCGTTATAAACCTGGTATTGGAGATTTTTATCTAAAGGCAAAGAAACTGTATAGGATTTAAGCAGGACCGGTGTACGGGACCAAAACGGTACGATATCATAAAAGTGACCCCGCATCGGAGGAATAAATCGTTCATCGCCGGGCTGTTCAGAGAGACTCTCGTCGCTTTGTTGCAGCAGTGCATAGGTGAATCCCTTGCGGAAAGTTATCACCTCTACAGCATCCCCGGGCTGCAAATGTCCGACGGGCAGCATTTTTTCCCTTGCCCCCCAGTAGATGGCACGCGCTGGTGCAGTATGGTCGAAGACGCTTTGCAGAGAAAGCGTATCCACCCCGCCACCATGACGGAAAATACGGGCCCCTTTTATTTCAACATATGCGGATTGCGGATCATAACCAAAGGTTAGACTTTGCAGCTCTTTGCTCCCGGTAGCTTTGAGTACTTTGGTCAGGGTATGGTGAGTGACATAACTCAATCCCGATTCCATAACCTTCACGTCCATACTATCAAAGATTACGATTGTGCTTGCATTCGGATACTTGTCCGCATCACCGGCATTATCGATCATTTCCCGGAAAGGGTGTGGATCAGCAGCAAAAAGAGACAGGGTGAAAACAACCAGTATACCTGTGATCAGCTTTTTTTTCATAACACCTCCATCATATTTACCCGGCATCTCATCACCGGAGGAAAGCTTAAAAATCCTTGTATTTTATGCAACTTTTTCCTTAAAATCAAGCAAGAAACGAGAAAGGCATTTTTGCAAAAACGAGAACTTTTTTTCAACAGCGGCGTCTATTAATAAAAACGGATAAGAATTTGTCGCGAGATGTCGAAACAGACAGACTGATCAGAGAGGGTCAATCAGGCAATTCGGAAGCGATAGACAAGCTTATACGCAAGTATGCGGCAGATGTTCATCGACTTATTTACAGCATCATGGGCAACTCTGATAGAGTACCGGACCTGGCGCAGGAAACGTTTTTACGCATCTTTTCCAGACTTGATCAATACCGTTTTCAGTCATCCTTTCGGGCGTGGATCATACAAATTGCGGTCAATCTCTGTCGCGATGAATTTCGCAAGGCACGCGTACGCAAAATCATTTCCCCGCTCTTTCCGGATAGTGAAGATTATATACACAGTGATGATCCGGATATGCAACCCGATTTTAAGCTCGAACGTAATGA
>CAZMUU010000120.1:0-9683 GCA_964569215.1 uncultured Cytophagia bacterium
ATGGCTTTTTCAGTCAATCTGTAAAATATTTAGAAGAATCTCTACCATCAAAAATGATATCTTTCATTTCTCTAATCTTTTCTCCGAGTCCTCGGCGGTTTTTAATCCTTTAGAAACCTAAAAATGGTACTATTGATACTTTTGATACAGCCCTTATTGAAACAATTTGCATTAATTTTTTTAATGGCTTAAAACCTGTTTAATCCACCCATCGATGTTCTGCCGAACCGGGTTGCTATCAGGTAGTGAGAACAGGGCGTGTCCGTCTTCAGCCAGACAGGCGAGATCATCGTCGTCGGGCAGCATGATCAGCCTGTCTGCTCCGATTCTGGACTTTATGGTTTCCAGATTTCCGGGTTGGCGTGATTTGCGCACCCGGTTGATGATGATGACACTCTGATCGTACTGAATGCCCATCCCGCGCGCCAAATCGCTGAGCCGCACCAGGGTATCCAGTCCGCGCCGTGAAGGGTCCGCGACCATGATCAGAACATCGACCTTTTGCACAATGCGGCGGGAGAGGTTTTCCAATCCGGCTTCATTGTCCAGAACCACCCATGGATAACATGAGGTGATTTCCGCCATGGCGGATTTGAGCACATTGTTGGCATAACAGTAGCATCCCGGCCCTTCCGGCCGTCCCATGGCAATCAGATCAAATTGTTCCGCCTCTACCAGGCACTCGGCGATTTTGAGTTCCAGCAGCTGCTGTTTGGAAATGCCGCTGGACATGCCTTTGCCGGCAATTTCGCGTGATTCTTCCCGGATGGTGCCCAGAGATTTCTCCACCTTGACCCCGAGCATCGAATCCAGGCAGCAATTGGGGTCGGCATCCACGGCCAGCACCGGCGCGCAGCCACGTCTGATCAGCTGATCGATGATCAATGCCGCGATGGTGGTTTTGCCGACACCGCCCTTGCCGGTTATGGCGATTGTTTTGCTCATCCATTCTCCCTGGTGCCCAGTCCATCCGTGGCCTTTATTCAAGGATAGTCTGTTTTACACCAATAATGAATTCCTGCCTTTGCAGGACTGACAACTGTTTCTTCGTCTTCATGTCCCTTCATCCCCCTTTTTCGGACACCCGCTTTAATATTTCTTCAAAAACAGCAACCAGCGACACATCTGCTCCATCCAGTACCGAGCGGCCGTCGCGGTCGGTCTGGCGCAGGGATTCGTGATAGGGAATCAGGCCGATCAGGCGGTCGCCGGTCAGGGCAGTGCGGACAAAGGTTTCGTCCTCCGCACTTTGGATTTTATTGGCCACAAAAGAGATCTGGTCGAGTCCGATCTCTGCAGCCATGCGTTGTACGCGAAAGGCGGAATCTACGGAGCGTTGTCCGGGCTCTACCACCACGATCATACGGTCGACCCCGCGCGCGGTGGCACGGCCGAGATGTTCAACACCGGCTTCCATATCCAGAACCAGAGATTCGTTTTTATAGAGCAGCAGATCGGTGACCAGGGCGCGCAACAAGACGCTTTCCGGACAGGCGCAGCCGCTGCCGCCCTGTTCGATGGCGCCCAGCACCAGCAAGGAAATGCCATCCTGGGTATAGGCAACCTTGTCGGCAATATCCGACACCCTGGGATTCAATTTAAACATTTGGCCGTATTGCTTCACCTTGGCGCCGGTTCGCTCTTCGATCAGGGCAATTTGTTCCGAAATGGGAATGATACTTTGTTGCTCCTGCGCCGGAATACCCAGAGCCGAGGCCAGATTGGCGTCTGGATCCGCGTCCACGGCCAGGACGCGGGTTCCTGTTTTCGCCATCAATAAAGACAATGCGGCGGCCAGAGTGGATTTGCCCACACCGCCTTTGCCTGATATCGCCAGTTTCATTGCGTCTCTTTCTGTTTAGAATCCGTACCGGGATTTCATGGTTGCGGACAGGGCGTTGGTCAGTTCGAACACCCGCTCCGCATCCGCCGGATCCATCGAACCGGTGCCGCAAGAGGGAGTGATGACCGCCTGTTCGACGATCTGTCCTTTGTCGATGCCCCTGGAAGCGAGATTATCCATCTTGGCTTCAAAATGCTCGACCAGGGATTCCACGGTCTGTTCCCGGATCACGGTTGATGTGGGCACGACGCCCCAGGCCAGCAAGCCACCGCGATCGAGATGCTCTTTTACCGAATCGGCATACATGGCAATGGTTTCGCCATAATCAAAGGCATCGAAATTGACCATATCCACACCGGCGTCGATGAGGATACTCCATTCGGTATTGCCACAGCAGTGAATGCCGGCAATGCCCTTGTCCGCGTGTACCGCTTCGATCACTTCGGCCAGGTGCGCCACCACATCCTCGCGTTTGACCGAGACATAGGTCGAACTGCCGAATCCGGAAAGGATGGGTTCGTCGATAAAACAGATCACTTGTTCGGCAAAGGGCTGAAATTTCTGGATCTGCCAGCGGCATTTCATGGCCATGGCCTTGACCACCACATCGCGGAATTCCTCGTTATAATAGATGGCCCGTTTATTCTCGTCGACGATGGTGAGGGCAAAACTACACGGACCGGTGGTCTGCACCTTGACAAAGGGCAGTTTGCTGTCCTGCTTGGCGAGACGTTTTTCCATGGCATAGATGCCTTTGGAAAAATCCTCGCTGATCGCCATGGCTTCGCAATCACCGGTTCCTTCATCCGGATCCATAGCCAGCATATAGGCTTGATAGAATTCGGCAAAGTCTTCCGAATAATCACCGCTGGTGTCAAAGTACATGCGGGCCTTTTCCCGGTCGATCACGATGCGGGGCATTCCCTCGGAATACTGGATTTCCATCTGTTCATTGAGGTCGAGTTTGGGCAGTTGCGGCCAAAAAGGGGCCTGCGGCAACCGGGTCAATGCGGTGTGCACGGCGTGGTCGACGTCTTTGAACGGCATGCTACCGATGCCGGTGGCCATAAATTTTGGTTTACTATTCATATCCTTCTCCTCATACGGTCCTGGATTCTGTTAACAGAACCCAACAAAATTATCTGATGATTTTGTTCTCATTGCATCAAGCAATATTTTCACCTGTAGGTGTAAATATCATCCTGTATTTATTGGGGGGCTATATCATAAGCTGATAGTCCATGCACTCCAGTCCTCTCCCCCAGGGAGGGGGAACTATTGGGGCATTTTTGAAGCTTTTGATACAGCCCAAACTATTCGAGGTGTATTCACAGCTTTTGATACCACATCCGAGACGGATGGTTATATGATGCAGAATAAAAAGCCGACAGGATCCTGTGAACACCATTTATTTCAGGGCATCAACTGCCCGGCGCATGGCGCTGATATGTTCAGGGGTGGTGCCGCAGCAGCCGCCGACAATCGAGACACCGGCTGCGACAATTTCCGGCACCAGTGCCGCCATATCGACCGGTGTATCGGGAAAGATATCCTTGCCGTCCACATTGGTCGGCAAGCCGGCATTGGCGTGCACCAGGATCGGGGTATCGCCGGCCACAGGTTTCATTTCACTGACAATATCGATCATGCGTTTGAGACCGTTGCCGCAATTGGTGCCGATGATATGAGCGCCGGCTTCCAGGGCCGTGTTAGCCGCTTCGACCGGGGAGGTTCCCATCATGGTGCGGTATTCACCGGACACGGTGCGCTCCAGGGTAAAGGTACAGATGACCTCGCAATCGGTGTTTTCACGTGCCGCTCGTACCGCCAGTGCGGCTTCAGCCGGATCACTCATGGTTTCCACACAGATGGCATCAGCACCGCCGCCGGCCAGTGCCATAGCCTGTTCTTTGAAACAATTGTACATGTCTTGTTCGCTGACCTCGCCCATCATCAGGATTTTACCTGTCGGGCCGACAGACGCGATCACCCAATTTTCCGCTCCGGCCGCTTTGCGGGAAATCTCGGCTGCAGCGCGGTTCAATTCAGCGGCGCGGCCGGCCAGGCCGTAATGTTCGAGCTTGTAGCGCGAACCGCCAAAACTGTTGCTTTCGATCATTTCGGCACCGGCCCGAATATAGCTTTGGGCGATTTCCAGCACATCATCCGGCCGTTCTACACACCAGAGTTCCGGACAATCACCGGGTTCCAGTCCCCTGGCCTGCAAAAACGTTCCCCAGGCGCCATCGGAAACGAGAATCTTTCCCTGCTTGACGGTTTCGACGATTGATTTTCTTGCCATCTGTTTGCTCTCCTTTTTGCATATCTATTGTTTTTGACCTTTTCATCACGTTTCCCTCATCACCAGTTCCGGATGCAACACATATTGTTGCAGCTCCACATTTTTTCCGCGCATCGAGTCCATAATGATATTTGTAGACAATATCGCCATTTCCTGCATATGCGGATCGATGGACGTGATCGCCGGTGTGAAAAACCTGGCCAAATCCGTATTGCCATAGCTGACCAGGGCCACATCGCCGGGAAGCGAATAGCCCCATTCTTTTAGACGGCCCAGCACCCGGATGGCATCGATATCTTCACAGCAAAAGAGTCCTTTTACGCGATTCCGGTCGATAAAGTCCCGGTCCAGAGAATTTATATCATCGATAATAAAAAATGGTCTCGAGGCAGTTTCCCGGCGCAGGCTGGTTTTCAGGGTTTCCTGCATGACTTCCTGCACCATATTGCGGCCAAGCCAGATATTGTTCTTGATATAGACGATGGCCCCGCCATGTTTGTCCATCAGATACCGGATGGCACGGCGCACACCGAGATCATAGCTTTGAATGACATAGGTAAAGGAGGACCCGGACATGGTATGATTGAGCAGGACGAGATAGGTTTTGCCGGTTTGCAGCCGTTTATAGAACGAAGCGGTGCGCGATTCATCGAATGTGGGAATGAGCAGAACCGCTTCGTAACGTTCGTTGATCAGAGTGCCGACCAGGCGGATTTCTTCCTGCCAGTTATTATAATCGATATAGATTTCCAGACGGCGCCCGAGGGGTGCTAATTGCTGGCGCAGATGATGTATCAGTTGTTCGGTCTGTGAGGAAAAAAAAGGAGCGATCATGGCCCAGATTTTACGGCGGGGACCGAGGGCGGCGATAAACGAGCCTTTGCCCGGTTTCTGGATGATCAGCCCTTCATCGGCCAGGGATTTCAGCACCAGCTTGGCGGTTTCACGGGAGACCTGATGGCGCTGCATGATTTCATGTATAGAGTCGATACGACTGCCCGGACGATAGTCCTGTTTCAGGATCGCCTGTTTATAATGCTGCACCAGTTGCCGGTAGATCGGCACCGGGGCATTATTTTGCACGGTCGATTTCATAATGATTTCAATATAAAAAACAAAAAACTAGAAAGCAACAAACAATCACATCACATCAAATTAAAAAGAGTGACAAGTGAGGGGTAACGAGTGACGTTTTGTGCAATCGACAATGACATTTAATTTTAACGAAAAAACGGGAGATAAAACCAACGCCAAAAACACTTTTGTCAAGAAAGCCAGGTAAAATCTTTTCACGATATCATTTTCAAAAACTGAATGCCGGTAAAATGCCAGACAAAGAAGAAAAGAAAATTATCGTAAAAAAATACAAGCAAACTGCATAGCAGGTTTTCCGACCGAATCCCCTTTTATACAGAACTGGAGTCTTTGGGTAACCAACAATAGCGGAGGCACACTAAAAGATATTTGGACGGCGAATACCTATGCCAGCGCGGGATTATATGTCAGCAATACCTCTACTGCAGGAAGGGTGTATGCCATGTCGCTGGAGCATCATGTACGTCAAGAGGCTTGCTTGAACAACGTAGCGAACTGGAATTTCTATGCCTTTCAATTTAGTGCTACTGACTCGTAAAGATATTACCGCAATACCGCCTTGATCATTTTCCCGTTTTCAAATTATCATTATTCATGAATGATGATCGTGTCATTGTTCGTTGATTATAAATCAATTTTGACGATTCCAATGTCACAGGGCACTGCTGCAATGACATCACATGGTCTGTGAATGGTGATGTGCGGGCTGAACAGGTTATAACCGGTGCATATAAATTATGCAGAACATATTCCAATTCTATTCTTATTTACCGGAGAATGGTAAAGCGTTTTACCATATCCCTCTTATCCGCCGTGAAACGAATAATATAAATGCCAGATGGAACATTGTTACCGAAATTATTTTTTCCATTCCAGGTAACAGTATGGGTTCCAGCTGGATATGTTTTCGCCTCATACGTTTTTACCCGTTGACTCAGAATGTTAAATAGCTCTATTGCTATTTTCACTTTCTTTTTTGTTGAAAAGTTGAATACTGTTTGGGAATTTGTCGGGTTTGGATAGATATCAAGTTTGAAATTACCATTCGCGCTGGACCTGGCAGCCAATACATCGGTAACCAGATTATGAGATTCATCAAGGTATGGTGAAAAATTGACACAACCCAGTGAAGGATAATCCGTACAATCGAGGATACAAGATGCTATACTCAAACTATCTGTGGTTCCCCAGTAGATATAGGGCAACTTTATTGGACTCTGTGTACCATTAATGAAATTATAATTATCATTTTCATAAATTCGATTGAATTCGTCAAGATTAGTGCCGGATTGAAAAATTACATCATCAGAAAGGAAAAAAGAAGGTCCATGGAAAACAATACCTCCGCCTTTATTACCATATATATCGTTATGAATGAAGGAATCAATATCAGCATTCTCAAAGGTTATACCACTGCCTGAAAAGTTGTTTATCACATTGTCAATGAGGCTCATTGTTCCGTTATGAACTAAAATTCCATCATTTGGTATAAAGGGCTTATTGGTTGGAAACGTATCGATACCAGCAGGAACGTATACATAATCAAGAGTCCAATAGCCATATGTGTTATTTGCTTTCGCACCAGGCCTTATTTTCGCATGACCACCATCCTTTGTACGCACGATAAAAGTTTTCAATCTATCAATTAAAAGTTGACATACATAGCCGCTTTGTGGGATATTCTTAACCTCCTCAAATCGGGTATCGACACTTGTTATGCACTTTCTTGTTTCATCACCCCATGTATTCATATCAATAAGAAATAGATCGGCCAATTCACCTTCATTCACAATGATGCCATATTTAGCGTTTAAAGCCTGCTGAGGTTTATTTTCCAGATAATGCAAGCGGGCACTTTTTAATTGAATTGTATTCGCGTATTCAGTCCCGCGCATTTCATTACCGAGTACAGAATAGTAACCACCGTCATATATTTCGATTGCATTTTGTATGTTGAGTATTTTATTATGATGAATGCGGCTTGATCCGGTAATGGCTAATGCTGTTTTTACATCTGAAATCGTGTTGTTTTCAATAATTGAGCTGCACATAATGGTTTTAATTGCACCATGCATATGTTCAAATTTATTTGCATAGTACTCTCCTTTGTCTATCATATCGTGGACAATACCCCATGATTTACATCGAGAAAACCGGCAATGATGAACTGGGACGGGATTGGCATACATAAAAATACCATTATCAGCATACTCGATGCAGACATAACTGATTTTACTTACAGATGATTGAGCATCGCCCTCGAAATGCAGTCCTTGCCAAATGCCCGGTGAGGGCTTTGTGCTTGAGGATGTTAGTCGTATTGAATCTATTTGCGTACCTTCGGCAATAAGTGAGCCGATGACTTTAATAAGCACAGCCGAGTCAACATGGATCGTTACTCCGGCCTCGATATTTAAAACCTTGTTATGTGGTACCACAAGGTTTTCACTCAAAAGGAATGGCGAATGTTGTGAATAAAGAGTCCCATCGCATTGTCCCCCCAAAATTCCAAAGCCAATTAGGAGAATTGATGCTTGTGGTGTCAATTCATCATTAGATTTTATCCATAATAAACAGGAATCATATCCCGTCTTGACGGGCGAAAATTTGATATCAATACTTTGAGTGTCCCCACCCAGAATGGAATAGCTGGTATCTGAAGTATAACCATTTTTTACACTCTTAAGGGTAAGATTGAGCCGTGACATACCCCTGTTTTGGACAGTAATAGATTTTGAGGTGGCTTGCCCAAAATAGAGTGTGTCAAAATCGAGAGGTAAAGTAGGGATGTTGATTTGTGGAGAAGAAATAGTCGCCTCCTGAGTATTGCCAAAGGCACCTACATTAATGCACATGCCATTATAATATGGCTCAAGAGAATAATCAAAAGAGGTGTCGCCTGCATCGATGCACGGTGAATTTTCAGAAAGATGAAAATCACCGTTATCGATATCACGAAAAAAAGGCTCAAGATCGAAATTGCCTTCACCGTCTCCACCGCCCTGGATATCAGAATACCGAATGTTTTTGCAGCCCAAGATTTGGTTAAACGATTGGTACCATAGATTTATATTATTCCATAAAATGCAATTCACAATAATAAGATCTTGATGAAATCCAAATATCCCCCCGGCATTTTTTTGTGCCTCATTTGAGACGATAGTATTATTAACTATTTTGGGGTAGCAATTATTTGAGCAAAAAATGCCACCTCCGAATGCTTGTGCATAATTTTGACTGATGACATTATTCATAATGAGGGGATGAGAGCTATCACTGCAACATATTCCGCCGCCATTGCCCTCTTTTGCACCCAAAGTTCGATTCTGACTAATCTGGTTATGTTTAATAAGAGGATTTGAATTGTTATAACAGTATATACCTCCACCCGCTTTTGCCGAGTTGTGAGAAATGATATTTCTTTTTATTATTGGGCTGGCATTGTTTAAAAAAATACCGCCTCCTAACCAACTGGAATTGTTATTTCTGATATCGGAATCGTGAATGACCAGCTTTGAAAATCCATCCACGTAAACAGCGCTGCTGCTATCACCATTCTCTGCATTGATTTTGCAATGGCGGATGCTTGAAAATGCAATTATTGAAGAGTCGTTTGACGATAATATCTGATCGAATATGATACCTCTCCACCCGGTTGTCGTATCAGATGCCGTAAATGAAATAGAATCTAAAGCAGTACCACATGCCTGCAAGCTGCCCTTCACTCTGATCTCAAAACTGCCGTGGAATAGAAGAGAGGATCCGCTCTCTATTCTTAGAATGGCATTGTCTTCGATAAGAATATTTTCAGTGATGTCAATCTTTCCAGACCAGGTGGTGTCATTGTTGATTGTATCGTATTGCAGCGCGCTAAAAGCTTGTGTAACCATGAACACAGTGAGCAATAGAGCAGTCTTCATTATTGATTTCATCTTTTTACCTCCACATTGGACTTTTTATATGATGGAAAAGAAAAAAGGCTACATCGATCCAAGGATTTTTAGAAATCGAATATTCGAAATATTTTCAAGAGTATCACAAAATCATTGGCCATAAAGTCGCCGATGCAAAGAAAAGGCTTGAGACATGGGCACCGGACGCCGGCATTACGTTTTTTTAGATGGATGGTTCAGACTTTGGAGCAGATGGAAATTTCACTAATTTCGGACACCCATTTCACTAAAGATTCGGACAGTTTTTCGCCACCCTAAATGACTATTTCAATTTAATCAAAAGTGTCCGAATATAAAACCAAAAGTTTCATTTTTCTTTTTCCAACATTCTGCGGAGCGAGATACTTCCGCTTTCCATCGCCACGGATTTTTCCTCGATCGTCCGCCAATTGTTATGTATCATTCTGTTCTGCACCATTCCGTCTTGCTGCCACCTGCTGTTGAGATTGGTGCGGGGGTAGCCGGAGCGGCCCCTTGATATTCAACAAAC
>CAZMUU010000121.1:0-9667 GCA_964569215.1 uncultured Cytophagia bacterium
ACAAAAAATTCAGCCAAAGTGAACCAGCCGCGGTGCGTCGCACTTGAAATCCCCCATATAAAGGTGCGACGCACCGGTGATACAATTTTTATTCCTCAAACAAATAATTTTTAAAAAATTCATCCAGCCTTTTAGGTGAAATATAATCAGCTACAAACTCTTTATAATATTCACCTGTTTGAAAGTTATCACATACAAATTGTGGATCCCAAAGACTTCCCTTTCTGATACCAAGCCATTCGGGATAGTTTGAATAAGGCCAATCCTCTATATTATTAACCAATGGCTTTTTACCATCAATTGGATTACGATGAATATAACGGCAAAGATGGATAAGGTATTCCTGTTTACTAATATGAATATCCTTAAAGGGTCCTTCGAACAGGGTTCCTGACCTTTTATACATATTATTAAATGCCTTGGAATAACTATTAAAAACACCTTGCATAAAATCCGCTATACTGAACTCATCGTTTTGTCTTACCAGAAAATGATAATGATTCGGCATTAAGCAATATGCAATCAAACTAATGTTAAATTTTCGACTGTATTTCTTGAGGCGATTGATAAGGAATAAATAGTTTTGAGAAGATCTAAAGATGAGGCTTGTGTTGGTACCACGATTAAATAAATGGTAATACTCACCAGAAACAAATTCAATTTTTCGGGCCATCATTCTCCCCTTGTTTTGTTCCGAATGCGATAATATCGGTGTTACGGTTGCAGGAAATATAAAAACATTCAACCTTACAGTCTAATAAAACAGAGGTATGTAAAAATTTAAAATAATTTTAGAAAACCACAAAAAAACCATTCACGATATAAAAAAAGTGCATCGCAGTTTAAAGGAACAGGTGCGACGCACGATGCTGGATCAAGCAAAACAACAGGCACAGCCCAACCCCCGCTCGTCATTCACGTGCGTCGCACCGACCCGCACACCAGTGCACCAACCAGTGCGACGCACCTGTGTGACGGAAAAAAATAACAACAAAAAATTCAGCCAAAGTGAACCAGCCGCGGTGCGTCGCACTTTGCCCCCCCATATAAAAGTACGTCGCACTTGAATGCCGCGTAAAACCACTCGAATTAGTCGCATCCTTATTCGGACTCTACCAATTCCATGTTCCTATCTTTAGTTTACCACCTTCGTCCATTCCTCGTCATCCAATATTATTTGCCTCTGACTGGTTCATACCGAGATAAATCTCAAACTTTTTCCATTCTTCATCAGTCAGAACATGCCACCCTACAGGCGCTATCCCCCTTTTGTCGTTAACTACATGTCAGTTATAAAAGTGACCATACCTATTTCTAAGAATTGCATCATTGTCATAATTACAATAGGCTCCTCTGGTCAAACGGATCCATTCATTATTATCCCCGGGGTTTATATTATCTCTTTTTATCCATTAGAATCAGGAAACAGTTCAATAAATCGAATATTCTATTCATCCTTGATACATCGAACCGAGAACCCGTAATTCTCACTGCCATAGGAACGTCCGATGCCTGAAGAATGGGTATTCAGACTGCGGGACCAGGCACCGCCATTATCGAACGCCGATGCGGTCCAAAAGTAGGCATAGTTTCCCATGCTGCTGAACTTGCCGTAAACGCTGAGGCGATAGCCACCGGGCAACGCGGAAAAGCCGCTTTCATTCGTTGCGCCTGTATTGGGACTTTGCCAATACAAGGTTTCCGCATGCTTTAACTTGCCACCCCCGATCGATCCGCGCCAACCCTCATCATCCGCCTCTAAGCGGCTCATGCCGAGATTTATTTCCAGTTGTTTCCACTCTTCATCGGTCGGAACATGCCAACCTTCCGGGGCAAGACCCCGCTCATCATCAATTGCATACCAGTTGTACAAGCGTCCGTAGGTGGATACATTTGAGGTATCATTGCCATAATTGCAGTATGCGCCGGTCGTTATCCTTATCCATTCTGTGTGATCGATTATTTGGGAAATCGGATCGCCATTTCGATACTGTGTTACCTTTAGATTTTCCGCCATCCACCGCTGATCACCGATTTTTACCGTCCTGTATACATGACCATCGATATCGGTTACCGTTCGGATAACGGTTATATTGAGAACTTTATTGGAAAGCAAGGTTATATTTTGTTCATAGTTTTCGATATTTTCTCCAGTTACGCGAAACAGATATTGATTTGATGTCTTTGATAAATTCAAATTGCTGGTTTTGTTTAGCCTCATTGACTCTGAAGCAAAATTTTCGGGGATACCTTGTCCGTCCATCAGCACCATTTTTTTACTTTTTCTGTTTCCCTCTGCGTACAGCGTGTATATATAAACTCCTGCACATACACCCTGTCCCCGATCGTTCGTAGCATCCCAGATGGCTCGGGCAGTCAGATCGGTCTGAAATCCATTGACCAGGGTCCTTATTTTTTGTCCCAGAATATTCCATATTTCCAGGCGTATTTCTGTTGGTTTTTTCAGGTCATAACGGATGACTGTTGATGGATTGAACGGGTTGGGATGATTTTGGTATAAATGAAAATGTTGCGGTTGTTTTGGATCAAGCGCATCGCTTCCCGTTTTGACTATCCGGATTTGATAAGATCCGCTTTCATCTGTATGATCGCTAAATACCCAGGTTGTATCCTCCTGGTCTATGAGCTCAACGAGAGCATTCTCAACCGGCTCTGCGCCGTTATCGGTTATCACACCCTCTAATACAATTTCAGCGTTCAAACCATGATTCAACATTACCAAAATAAATAAAACAGCGAGGTAATTTTTATTGGTAAACATCATACTATCCTAAAATTATGAGCTAAACAATGTTAATAAAGCCGGAGTATTTTGAGAGGTGTTTGCCTTGATCCGAATGTCTCTGTTGCTATGAGAATGGATGTTTAAAAATCATCTATATTATAATTTCATCATTTTTCTTTATCGACGCAAGCAAAAATGCAAGTTTTCTTCGAGATAGTGGTCAGCAGTAGACCTGCTCCTTGTGGCTCTGGCTTGGTGCGAAATATATACCCCAAACTGACACGTGATGTAAATCATTGATAATGAGACAAACCCGAAGATAATGCAAAATAAACCCAAAACCAACCCCCTTCCATAACCCCTTAAATAACAAAAAAAAGCCCCCGATTCCAAAGAAATCAGGGGCTCTAAACGTGGGCCCGGGAGGTTTCGAACCTCCAACCTGCGGATTATGAGTCCGTTGCTCTACCGTTGAGCTACGAGCCCGATATATTGGTTTAACTTTAACCTTGCCGGTCAAGTCTATTAATATAACAAATTTTTCCCAAGGATTCAATAGTAATTTTTATGAATTATCGCAATCGAATAGCTATCGCCGCTCAACCGGCTCAGCATTAACGTTTTCTCAATCTCCTTATTTTCCCCATTCTATGTTATTATTCGACTGGATCTCTTTTGAATAGATCAGCGTCGTGCTGAATCCGGTGCGGCCATAGCCGCTGATCTCGAGCAAAATTTCAAAATACTCGGGGATCGTCCCGTGACGTCTCTGCAACGACTCTTTCAGAATGGAGAGCAACTCCGGTTCAGAAATCTGTTTTGTCGCTTCATAAACTCCTATAAAATAAAACCCCGCGATGATCAATATATCATTGTTGGCCGGGCCGGGCAGTTTGGCGATGAGAGCATAATCTCGATTGTAATCCTTGTTATAATTCTCGTCCCGCACCATTTCAGGCTGATATATCTTGCTGGCCTGTTCATCATCTGATTTTCTCATCACCCGGTGCGGATATAGCGTATAGGAAAAATCGAGATTGGTTAAAAGCGTATTCAACAGTCCCAGAGATTTGTAGGAACCGATATAAACAATGTTGTATTTTTGAAAATCATCCCATGACAGTTGCGAGGAAATGACGAGCTCGACCTTTTTATGAGCCGAGAAAAAAACAGGCAGTAAATGATTCAAACTCCAGGCACTCTCCTTGCCCAGAAACGCATAGTCCCCGACCCAAATGCTGTCGCTGAGCTGCGGATGGGATTTGACAAATTGGTTAAAATCATTTATCGAATTGATCTCCGTATTACGGGCAATGATGGTTTCGTTTACAAGCCCGCTTTGCATGGCAAAAAAGAAGTTGTTGCCCGGAACGATCAGAGTCGGTATTTGCGGACCGATCAAACGATACCATATGGGATCATCTCTGTCGACAACGGCAAATTCGTCGATACGTGACTGTAATCCGGTGTTTTGAATATATAACGCAAAAACAAGAATAAAGAGAACCACGACTGCGGAAATCAATCCATAAAGCATCAGACGAAGCTTTTTGGCCGATCCCGCTTTTTTCGTCAATGGCAAAAATTTAACAGCATAATGGCCTTTGGGTATACAAAGCCGGATATCATCATCACGGCCTTCACTGAGATAGTATTTTTCCAGTTTTTCGCGCAGCTTGTAGATGTGTACCCGCACCAGCGTATCTTCATGCGGATTAAAAGCTGCATCCTTGTCGAAGACGTCGATGGCAATGGTGGTTTCCTTGGGAATCTCACCCTTTATCGACTTTTCAACCAAATAAGTCAACAATTTTTGGTTGATATCGGAATGAGCGAATTCAGAACTGGATAAAATCCTTTCCAGTATTTGTCGTTTGCTCTTGTTATTGATCATATCTCACCATATGCCCGAAGATTTACGAAAATGCGGTGCTCAGGAGAAACCACTACAAAATATAACCGCCTTCAACTCAAAATGCAATACATTTGTTTGTGATTAACACGCTGTTAACGTGTTCTTAACGGTTATTATCTATATATCATAACCAGCGTTTTTTATATTATATTTGAAAAGATGACAATACACTCTGGGTTTTTCTATGAAAAAATATTCCATTATCTTGCTACTTTTTCTCTCTTCTTCAGTTCTGTTCTTGTTGGCCTGTTCGGACGGAAATACTCAGGACCGCTGGTGGCTGTCGCCGGAACTGGTGCCCGCCTGGGCCGAGACCGGAAAATTTCACACGGCCCGCTGGGATGGTGGTCCGATCGAGGCGGAAAAGGGCAAACTCTCCGGCTGGCCACACTGGCAGGAAGACGATTCTGAAAAGGTTCTCAAAGCCGTGAGCAGTTTTTACGGTAAAGAAACGGTTAAATGGGCAAAACGCGCCGGACTCAACTGGCTCTGGGTCACCTGGAGCGTGGGATTCTCGCACGAAACCGAACAGAAACAATGGGACATCCTGCAATCCTATATCAGGGAATGCCATAAACACGGCATCAAAGTGACCGCCTACATGTCGGGAGCCAATATCTTTCATGAAGATGTGGCGGAACACATACCGGAATCGACAGAATGGTACGCGCTCGACAAAGGCGGTAATCCCATTCCTTATGGTGCCGCCAAATACAACCGTTACGGCATCACCCGTTATATGGCCGACACGCAGCATCCCGACTGGTTGCCCTATCAACGGGTCCGGATTCGCAAAGCCCTGGAAGCGGGTGTGGACGGATTTTGGATCGACAATATCGGTTCGCGAAAACACAAAAAGTCGATCTTTGAATTGATCGACCTCATCTTTGCAGAGAGCAAATCGTTCGACAACGTGCCGCTGGTCTGTTTCAATATGCACCGGGGCGCCCTGACGCTGGCACGGTATACCAATTGTTTATCTACCGAAGACGGCTATGAACCCGGGTATTACCCCAATTCAAAAAATCACGATGAATTTTCAGCTCAATTTGATGCCATGGAAAATAAACTTGAATTACCGCAAAGCGACCTGGTCTGTAACATCGGTATTCTTAAATACCAATATGCGGTTTCTCAAGGATGGCGCCCCAGCAGTGTCGAATATGGCAAGCGCCATAACGGCGTCAGCCGCATGGTCGATGTCATGGCTCCGGAAAAATGGCAATTGAGTCTGGCTGAATGCCAGATGTTCCATAACAGCCTCGAGCCCTATTTTGAAGGTATTTTCATGCGCGACCTGGTCGCCGGTGATGACTATGCCCATTCCTGTCTCGATGCCATGGGAACCTATAACCACTTTTTTACAAAATACAGCCATTACTACACAAATCCCCACTCTCTGGCACCGGTTGCCGTTATTGCTCCTTTTAAAGGAGGCACAACCGAACGCGAATTGATCACCTGGCTGAATCAGCTGTCGCGTTTTGACATCCAGTACGATGTCATTTTTAACACCGAACTGTCAGCAGTTGATCTGGAAAAATACAGGGTTGCGATTCTTCCAGCAAACGTCTATCTTTCATCATCCGTCAAAGCAGCGGCCAGAGCATGGCTCGAACAGGGCGGAACCCTCTACGCCTTCGGCGACCGCCGGGCCAGAGAAGAAACCTTTGAATGCCGGCTGGATTCATCTGCCACTGGAATAAAAAAAGGTATTATCCGATATTACGAGGATAACCTGTACGCTGTAAAAATGGCCGACACCCTTAAGAGCACCCTGCAACCCTCTGCGATGTATCAGATCGAGGCGCCGCCATATGTTTTGCACAACGCGGTTTCACAACAGGATTCCGGCAAAACCATAATCCACTTGCTCAATTATAGTCAGAAACCGGTTGCAGATATCAGAATAGTCGTAAATCGGGCTACTCTGCAAAACGCACGTGTGTATTCACCGGATTTCAAAACACCACAACCTCTGACTGCCGAAATAATAAACAAAAAAACCGTTTATCGCATCCCGCTTTTAAAAATCTATTCATTCGTGGTTTTGTAAACCAAACCCGGCAAAGGAGGTGATAAAGGCGTACAACGCACCATTATTTTTGTCTACAATTCGTCGTAACTCCCACAAAAAGAGGAGGAATCAAACGTGACTGTTAAACAAATTTTATGTACGCTTGTCGTCTGCCTACTGATTTTGCCGGCAGCAACAATCTGGGCTCTAGATGGCCACATTGAAACCGTGGATAACTTTGAATGGGCCGAAGGCGTTGATGCCAGCGCCTATTACGATAGCCTGGTGGCAAAAGGATGGAACCCACGGGAAAAAGCCGATGAAGCGGCAAATAGACATCCCGATATTACCATCTCCAATCAGGCCAGGGAAGGTGACTATTGCCTGGAAATCACCGAACAGCGAAATGATGATGATTACCTCTTATATTCCTATGAAAAGCAGGAACCGGGTTACGGCGACTGGTCCGAGTACAATTATCTCTCCTTCTGGGCCAAGGCATCCCTGCCGATCGATGCCGGCACCGGAGCCGTCAAGGTGTATACCCGCGACTTTGAAGATGGCTGGGGCAAGCTCGATCCGGTTACCATCGGAACCGAATGGACCTATATCGTCTATGAGCTCTTTGAAGACAAAACCATGATCGATTCGTTGCGCTATTTCCGCATTTTCTGTCGTGGCGATCGGGACCTGGATCTGCCCTGGAAAATGTGGATCGACAATGTTCAGGTGCACAAGGAAGATCCACGCGGCCCCGCCTGCCTCGTCGACGATTTTGAATGGGGCGTCACCGTGGTACCGGATGACGAAATCGACAGCCTGCGCGCCAACAACTGGAAAACCCGCCAGGCCGATTACGACTCGACCGAGGGCTGGACGATCTTTCCGGATTACGGACTCTCGGATGACGCCTATAACGGTAAACGCGCCATGGAGGTCACCGCTGTTCGCGAAGATTATGATTATGTCAAATACAATTACGAATACGAAGATGACGAGGGCGTTATGCATTACCAGGACCTCAGCATGTACAACTACCTCTCATTTTATATGAAAGGCAGCATCGTCATCAGCGACGAGGTCGATGCCGCCAAGATCTATCTGCGCGATGCTACCGCCAGCTGGATCAAATTCAGCACCTTGCCGGTGGACACCACCTATCAGTTCTATGTCATCGATCTTAACAGCGCCTCTCTGCCCACAGAAAGAGAACAGGTACGCTATATTCGCTTCCACTGTTACAATCGCGATGAAACGCCGATTCCCTATTCGCTCTATCTTGATGATATCTGGCTGACGGCCTGGGATCCACGGCAACCGGATCAACCGCTGACAGCTGTCTCGAGCAGGCCGGTGCATGAGAAAACACCACAATCCTTTGTGCTCGATCAAAATTATCCGAATCCATTCAATCCGTCAACCAACATTTCCTTTACCCTGAGCAAACAGAATAACGTGGAATTGACGGTTTTTGATCTTCTCGGCCGCCATGTCAAAACACTGGCAAATCAGGTCCTGCCCGAAGGCGATCATCAGATCAGCTGGGACGGCACCACAGACAGCGCTGTCCCGGCACCGAGCGGTGTCTATTTCTATCAGCTAAAAGTGGATAATCAAACCTCCACCAAAAAAATGATTCTGATCAAGTAGATCAGGTAAATATACAGTGAGCATGGAAAAAACAACCTGTCGCTCCCCCTACAGAATGGTAAATACTCATGGCCCTGCAATTGAACGGATATGGAAAATTCCGTGCTCACTGTTTCTTTTTTTTTGCATTATTATTAATTTATCAAAACAGCAAAACAACGGGATTCCCGGAGCAAATCATATGAAGCGTTTCATCATTCTGCTCAATGTCATCACTCTTTTCGCTGCAGGAGCAGTGATGGCCCAGAGAACGACAGGTAAAATCGTCGGTAAAATTATCGATCAACAAACCAGAGAGGCTCTGCCGGGCGTCAATGTACAGGTTTTAGAAACACACCTGGGAGCGGCCACCGACATCGATGGCGAATACTTTATTTTAAATGTTCCGCCGGGAACCTATGACGTCCGTGCTTCAATGATCGGCTATAATGCCGTGACCCAAAAGGGCGTCAGGGTCAACATCAACCGGACCGTCTCGGTTGATTTTGACCTCGGTCAAAAAACACTGGAATTCGATCAGGAGGTGACCGTGGTTGCCGAGCGCGAGCGAGTGCGCACCGATGTCTCATTTACCACATCGTACATTCAGTCAGATAATATTGAAATGGCACCAGCGACCAGCATTGAAAATGTTATCGCCCGCCACGCCGGCATCAACAAAGACGATTTTGGCTTGCAAATTCGCGGTATGGGAGAACAGGATATCGCCGTCTATGTCGATGGCATGAATTTTAACGACAACCGCAATGATCGCCCCTATACCACCCTCAACTATGATTTGGTCAAGGAGATCGAAATTCTTACCGGTGGATTTAGCGCCGAGTACGGCAATGCCCGTGCCGGTGTCATCAATCTGACCACCAAAGAGAGCGCAAAAAAATACACAGGGTCTATACGCGTGGAATACAGCCCGCCGGCTCTGAAACACTTTGGCCCCTATGCCTTTGGGCCGGAGAACTGGTGGGATTGGGGCAGATTCCAGTATTTCGACCCCTCTCCGGATAAAAACAAAGACGGCGAACCCGATTTTATCGGCTGGAATGCTTTTACTGAAGATCCAGCACGCAATATTTACAATCTGACAGCGGAAGACAACAAAAATCTCTGGGATTATCAGCATCGGGAAGAGATATTGCATTATGGCGATATCCCGGATTATACAATTCAGGGTACCCTGGGAGGTCCGATGCTGCCGAAATGGGATATGTTTAAAAATACCTCCTTTTATCTCGGGTTCTATCGAAAATTCGAAGCCTATGCCTATCAACTCAGCAAGCCCGGAGTGCTGAATCAGAATATCAACCTCAAGAGCACCCAGCAATACGGCAACGACAAAAAT
>CAZMUU010000122.1:0-9652 GCA_964569215.1 uncultured Cytophagia bacterium
ACTCAGATAATAACACCGCTGACAACCTCCCCCACGTTTTCCCAACTGACACCATAATCCGAACTCTTGAAAACACCATAATTCTGACTGGCAGCATAGAGAACGTTGGCCGCAAAGTCTATGGAAACATATTTAACGTTCAAGCCCGGTGGATTCGTCGCTCTGACCCATAATTCACCCTGATTAAGGGTGCGGTAGATTAAACCGACACTCGAACACATAAATAAATGACCCGGCTCCTCTGGATGAAAAATAAAGCGCTCGGCACTGTCCACCCAATTCGCACCATCCAGAACACCCAGGTTAATCGCCTTCCAGAGCTTGCCGCCGTCCTTACTGATAAAATTACCATAGAAATTGGCGGATTCATAGATAACATCATTATCATCAGGACTGATGATAATGGCCAGGGTTTTACCCCATTGATTGCAAAAACGCCAGGTGTTTCCATAATCCATGCTTCTATATATCCCATTTGAGGTGCCGGCAAAAATAATGCTGTCTTGCAGAGCAAGAGAATGTATTTGCTTTTTGATACTGGTATTCCATATACGTTGCCATGAATCACCCGCATCGCGGCTCAGATATACGCCGCCCGATTTGGTCCCGATCAATAAATGATCTTCAAATAATGGATGGGTTAAAATCGTATAAATATATGTGCTTGGCAATGCATGTGTTATATTCTCCCAGCTATCACCTGCATCCGTGCTTTTAAAAATACCATTCAATGTACCGGCATAGAGCTGTTCTGCATTAAAGGGATCAATAGCCAGGCAGAGTATATTCGGAACGGTCAAACCATTGCTGACCTCCTGCCAAACCGGTATTTCACTCGTGTCCTCATCATTATTCGAATTTACACTGTTCTTGCATGATAGACTCAACATAAAAAAGAAAACAAGCAAAATGAGAAAAAGTCTTGACATGAGCTGCTCCTGTGGCAAAATCTCTGTTTGCTGTTGAATAATCCTGTCCGTATATGGAATACAAAGATAATGCCAGTAATTAAACGGTGAAAAGGCAAGTCTGAAAACATCTTAATGTTATACAAAACAATAGATTATAAAAACAAGACACTAGGAGATTGCAAAGTTACTTTCTTGCATTGTACTCAATTTTTTTTCGATTTGTTTCCAAAATGTCACACTAGACAATAGTATCTTTTGTTTGATAAAAATATGTTGATATTACGCCTCAAAAACAATGTCGGCAAAATCCCCCTTTTGATGCAACCGAATGATTTTTATACTTTTATATTTTATAAAATTTACTTATTCTTGTCTGATGTGCTATGCGTCGATTTTTGCAAAACAACTGACGGCAAAATCGGATGCAAACAAAATGGCTTGATTTTTGCCATTTCAGGTTCATGATTCAACCCGTATCTATTGAATAAAGTTAAACTGTGAATTCAAACAATATTCTATACATACATCATAACAGTGAGGACATCGGCGGTGCCGATTTTTGTCTATTCAGGATGGTCCGGGAAATGGAAAAAGCCGGATTTAACTGTTCTGTCTTGCTGGCAACCCCGTCGCCGATTTATGATCTCTATAGAAAGCATCATTTCAAGGTTACCCTTGCCCTGGCTAAACCGCACAACAAGAGTGGATTCGGTTTTATTCGGAATATCTTCCGGCAGCTGCAAGAAATTTTTTACATCTATAGGTATATCAAACGAAACCGAATCCGGATCGTCCACAGCAATGATCTCCTGGATCTGACATCCAATATCGCCGCCCGATTGGCGGGTATTAAATCCTGCCAGCATGTGCGCACGATATTGAACAGCGCCAAATTTGTTCCAGGATTGATCTGTCGGGTGGCGCACTGGAATACCGACAGGCTCTTATGCGTATCACGTGCCGTTCAACAGCATATGTTTCCCTACGACAACGGAAAATGCAGGGTGTTGTATGACTGGCACGATTTTAAAGCGGTTGGACACGATGTGGAAAAAATTGATCTGAAAACCCATTTATCCCTCCCCCAAAATATCCGCCTGGTCGGATGGATCGGTAGATCAGTCTATTGGAAAGGACAACACCTGTTTCTGGACGCCATTCCCGCTGTGATAAAAAACTATGCGAATGTACATTTCATTCTGGTTACAGGCAAACAGTTTAATGATAAACCCTATAGCCGCCAACTACATCTCGACTATGAAAAAGAAACAATAAAATCGCACCTGAGCATTCTCGGATATCGACAGGATATTGCCTCGATCATGGATCAGTTGGATATCGTGGTCAACTCATCGATAACACCGGATCCATTCCCCGGCGTTGTCTTGGAGGCTCTGCACAGTGCAAAAGTCGTTGTTGCACCCAGAGCCGGGGGTGTAAAAGAACAGATCATCGATAGAGAAACCGGTTTTCTCTTCCAGGCCGGAATGAGCAACGATCTTGCTGAAAAAATCATTCTGGCCCTGCAAAGTTTGGAACAAAAGAACTCCATCGGCCAAAGGGCAAAGAGAGATGTTGCCCACCGATTTTCCAAAGAAAAGTTGATTAACGATTTAACAACAACCTATTACGCGTTGATGTAAAGATGCAAATCCGAAAACAAAATTTTTCAAATTTTTACCCGTTATCAGCCGGCCTGGTCCTGGTCACCCTGTTTTTTATCCTCTGGCCATCAACCTTGATTCACGACGATGCCGGTATTATCCTAAAATATATGGAAAATTTTTCAAAAGGGTTCTTTTTCCGCTATAATGCGACAGACCCCCCTGTTTTTGGTGTTTCCGGATTCCTGCATGGATTACTTTGTGGGGTTTTCTCTTCTTTACAGCTATTTTCTCCGCTGTCGAGCCTTTTTGCCGGCAATTTCATCGGCTTTTTTATCACTGCATTTCTTACCTTAAAAATTATCCAACACTATTTACCCGATAGCGGCTGGAATTATCCCTTGTGGCTGGCGACGCTGTTTGGTGCACCCCATTTTGTCGCAAACATAAAAACCGGTATGGAAACCCCGCTTCACCTCGCCATCATATTATTCTGTATCTGGGCCTATCTAAAAAACAAGACAAAGCTGGTATGGCTTTTGGGCGTTATTGCCATTATTTCCAAGCTGGATGCCCTTCCGGTGGTAATGGTAATCTGGATACTCTATTTCATAAAGCTTTCCTGTAGAAAAAATATACCATTTAAATCCATCCTGAGCGGATTTTTACGCTATGGAATCCTGCCTCTCTTTGTCTGGAGTCTGTTCACCCTGTGGATGTTTGACGGTCCCTTTCCGCAAACAGCAAAAGCAAAATGGCTTTATTTTTCCCATCCCTCTGCTTTTTCCTATTTGAGAAAATTCTATCACTTTTCTGCTGCAATTTTTGTCATGCTATTCATGCTGATATTTTATGCTTTGGTATGGATCAACAAAAAAAAGAAACAAGAGGGGTTGGATACGATTATTTATGCCGTCGTCTCTGCTGCTTTGGTAGGATTGTACACGCTTTATAATCCCCTGGAACAGCACTCATGGTATTATGCCATACCGGAATTTCTCGTCATGCTGCAAATCGCAATATTGACCGTAATATTATACAAGCACTACGGGGATAAAAAGAAATTGATCTGGCCTTTTCTTTTTGCCGGCGTTTTTTTGTTTACTGCTGTAAACGTATACCGCCAGCTCCATCACACCTTGAATGTTTTTAATACGATAGAACGGGAACGAATAGCGGCGGGAAACTGGTTGCACACACACAGCTCTCCTTCCGATACTCTGCTGGCTGGTCACGGCCATATTGCCTATCACTCTCATCTCTATACCATCGACTATTCCGGTCTCAATTCTAAAATCTCAACCGACCTGGAGCTCGATCTGGACAAGTTGATCAGCAAAACCAAACCGGCTTTTATCGCGCTACCCGGACTCTTGAGCGGAGATAACAAGATGTCCAACGCCTATAAACTGGTAAAATCCTTTTATAACATTGCAGCGGACGGCAATCACCCCGCCTGGAGAATCTATACCCAAACACCTGTCACCTGCAACAACTATTATTATATAAAAAAAGAGCGGATTTCCGGGGCCGACATTTACGAAAAACACAATCTCATTCTCGCCGGCGGATCTAAAATTTTATTTAAAAACCTAACCGCAGCGGATAACAGATTGATCATGGGAATCGAAAGATCGCCATTTGATCTTCTCTTAACCGCTCATCTTGTCGATTCAAAAAATCAAATCTTATTGTCTTCTGTGAGGATAGAGGGAGTTGATTCGTTTAGGAATCCGGCATACAATCGGACGTCAGAATGGATCGTGTCTTTACCGGATGAAGCTGCCTTTGATCTCTCGCTTACATGTCGCAACAGCTCAACGGGTAAACCCACTGCCATAAAACTCATCAATCCGGTAATCGAACGTATCGCATCCAAAGGCACAACCCGTCATTCCTATTAAGGCAGCCTGTTCCAATACGCTTCCTGCAGCTGAATTAATGACAATGTCCGTGTTGAAAGATTAAAATAATAGTGGCGATGCCGGGGAAATGTCCGCACAAGCAAACCATTTTTTTCATCCAAATCTCCGGCAAACAGAACATCGTTTTCCAATTCAATATCATTATATGGAAAACCGGCGATATAGGGTGTCACTTTGTTCTGTTCATCTGCTGTGATCACCACGATGGCGGGTTTATCAACGTCGAAGAGATGGTCCGGCAGGTTATAATAAACGCCGCGCTGATGGTAGAGCCATAACCGACCGGGCAAGTATCCGGCAAAAGTAATAATCGCGGTGACGGCGAGAATGCGATTCACAAAAAAGAGAGAACGCTCATAGTCGGGATATTTGATTTCAGCCATTTGAAGCAAACCAAAAGCCGATAAAACAATGAGAAGAGGCGTTATTTCAAAAAGAAAACGGGGACCATAGCTGACGCCGTGATAATGATAAAAGCTATAAGCCAGAATATTTAAAAAAAACAGTACAATGACAGGCCTGATGATTCGGCTTTTGGTTTTCCTAAAGGCGAAAACCAGGGGAAACAGCGATAACAGGGGAATGCCAAAAAGATCGAACGAAAGCACAAACAAATTGATGGCGACGTTTTTGAAAATATGCCAGCCAGGTTGCAAGGGTGTATCATCAAAATAAAGCTGATGTGGAGTCAGTAGAAAGTTGCCGGTAAGCAACTCATTATAAGCGAAGAGCAGTAAAAGGCCGGGTATAAAGGCCAATAGATAAAAAACCCAGCCTGAAAAACGGGCTCGGGCTCTATCTCTTCCATTTCTTTTAAGAAGGAAAAACAAAGAAAAGACAAACAATACAATCGCGGACAGGGGACGAAACAATATTAATGCTCCGCTTAAAAAACCGCTGCCAAGCATAGCCATTTTGTTTTTGACGCTATACTCTATCAACAGATAGGCTGCCGGCATGAAAAATAAAGTAGCGGCGATATGGCCAAAGTAACTCGCTCCCTGCTGTAAAACAAAGGGTGACAGGAGCATGAGGATTAATGCATAGCAGGCGATTTGCCTGTTAAACCATTTTTGGGCAATACCATAAACCATAGCCGCTAAAGCAGCCGTCAATAAGGGGTTGATAGCCGGCAAGAGTTTCAGCCAGATGCCAAAGAGGAAAATGAAAGAGGTCCCCGGAAAGAAAATACCAAACCATTTTTCATCCTTGACGAGTGTATAGGGAAAGAGAAAGGAATCCGCGGCTTTTTGTGGGGCTGGTGCCCATAGCTTTAATGCGGCAAATGTTTTGGCCTGGAAGAGATAACACGCCTCATCGCGGATCTGAGGACCCTGATAAATAAAGAGCTGAATGGAAAGCGTGAAAAGAAAGATGACGAGCAGGCTGAGAAAAATCCATTTTTTCTTTGCATACCCAACAATCCTTTTTTCCAGCGCTGCTCTATGCAAAAACGCATGATAAAAAAATAAAAACGCCGGCAAGAGCGTAACAACCTCTCGAAAATAAAATATCCCTTTAAAATCGGTTATTGCAATCGGATCCGCAATATCCCATAGCCAGCGAAGGATCAAACAGGCTATTCCGGCTATCCAGTAAGTCATGATCCATCTACCCTTTTGATCAATCGATTGATGATCCGTGAATCGACCCGGCTGTCGAATTTTCGTGCAAAAAAGGCAGTATTGGCGGTCAACTTATCCAGGTCTTCGAGTCTGAATATGCGGGGATATTCAGGACCCTCTTTCCAGTTAATCTCCCGCTTGTTATCCTGAATAATGGTATGGCGCCATTTAGAATTCATGAGAATGGTCTGAAAAAAGCTCTCTTCAGGAATAAAAGTGTATCTGTAGAAATCGAGATACTGTTGAAGATTTTCGTGGGTGAAAATATAACGACAGCATTCACGATCAAGTATAAAATAACTCGAGCCGGCATAGAGGCGGGTTGTCTTTGCCGGTAATTTGAACCGGCGCTTGAGCACAGGGACTTTTTTAACATAATTAGAAAAAGGCACTTCAAGATAGTAATGGTCAAAACGATGCCGGTAATCCGGCCAGAGTTCTTCTATCGGCCTGGCTTCAATATAATTGGCAGCGTTGAATTTGGATAACGCGTTCATAATTTTAGTCTGGGACAAAAGCGGCAGGTCCTGGCCGCTCAGGTTGATCAGATAATCCCAGCGATGGTGAGCATATAAATAGCGCATTGCCTCTAAATGCAACTTGACAAAGCTTATCCCTCCCCACCAGCAGTTCTGTCTCGGCATCAAAATAACATTTTGTAAATGCCTTGTATAATCATAAAGCGTTTCCGGGCGTGCTTTGCTTTTTTTATCTATGTGAATCAAATATATATGATTTGGATGATAGATCGCCTTGAGCAATCGAACCACCTGGGGTAAATCTTTATAGGCCAGTATAAAATATGCAAGCCGCATTATTTTTCCTTATTCACTGGTTTATTCTTTTTCATATAGATATAGTACTCAAGGGTATCATATTGAGCCGCCTCCAGCACATTGGGATTAATGGTAAAAGCGGTTGTCTGTTGAATCCCCTGCAAAGGCAACGATTCGACATATAATCGTTTCCAATCCTCGATGTGATCCAGGATAAAGCGATGCTTGTAACCGTGACAATCCTTATTTACGAGATAACCGATCTCTTCATTTTCAATATACTCATACAACCGGTCGTCGATGATATGCTCATAGAGGCGCTTATCATTTACATAGCCGTCGAGATTGATAACGGATTGCCGGCAATAATAGCCTAAATAACCCGCATCCCAGCTCCCCAATATTGCATCCCGAGGTATATTTTTATTGATATACTGTACCATGTTATAACGGGGAGAGCGATGGTCCGGAATGGTATAAAAAACACTCGCTAAAAGATCCGTATAATAGGCGATCGAGAAAACCAGAGTAAAGAGAGCCATGGACAGAAAAATACCAACGCGTAACCATCCCGCAAACAAAGCGGATGAAAGCAACAGAGCCAGAAAGACAAATCCATAGAGCACCGGAAGCCAGTAATACTTGTAAGGGGTTAAAATGTTTTCATACAGGGCAAAATAAAAAGTAAAGAGCATAACGCTAAACAGCAGATGAACAAGTGTAATAACGCTTACAGCTTTTGTCAGCCGGGGAATGGTGAAGAAGATGAATAGTATAAATCCGGACAGACCGATCGCTGAAACCAGGAGGGGAAATCTGCCCAATGTGATAAACTCTTTCAAATTAAACATAAAGTGACGTACAAAGTCGATATTCTTTCCCTCCACCATCTGTTGCAAAAGCACTTTACCGTAATGCGTTTTCAGCAAACCGGACACCGGCGTGACCATACCGGTATGAATAGAATTGATAATCAAATAAAAAATCAAAAATCCGACGGGAATCGAAACGGCAATCAACAATTTTTTCTTTTCGTCAATATAAAAGAAAATTACAAAAAATGCGGCAACGGTTAGGAAAAACATATCCAGCCTTGCCATCAGCAATAAGGCCAACACCGATCCTGCGACATAGTATCGCTGTTTCTCGAGTATTCCCGGCAACAAGTAATAAAATAATCCCATTAAAAACAAAACGAGAGCCGTTTCCATACCGGTAACGGCACCTTTATTGATGACCCAAATATTGGCCAACCAGACAAAGGTTCCGATACAGCTCAGGCTGTTCTTCAGCCATTTGTTTAAAGTGAGAAATAAAAATAACCCACTACCCAAAAACAGGAGGCTCTGCACGGCGGTAACGACAAAGGGCATCGTCGATTTATCAAACAGCCAAAAAAACGGAACCAGCATAATCTGCCAAAGAGGCTGGAATCCATTGGTATGGTGGATACCGTCAAAGGTAAAGCCGTTTCCCTGCGCCAGATGATACGCAATCTGTAAATAATAATACCCGTCATCCACCAGATGCACACCATAACGGGTTACGATAAATCCGATAAAACAGAGGGGAATCGCAAATACAACCAACAGGCAATATGGAAATTTTTTATTTTGTCTCAATACCGTCTCCTGTTAAATGCAGCGGCGGGTTCTATTGCCGTCCGGCGTTGCTTTTTTTTATCTTTTTATACAAATTATACTCGATATCATACTTGATAGCCACATCGATATAACGGGTGTTAACGCTAAAAGTGGTCAATTTATGAGCTGCAGGAATCTTGATCGATTCCGTATGACAAAGTCTCCAGCGGTCAGTATCCAGATTTAAATTCTGATTAACCAGATACTCTATGCCGTTTTTATCGATATAGGCATCCATATTCTTATCTCGCAGGTAGGGAACAATCTCATAATTATTCACCAGACCATCGAGATTGATCAGAGTTCTTTGGCAGTAATAACCCAGGTAACCGGCGTCCCAGGAGCCCAGAATAGCATGTTCCGGTAAGTTTTGATTGATATACGCTACCATTTTGTGCCTGGGATGTTCGGAATGAGAAATTTGAAACAGAATTGTTCGTTTCATGTCCATAAAATAAATCCAGGAAAACAAAAGAGTTAACCCAATAAAACAGAGCATCAGCACGCGACGAAGACTTGACGCGAGGAGAGTCAATGAGCATGAAAATAAGAATATATTTAAATAGAGAACGGGCAACCAGTAATATTTCCAGATTTCAAGAACATTCCCATAAAGAGCGGAATAAGAGAGAACCATTGCTGTTGTTGTTCCCAGAACAATCAGGATAAACAGGCGCATCCGGGTTTCAGCATGGAAATAAATCCAGATATAATATATCAAAAAAAGGAACACCAGAAACAAGCCAATCTTGATATCGAATCTATTCAAGGTCAACAGAGCGGTTAAATTATCGAAGAGATGATCCCAAAACCGCGTGGATTCACCCGTCAAAAACTCTAAAAGTCTTTCTCTGCCCCGATAAGTTTTGATGGTACCGGAAATGGGAAAAGGGCGGTCAAAAAAAATTTTGTTTATAAAAAAATAAGCACTCAAATATAGAGCTGCAAAAAGCCCGGCATAGACTGTTTTTGTTTGTCTCAGATAGACAGGCATAAGGAATGAAATCGCAACAACGAATACAACCATCTCCAGGCGAGCGGCAACCAGCAGCATGAGAACTATACCGAAGCGTACAACCTCGTTTTGGGAGTCATTGAGTTTAATCAGAGCCTATCCGAGCAACAGCAAAACAATAGCCGTTTCCATACCGGTCATGGCGCCCTTGAA
>CAZMUU010000123.1:0-9597 GCA_964569215.1 uncultured Cytophagia bacterium
ATTCCGCCCTTTTTCCTGTAGGAAAAATAGAGATATAGATTGGATATGGCCCGGGTCATGGCGACGTAAATGGTATTCAGCGTTTCAATTTCATTCCGCTTGGTGTTCGCTTCGTGTAGATCTTTTCGGTCGCTGCAGGCCAGAATATTGTCATAATTAAAGGTCAGAAAAAAATCGTTGAGGCGGGTATAATTGTCATTATATTGCAAATAATATTTCACCTTTTTTAGAAAAGCCGGTGTCCCCGTCGACAACCGCCAAAGCAGAAAAACGGTTTCGAATTCAAGGCCTTTTGATTGATGGATGGTCATTAACTTTACAGCATTTTTCTCTCCAAGTCCTTCCTGCCGAAATTTTTCTCTTTCGCTGTTATCATTATAATATTGTAAGAATCCGGACAATGTTTTTGTATAATCCTTCACCTGGTATTGAAACAAAGCAATCTTGCCGAGAAAGGAATTGATGTTTTTCAAATCATTATCTAACCTAAAAAACTCGGTTACGGCAAACGCTTCGTATATTCGCTTGACAAACGTTAAAATGTCGCTTTGGTCACTCTGCCTGTAGCGTTCATCCGCACCACTCCTGTAGAGCGAATTGATCTTTTGTACAACCGGAATATGTTGGATGGATTGCCAAAAATCGGGGTTTCCGGGAGCTCCGGAATCTCTATACCTGAGCAAAATATCCTTAAGCTGGTCGCTTGGTAACAAAACAAAATCAGAACGTAAAAATTTCAACAAATCGGAAATGTCACGATAGACAAAATAGGACAAAAGGTAGATGACCGGCTTGACGGCGCGATGTTCAAATATCGAGCTTGTTGATTCATAAACATATTCAATTCCATGCTGATCTAAAAAGTCGGCTATACTTTTCAATTCCTCATTTCGCCGTGCCAGAATAACCGTGCTTGATAATTGCGCTGGATATCGCTTCGCATAAGGCATGAACACGTTTTCGACAAAATCCTGGATCGAATTTTGGCTGATAGTGCTTCCCTCCTGACTGGCGGAAACATTCTTACATCGTATAGAAACATAACCTGGAACGTCACTTTTTGCCCCTTGAACCGGGGTGAAAGGCCAAATCATGTCCCGGGCACGTAACGCATCATGCAAAGCCTGATTTGAAAAAACCTGGTTTACGAACCGAATAATATTGGGATGGCTTCGATAGTTTGTATCCAAATCGATTTCTTCCGCCGGCCCGACAATCTCCGGCATCTTCAATAACAGATCCCGCTCACCGCCACGCCAGCCATAGATCGCTTGTTTTTCATCCCCAACGATAATGGCGCCGCCGTAATCCTTTATGCCCATACCGCTTAAAATTTCCCGCAGTATCGGCATGAGTATTTTAAACTGGATGACGCTGGTATCCTGAAATTCATCAATAAGGATAAATCGCGTGCTGGTTGAAAGATATTCGTAAAAAAGGTTGGTCACGGAATCAGCTTCTATTAAAGAAAGGCCTGGATCGTGGAGATATTTATAGGTATAAAAAGTGATATCATTGAACGTCAAGATTCGATCGCGAAATTTTATTTCATCATACGTTGTCAGAATCAGATTTGCTGTCTTGCGGATATTCGCCTCTTCAGGAAGGGCGAGTTTATAGAGCAGAAAAGTCGCCAGTTTTTGCCGAGCCTCCTGTAACGCTTCGGAGAGTTCTTTTGCGCGTTCTTTATAGATCTTTTTACGCAGGACTTTGCTGCCGTTCCAAAAGACCTCATCGCTGATAAATTGCGGGTAATGCTCAACAACAAAGTCCGAATCCGCCAGGCGCTCATTTATAAAAGGCAATAGTGATTCAATATTCACTGTTGTTGAATTTTTAAAAACAGTGTCGTGATATTCTTTTTTGAAAATTTCATTCAGAGGTTTGTCTATATTGTCTTCAAACAGATAATCAACAAAGTCGGACATGACCCGGCGGTAGGCGGTGACAAAGTCTTGATAAGTTGTTTCAAGAAACGCATCCGAAACGCTTATTCGCTCTTCAAATTCGGGAAACAACATAAATTGCCAGCGGTTATAAATAATAGATTTGATAAACGAGTCGTAGGCCGTTATATTTTTCAAAAAAGCACTTGAAAAAAGATTTTGCAGGGAAGCATCTGCAGTCTGACTGAAAACAGTGCGTAATAAGACCTCATTAATTTCCTGTATGTTTTCAGGCGGTATGCTTTCTACAATCTGGAAATTTGAAAATCCAAGATAAGGAGAAATAACGGTTTTAAAAATAGAGTTGACAAAGGAATCAATAGTGCTGATTTGCAGCCGGTGTTTATTCAGCAACATTTTTTGAAACACGGATTTGAGATAATCCCTGTCATCATCGCCTATTTTTATGCCATACAGAGCATAAAGATTTTTTTCCAGCACCTCGGATTCCCGGGACTGTACGAGTTTTGAGAGATGTTCAAAAATGCGTTCGCGTATCTCAAACGTGGCTTTACGGGTAAAGGTGATAACCAAAATTTCACTAAAATCAATCTGATGACGAAACTTCAGTAAAAGCCAGATAAATTCCAGCGATAACCGGTAGGTTTTTCCGGTTCCTGCGCTGGCGCGAATAATTCTCTTTATCAAGCCGGAATGCTTTTCAGTCACGTTTCCCGTTTTCCTCTTTTCTGGCTAAAAACAGATCTTTTCGGGTGATTTCCGCAAAATCCGCAAGATAACTCTTTTGTTTCGGCAAAGAAAAACCTTCTTCCGCAATTTTATTTAACGTGTCGATTAAAGCGCCTTTGAATTCCAGAAACAAACGTTGTTTGTCTGTGCCGGATCTGTAAAGTTGTTCGAAGGATTTTGCCTCCTGTTTCAATAAAAAATAAAAACAGGAAAAAACATTCTCCAACAATTCGGGTTGCCGGATGACATAATAATATAGCTCGTAAAAGAGCAGTTGTGACTTTTCATAGCCACCGGTTTTGTAATCAAAGATATAACGATCATTCCGCGCCTCATCTTCAATGCGAAGATCAGCGCGGCCGCGTATGAAAACATCGATATCCAACCGGTTCTCGTTTCTCGAAATGTATTTTTGAAATGTCTTCTCTTCAGACGACCCCTTGTCTGTTTCCGCATAGATACGAATTGCTTTTCGGCTTAATCCCAGGTCGGCCAATAAACCAAAAAACGCTTTGATACCGTATAATATAACAGGCATGATGATTTTGTTGAAATATAGCTGGGCATGGTTATGCGGTATTTTGTAATAATAATAGGAATGATGTTGCAGAATATCCGTTGCTGCCCGTTCGATCAACTCATCTCCGATCTGATTGAAATCCGGAGCCACCCCGTCGTTATCCTGTATAAAAACCCAGCATCTGTTCAGAATATCATGTGCAAGGTTACCGATAAGTTTAGGCGAAAAATCATACTCGATCTCTTTTTGCCGCTCCTTTATTCCTGCAATATGGCGCAAATAAAAAACAAAAGGATTATTCTGTAAATCTTTGAGAGAATAACTGGTCATTCTAAGGCTGTGATCCTGAAAATCTTTTTCCGGCTCTAGCCGAATACGAAAAAAATCACCTGGTGGAACAGAAATTTTATGTGACTTGTTTTTGAAAAACTGTTGATAAATATTCTTATATCCCTCATCACGCAACCGGGTTATCCGGCTGTCGTCAATGTTTAAAAACAGCTTGATCTCCTCAAGGAAAGAACTGGGTTGTATGTTTTCATCAATATTCTTCTGACTGAAGAGAAACACTTTTTTTGCGGTAAAGATTAATCTGAAAAAGTAGTACTTTTCCCAAAGCTTAATATCCTCATAGGTTTTCAATCCCAGACGTCTCCGCTGAATTTCTGTAAACAAATATGGAATTTGTCTGGTGCTGGGAATTTTTCCTTCGGAAAGATTGAGAATAGCCAGGCTCTGATAATCTATATTACGGGTATCGAAAAGGGTGGTAAAATGCATCCGGGACGTATCGGTCTTATAGTTGTATTTAATCTGTTTTGGTTTCATATATTCAAGAAACAAGAGCAGTATTCCTTGCGAGAGGCCCAGATGAGGATTTGCACCAGGAAGCGAAGAAAAATAATCCCTCCAGCTTTCTATAATATTCAACTGTTCCACGGTTTGAAAATCAAACAAGAGTTGATAAAATCGTTCGACCAGGTCAGAGCCGGTTCTTTCTTCAGGTGTAAATATTTTCTGCAAATCAACGCCGCCCTCGGCATTTATTAAATCTACCAGATCCTCCACCGATTCCAGTTGTGAAAACCTTTTAACAACATCCAAAATAGCATATAGTGGTTCCTTAACCCGGTCATCCCTGATATTTTCAAGATCAAAGTCCGTATATTTAACGTCGTTGTCAACAAGATGAAAGATATAGGCTAACAGGTCATCCTTTAAAGCAGAGGGATCCTTTGAAAACCGCTGCAAAAAATAAAAACAAAAGACATCGTTGAATAGAGCCCGTAACAGAGTATCAACCGGACACAAATACCGACGTCGTGCCGGTTCCCATACTAACGACTTGATTAGAGAATGAAGGATATGAAAAAATTGATATACAGAGGTTTGAACAAAGCTAAACGATGATTGTGAAAATTTTTGCGCCGAAAGAAACGGTTTAAAGGGGTTGTTATGATCGACATCAACAACCTGAAGAGGGTTCCGGGCAGAGATTTCTTTTAACAATGCAATTGTCATGATAAAATCATTGGCTGCCTCGAAAACCTCGATATCGGGAAACTGTCTACAATTCAGGTCAGCAAGCGTAAACTCTTTTATTTTCAGAGATTTTTTGTCGACCAAATACTCCGGCAATTGATAATATATCCTGACTGTTTTACCCCCGGCGGAAAGCTCATCGATAATACTCTTTTCAAGCCGTGTATAGTAAAACTGATTCACCATGACAACGGTATCATAAACACCAAGTGGTATCAAGTCGGGAGATTGTGAATATAAAAAAATCTTGTCCGTGTATCCTCTCTGTTCAATAAATGCTTTATATTGTTGTTTTATTTTAACGAGTCGTTCATAAGTTCTGGACTGCCAGGGATAGAGTTCCGATTGCCACATCGGCTTGACTGGAAAATTCTCATCTACTCTTTCTTCAAAAAACTCCTCCCAGAGATTGAAAAAATTTTGTGCGAGTTCTATGGCTTGAAAGTAATTGTTAACATTAAAAAAGCCCTTGTCCTCTTGCTTCATTGAAGCATAGAACCCCAATGTTCGCTTTTCTTCTTTCAGAAGCGGCTTTTCGGAAAAAAATATCTTTTCCTTTAGCTCTTCCATCGTAACGACATGCACAGGATTGAACATTGTCTTTTGTTGAAAACGCTTTTGCAAATAACGCTTGTAATTTTCTGTGGGAGATACAATCAGAACCCTGTTATCGGGCAGGGCCTCAAGAACAAGGGCGGTAAGGTTTTGTGAGAAATCACAAAATCTATATTGAATCATAGTCTCTGCTGAGTTTAGATGTTCCTCTGTAATAATCAGGCGAAAAGCCCCATTGGCGTATCCGGATTTGCATCCTGGACAAAACCATTTTCATCAAACCAGGACAATGCCCCCTCAAGCGATACCGCTTTTACGCCCAAATCGATCAAAGGCTGGTTCCATTTACTTTTAAACGTCAGGATTCGGTCAGCATTGGATGCAAGAAGGTCCGCACACAACCGGTACGTATAACTGGATGATGATGCGTACACAATAAAAACAGCCTCCGCTACAGAAGCAATAAAATGGTTTCGTTTAAACGCCGTTTCACGCGTTACCCGGGGAATATCGACAATAAAAGGAGAGACAATGGTCATTCTGTTCAGCTGGATTGACCGCCGATATTGTACAGGCACCCGCATGCGGGAAATATTGCGGGCCGGACAAAAAAGCAACGGTTGCATGCCTTTGCTCAAAACTCGAAAACATTGCTCTTCCACCGGAGATTGAAAACCGCTCATAACGCTGATATTATAACGCCTTAAACATTGCGCCAGGTCATAACTCTGAAGAATCAACTCTCCGGGACATTTTGAAGAACAAAAAAAGCCCACTTTGGGTTTGTCTAACAGAGTTTTATCTCCAATAACTGCAACTTTTTGACAAAAATCCCCGTTACGATATGTGATTATTTTGTATTTCATATTTGCAGGGCATGCAAAAGTAAATACGGTAACCTATCGTTTATCGTTTTTTCAATATAAACAATATGGTCTGATATTGCAAATATAAAAACCTTTTGCCAATAACAAAAGGGTTCGATAGAAGAGAGGAACCGTTCAGTGAATAAAACTCATCTTTTTCGTTGTCACCCGGTTTCCAAAATTCAATCTATAAAGATATACACCGCTGGGCACGACCTTACCGGCTTTATCCCTGCCATCCCATTCTGTTACGTGTGACCCGGCACGATAAAAATCGTCAACCAGTGTTTTGATGAGCCGGCCATTGAGATTGTAAATCGCCAATTCACAGTGACCATCTCTGTCCAGATGATAGACTATTCTCGTTTCAGGATTAAATGGATTGGGATAATTTTGTTCGAGACCGAATCGATCCGGTTCCTTGGTATATACTTCCACGGGCCCGTGGAGCGTTTGATGGCCCTGAAAATCGATATCTATCAACTCGTAAAGATATTTTTGGCCGGTGTTGATATCATTGTCGATATACTCGTACGACCGGCCGCTTTGGCTGTTTCCGGCACCGGGAATCATAGCCGTGGTTATGCGCTTGCGCTCCCCGGATGTTCGAAAGAGATGAAATCCAAGATTCTCGGTTTCAGAGCGGGTTGTCCATCTTAAATAGACCCTACCATTCCTGCATTCAGCCGTAAAGGAAGAGAGTTCAACGGGCACCACCCCGCTAACAGGTATGTTGTTTAAGGAAATAAAGGCGGGCTCTGTTATGCGCAGCATCAAGGCATAAGGATTCTCTTCACACCGATGCGATGATAACGTTTGCGAATCCATTGACAGCTCCCGGCCAAGAAATGACAATTCGCTTTCAGGTTGAAACACATTCATAAAATGGCAGGTTTGACTTGGGCGATAGCCCGCCGGTGGTGTAAATTCAAGTGCATATTCACCAGGATCACTCAACATGCCAAAATTATAAAATCCCTTCTGCCCATCTGCAATCAGAGGAATCAACTCACCATCCGGAGAAAACAGTTCGACTTTTCCACCCATAACAATTCTACCGGTCAACTCGTCATATATATAGCCGCCTGCGGTATATTGCAGTGAATCGACCACACCGTTTTGATCGCGATCCTGCTCTTCAAGTATATTGGGGATACCATCATGATCCCGGTCGGCGTATATAACGTACTGATAGTCTTCGACTTCCCCATCACAAGCCGGTCCGCTAAAACCCAACTCCTTTTGTGAGGTATACCTAAAGCGGGCAAAGCTCTTCCCTGCCGCAATATTTTCGGGCAACATAAAAGAATATAAATGCTGACCGGTCGTCGCCGGAACCGCATTGAATATTTGTTCACCCGGATCCTGCCAGTCACCATCTGCATTAAAATCCATCCAGCCGTACAAAAATCCCTCGCCCTGAGTAAGAATCTTGATGTGTTGCGGGCGGTCAGGAGTCATATAGGGACTGAAGATAACGCCGTCATTATCACTCTTCAGTGCATCATCCCCGGTCGGTCCGGCTATGGATTCATCCTGATCCCGTTCTATTTTATTTCCCAAAAAAATACCGGGATTCAACAGATGATAGGCTCCGTTACGGTCCAACCGGGTCGGATACCTGTCAACCGGAGCGTTCCCCATATCGATATTGACCAAACCGGTAATGATCAGGGAATAGGTTTGTTCGCCTGCGTATAGATTGTCTTTGTGATGAATGGTGAGGGTATAAAAACCGTTTTCAGGGTCGGCTATAGCAACCTGTTCGACGTTATCGACTGAATTCATTCCGGTTTCTGCATTCTGCTCCGGAACGCCGGGATCGAGAATCCAGGGATAAAAAATATCTTTTCCCGTTTCGATTTTCAGGTCCAGATCATTGATCACCATCGCAGCTGCAGGATCGAGCTGTGGTTCCACAGGCTCGCCGGCCGGGTCGGTCCACGCCAGCGTCACTTTAATCGGCTTTTCTCCGCGACAATAATATCGCAAGGTATCCGTCTGATTCTGCTCGAGTTTCCGTTCCTGAATGGGAATCATATAGCGGGAATCCTGTTCAATCAGGTCTGCTGCTTTTTTTGTGTTCATTAATCCCCACCCAAAAGCATAATCGGGTCCCGGTGCTGTTCCGGCTTCATCCGCTGTATGGATGACCAGGGCTTTCAAAGTGGAAGACAACATCCGGCGGTTGTGAAGGCGTTGATAATACTCTTGTAATAAAGCCAGTGAACCGACTACACCGGGAGCGGCAAACGAGGTACCGTTAACCGTTGTATAGTCATCATCACTCCCGGCGCCGGTAGTGATCAGACCAACGCCGTCAGCGACCACGTCCGGCTTGATACGGCCGTCATCTGCAGGTCCCCAGGCACTAAACCAGGACATCAATACGTCATCCGGACTGGAATAACCCTGCTCTAATCCTTCAACAGCGCCAACCGTCAAGCTATTCTTTGCAATGGCGCCGCCATTGGAAATACAATCATAAAGACCATCATAATGACGCCTGATTTCAGACTCTTGCCGTTTCGGTGGAATAGCGTCCCAATCAAAATACCAGTGGGTGGATTCTTCAACAGGGCCAAGGTCTTTGCGATCATTGCCGGCGGAAAAAACCATTAAATAGTAAGGTGCCGCACAGGCCAGTTCATCCACACTTTGGGCAAAATCATCATAAAAGCCGAAAAGATAATCTTCATCAGTGCTGATACGGCTATCACCAAACCAAACCCATCTGTTATCACCATAATAGTTCCACTCCCATCCCAGCAAATAGCTATAGGAATGATTGGATACAAGCAATCCCCGGGATGGATCACTAAATGTTGCAGCCGCCATTGTCGCCATTTCAGCCAGGTCATTATTCCAATCAAAGGATTCCAGTGTTGCCAGAGGTGCCATGCCCCTGGCGTTTTCATTGTATCCCCGGGCAATCAGGGTTCCGGCAACCTGAGTTGCATGGTTGGAGAGGTGGGGCGTGTCGTCACCTTTTTGTACACGGCCAACGAGTTCTCTGTGGCTGAATCGTACACCTCCTTCATCCCATATTGCTATGATCATGCCTTCACCGTCTAAATTATAATCTCCTGTACCGCCATTGCCGGTTGACCAAAGCGGTAACGTTGAAATGGTTCTTGCTGCAGTAATATTTGTTGTTATGTAATAAAGAGGCCGGTTTAAAAGGAGATCCTGAATTTCAATAACCCGGTCTGTGGGCAATCTTTTGCGTATCGGAAAACCACTATTGATCGCAAAATTCCTTGCCCGTTCTTTTTTGGCGTGATAGGTTTGCGCAATTTTCCTGGAGATGTTTTGTAAATCCGGTGTTGCTGCAACAGACGAATCCCATAAAATCAGTATATTAAAAAATAAAATTATGTATAGGTAAAAACCCGTTCTCATCTCTGTGCCAAATCTTTCCATGTTCAGACTGTCCCGTATCGGTTTATTTGAGAAAATGCATTTTCCTTGTTTCTAC
>CAZMUU010000124.1:0-9458 GCA_964569215.1 uncultured Cytophagia bacterium
TCCTGAACGATTTTATTTTCCGTCCCCTGCCGGCGAGATTGGTGCGGGGTAGCCGGAGCGGCCCAAAAATCTACGCCTTAGAAAAGGGTTGGGCTAAAGCCCGTGTAAATAAACTTCTCATAAAAATCCGCTTATCCTCGCCGGACTAAAGTCCGGATTATACTGGGACCGCGGAAACCACGCGCTAAAGCGCGTGGCTATGAAAAAAGGACGTAGGGAATAAATTCATCGATGTTTGAATTTTTGATGCGGTGAGACAATAAAATTCTAGTTATAAAAATGATTAATGATCATCTTTTGTGGCATACTCCGGCGCAAAACCGGAAAAAGGTAAACACTCTTGGCATGAATCATCTTGTCAAGGTGTGGTTGACCCAAGGCTTATCTATATATGATGAGTTGCACTTTTCCATGCCCTCTTATCCGAGAATACGGTCCCAACGTTTGCGATATTCTGCAACCCGGTCGGAAGGGGACGATTGTTGTTCGTTGACAGACCCGTCAACTGTTTTTCGCTCCGTACCGGAGATGGGTTTACTCACACTCACACTCGATCCGGTACCGCCATAGGAAACCGCCGGATTGGTAAGCTGCATGTCATCCGCGAGATCGCGATAGGGCTTGATCTTGAGCTCCTGCAATACACCGTGATAAGCATGCACCGCCTCTTTCGGTGTAATCTCATCATCCGCTACAAGCCGCAAAAAAGAAATAAATGCCGGCTGATGTTCGCTGTTGTTGATCTTTCGTCCATATAGCGCGATTCGCGCGCCATATTTTTTGGCATCCGCCAACATTTTAAATGCATCATAGGTGGTTCCTGAAGAGCCTCCTAAAATTCCCGGAATCAGATCCGGATCATAGCCGGCGAGTTGTTCCATAAATTTGGGTCCCTGGTAAACCACTTTAAGAAACAGCGGCCGCCCTGCTTTGGTAACGCCGGCGAGATCGCGAACAATGCGGTCGTTGATAAACTGTCCCAGTTTCTCCGGCTCGACCGCATCGGGCATATTGGGATTGAACACCTCGAGAAAATAGCGAAATCCCTTTTTCTCCGCCTCGAGGCGAAACTGTTTAAAGGTTTCCAACACCTTCAGATCCAGATCGAGATCATTGTTATAGGTCACCGAATAGAGTCCCAGATTGGCGCCGAGTTTGCGTTCTTCAGGGGTACAGCTCCACTTGCCGCACTGAATATGATCTATCGTTGCCGTCCGGAACGGCTGAGCCGGTTCCTGGATATACCTGCCACCGCTGACCACATGAATATCAGTGGTGTCGTTGGCCCGGGCAGCAGGGGTAACCGGGCTGTTATCGAACAACCGTTCCTCGATCGTCAGAATTTCATTGGTGCTGGCAGACATGAGAACGATATCCACTTTGGCCTGCGCGATGACCTGCCTGATGAGAACCCGATATTCCGCCAGGGTACGAAAATGTCCTTCCGTGGCATGGTGTTCCGGACTCTTGCCCGGAGCAGCAATACCATAGGCCATATCCGCATCTTTCGCATCGGCAAGCATAAACTCTTTGCATTGATGATCAGCCAGTATCCGCTCGATCTTTTTATCCAACGATTTGATCATTGTAATTCCCTGTTATTAACTACCAATCCTGTACGGTTGAGATTCAAAAAAAAACGGCTTGGTCGTGTTGAGCCATCGCAAACCAACTCTCTTTTCTCAAAATCCGCTCGATAACCGGCAAAAAGGCTATCCGCTTTTTTTCGTCGTCGTCTTTGGACGCGTGGGCAGCAGCAGAGCAACATCGTCATGCGGCCGCGGAATAATGTGCACCGAAATCAATTCACCCACTTTTTCCGCTGCTGCAGCGCCGGCGTCAATCGCCGCTTTAACAGCACCGACATCGCCCCGAATCATGACCGACACAAAACCGCCACCGACCTGGGTTTTACCGATCAATTCAACATTTGCAGCTTTAACCATCGCATCCGCTGCTTCAACCACACCGACAAATCCCCTGGTTTCAATTAAGCCCAGTGCTTGTTGTGCCATGTTTTCCTCCTGTTATCGTTTTGTATAGCTTTTCAAAAAAAAAAAAAGTCTGCAATACATATCAAACTACATTTTATAACCTTGTTTCAATCTTTCCGGTTTCATTGCCGATCAATTCCTGAATTAATCAGAAAATACAAGCCTGTACTAACGGCAAGTCGAACTCTCTGCAGCGACCGTAACAGGCTCAGACGATTTGCAGCGACTTGTACATCGCCAGTCGTCTGACACGGGCAAAATTTCGCGGCGTACAAACCCCTTCACCGGTGGGGCTGGCGAGGGTATGGGAAAAATAGGATTCACCCGCTTTGGGACCGAGTCCGGCCAGGCTGGGACCGTTTACAGCCACGATATCCGTATCCATTTTCCGGGTGAAACGCGTAATCACATCGAGATTATTGGAATGGATAATGGCCGTGTGTCCAAAGTTGTGTTCCGCCCGATAGGATAGTTCTATTCCTTCCTCTGCGGATTTAACCCGGACCACCGGCAGAAACGGCATCATCTGTTCGACCTGTACAAAGGGATGATCAAATCCGGTTTCGCCAAACAGCATTTTTACATCATCGGAAAGATCGAGTCCGGCGGCTTTGGCGAGCACATTTGCATTTTTGCCGATAAACTCCCGGCTCGGATAGGGTTCCCGGTTTTTCTCGCTGACCGGAATCGCCTTTTCGGTCAGGGCTTTAATCTGGGTTTCGTTCAGGCGAACGGCGCCGGCGGTTTGCATTTCCTGCATAAAGCGGTCAAAAACCGATTCAACCACAAAAATCTCTTTTTCCGCAATACAAATGATATTGTTGTCAAAAGCCGCACCGTCGATGATATAGCGTGCCGCGGCGGCGAGGTCTGCGCTCTCATCCACCAGCACGGGGGGATTACCCGGGCCGGCGGCGATCACCTTTTTGGCGGCCGCAAAAGCCGCCCGTACCGGGCCGGGGCCACCCGTGGCGACAATAATCGGAATGCGCTCGTGGTTAAAAAGCGCATGAGCCGAATCCAGAGTGGGTTCCCGCACCATGGAGATCAGGTTCGCAGGCCCGCCGTTATCCTGAATAACACGGTTAAAAATATCCATAGCAAAAGCGGATACATTTTTGGCTGCCGGATGAACATTAAAAACGACGCTGTTTCCGGGTGCGATCATAATGATGGTGCTGTTGAGCAACACCGGAATGGGGTGCGTGGATGGTGTAATGGCGGCAATGACGCCGTAAGGGGCATAATCCTCGACGACCAGGCCCTTATCGCCGGTCCAGGAGCGCGTTTCGAGGTCTTCCAGACCGGGCGTGACATCCGCAACATTGTGATGTTTGAAAATCTTATCCTGCAGGCGTCCCATGCCGGTCTCTTGCAGAGCCCGGCGGGCGAATTCTTCAGCGTGCTGGTGCATCGCCTGACGCAGGGCAGCGATCACCTTTTCCTTTACCTCCCGGCTGGTCTGCATCCAGGCTTTTTGGGCCTCGATAGAGGCGGCGATGGCGGAATTGATATCTTCAAAAACACCATTGGTCACGCCGGAAGGTTGAACCGCCGTTGCAACCGGTTTTTGTTTTCCCAGCTCGGCAACAACATTTTTGACAATCTGCGCCACGAGGTCGCGATCAATCTCCGCCATGTATAGATCTCCTTAATAAATAATCGAATTACCGGTTATGGTGTATCACATTGACAGCATAAAATGCTGAACTGGAAAATAAGATTTTCAAACTAAAATATCAAATCATTTATTCCAAATCCACCATACCGGATTTAATCGCGTATTTGACCAGAGCGGCAAAGTTTTCCAACTTTAATTTTCCCATAATCCGGTAGCGATGGGTTTCCACTGTTTTGCTGCTGATGTGAAAAAACCTGGCCACTTGTTTATTGGTATACCCCTCCGCCAAAAGCTTCATCACACTTTTCTCGCGTTCCGTCAAGGCGGCACTTCCCGGCAACTCCTCGCTTCCCCGGATACTACTGCCTTCAATCCACTCTTTAATAATGGAATGGTTGATATTTTAGCTCAAATAGATATCATCCTGAGCCAAAGCTTTGATGGCTTGTTTTAATTCATCGGCAGCCGATTCTTTTAACAGATATCCCCTGGCTCCATTGCGAAAACTTTCCCGCACATAGTCCGGTTTGTTGTGCATACTGAGGATAAGTATTCTGGTATGTTCCGAATGGGTTTTGATCTCTTTAATCACTTCCAGTCCCCGCATCTTCGGCATGGAAATATCCAAAACAAGAATATCCGGCTTGTAATCGTGCACTTTTTGTATGGCTTCCAGGCCATCACCCGCCTGGCCCTTGACGATAACATCCTCCATGGTGTGCAACAGTTCGCATAAACCGGCGCGCACAAGGGCATGGTCATCTGCAATAACAATGGTTACGGGCGGCATAGTACTCCTTTCTGATATCATGCAAAACAACAAAGAATGGAAGAATCCCTGCTATTCGATCCACCAATCGAGCTCATATGGCTCAAATACGCTTTCATATTTTCCATCGTGACCTAGTGAGTGTTGAGCTCTTCATGCGAATGAGCGAGGGGAATATTGATAAAAACGCTTGTTCCCCGTCCCGGGCGGGATATTATACGAAACTCGCCGCCCTGTAACTCTATTCGCTCCTTCATGCCGAGGATACCGAATTTTTCATTTTTTGCGGTATTCAGCACTTTGGTGTCGAATCCCTTGCCGAAATCCCGAATAAGATAGTATACGGTTTGATGCGTCGTCCATAATTTGATATAAATTTTGTCGCTAAAAGCATGCTTTAATATATTGTTCAAAGCTTCCTGGGTAACGCGGAAAAGAGCAGTCTCGATGCTCTCATCAAGATCGCCATTCAGGGGCCGGTGCTTGAACCGAACCTCTATACCCCATCGTTGCTGAAAATCCTGAAAGTAATCCCTGAGAGCCGGTACCAGACCGAAATCATCGAGTAGCGTCGGCCGCAGCGTATAACAGAGATTCTGAGCAAGAGCTATGGATTCTTTTAGCATTACACCGCTGTGATCCAGCATCTTTTTGGCCCGCTTGACATCCGTTTCCAGGGCGGATTTTGTGGCGGTGATTTCGAATTGCAAAGCGGTGAGAGACTGACCCAATGAATCATGAATCTCCCGCGAGATCCTGACGCGTTCCTCTTCCTGAATATCAACGAGCCTTGCCGATAAAAGTTTCAATCGTTTTCTGCTGTTCACTTGTTCGGTGATATCCTTGACAAAACCCTCCATACCGATGACGATACCATCGCGTATAACACGTCGCATATTCAATCCTGCCCAGCGCATCGAGCCATTGGTATGTTTTACTCTGAGCTCATACCAGCGTATAGCTTTTCCCCCCATAACGGAAGAGAATAACCGGTTTGCGACAGCTATATCATCGGGCCAGATAAAATCGCGAAACGCCTGATTCAGGACGTCCTGAGACCGGTAACCGAAAAGCCTTTCCATGGCTGAATTTTGATATTGAACATGCCCGTATTGATCGATAAAAACATATCCGTCTATGGAACGGTCAATCACATCGCGAAATCGTTTCTCGGATTTTTCCAGCTCTTTTTCAGCATGTTTTTTTTCAGTGATGTCACGGCCGACCGAAACCGATGCAATAAAGCAATCTTTATTATCCAGAACGGCTTTTAAAGACCAGGCATACCAGCGAATACCTGCGGCGGTCTTGATTCTCTGTTCCAGATACTGTGCATAAGGCGGCCGGCGAAGTTGTTGCCATACCTCTATTCCCTGTTTCAGATCATCTTCATGAACAAAATGCCAAAATTTTGTGCCCAACAGTTCTCTTTCATCTTTCCCCAACAATTTACAACATGATGGGCTAACATAATTAAATTTACCGTTTATATCAATCCGGGCGACCACCTCTAATTGATTCTCTACCAGAAATCTGTATTTTTCTCTGCTTTCTATCAGTTCAGCCTGAATAGTGTTCTTTTCGTTGATTTCATTCTGTAGCTTAAGGTTAATATCGGACAATTCTTCAGTACGAGCTTTGACCACATCTTCAAGATGGCGTCTGTAATTTTCCAGCTCGGTTTGCTGATTTTTCATCTTTGTAATATCATAGATGATTAAAAGAGCTTCAGTGCTATTTCCTTTTTCAATCGGTTGCAACGTTGTGTTGAACCAATACTCTTTTCCATTTAATTCGGAAACATTTTCATATTGTACTTTTTGCCCGTTATCAATAACGTGCTGAATAGCCCCTAAATGCTTTTCAGCATAATATGGTGAAAAGATATCAAACAAGGAGCGACCCATCGCTTCAGTGACTTGCAGGCCAAGCCGGTCGGCTCCGTATTGATTTATAAAGGTAATGAGTCCATCCCGGTTTATCGTGGTGATAATCTCATTCGCCATTTCCACCAATTTGCGATACTTTTCCTCACTCTCCTCCAGGGCTCTGTCTGCCTGGCGGCGTTTGTGAATTTCCTCTTCCAGATTTTCGTTCCATATCTGTAGCTGCTCGGTGCGCTTTTCGACCTTGACTTTGAGATTTTTCCGGGCTTTGTCCAATTGTTTCTGTAATTTAATCCTGTCGGTCAAGTCCGTAAACGTGGCGAGCAAGGCTTTGCAGCCCTGATAGGTGATGAGTTGAACACTGATGCGGATATACTTTTTCGAACCTGTTTTGGTGATCAACTGCGCATCATAGGTATTCGGCAGATTCTCGCCGCACAAGCGAGCCTGCGCATTTTCATAAAGCTTTTTGTTGATCCTGGAACGCAAAAAATCTTTGGGAATGGGAGACGGCTCATATATCCTGGAATAACCCAGCAAATCTTCGGCAGCATCATTAAGATAAAAAACGGTCTCGATGTTGTATATCATCAGAGGCAGAGAAGAAGAGCGTAAAATCCGGTAAAAATCGCGTTCGATCTGCATCTCCTTTTCACGCTCACAATGGCTTTTTGAAGGTACGCAAAAATTAAGTACAAGGAATTCTCCCTGATGAATTCGAAACCCGCTGATTTGCAGGATATCGGAAGAGGCGAGAATTTTTGAAGAGTAACCACAAAATGAGTCGTTCATTTTGTCAAATAGTGCTGCCGGATCGATTTCTATATAACGGTTGATCCTTTTCAGCGCTTTATCTTCTTTTGCAGCCTGTATGCCGACCAATTGATAAAATGCCTGGTTGGCCAGATGTATTTTCCCGTTTTTATCAATAATACAGACAGGCATGGGACTCTTGATGATGAGCTCCATACCATCGAGTGGAGTTTTTAGCATAAACGCCCCGTTCCGTTCATCCTGATTTTTTAAATATACAACAGAAAGAAGCAACAAGCAAGAAATTGGATGCGTCCGGCTGGATTACCAAAGTCGTACATATCCAATCATGGGAAGGGATGAGATGTGGCCATCAGGGGCAAAACGCCCTAATTCATATTTCGCACCGGACAAATTTCGCCTGCTTGCTGGAAATTACAGTCATCCCATGCAGGACACCACTGGCCACAAATGTGGGTATTTTTTATATCCTTTTTATTGTCCAGCCGGGCAACTGTCGACAGGTCAACAGGAATGATCTGACTTTTTTTGTGCAGTTTTTCCGCGATAATGGTGATATCGTCAAAGGCCGCTGTGACGGGATTGATCAATCTGGCGATATTTTGCGTTTTCATCGCTTCCTTGACACCGTCATCTTCCTTGATAACGCCCACAACCGGAATATCGATGGCCATCATATCCTTAAAATATTTCGACAACAGGCGGCCGGGATGAACGTGGCCGGATTTACTCATGCGGTTCAAGACCATGGTCATGTTCATGCTGGTCAAAGCGCGCTGGATCATACTGTCCGCCGGCAAACCCTTTGCCTCCAGGTAGGTAATGGTGTTTCGAAGCAAAGGCTGCTTTTTATTCAAATCCAGGCCGACCTCATCCTCGTTATGGGCCAGGCTTTTTACGGCGGTATCGATTTTGCGCTTGAATACCGACCTTGCAAAGGATACCGTACTTTGCAGTGCTGTCGGGTCGTCCTGTGTCACCAGAATGTTATTGTCTGCAGTGATGAAATAATCCAGCGTATCGGATTCCGTTTCCGGGCCCATATCCAATAACACGACATCGACACTCAGACTTCGCAGCGCCTGCACCAGCTTGACTTTGTTGTAGATGGAAACATGACGGGACTGCTCCAGGGTGGTAGACCCTGGAATAATCCAGAGGTTTTTAAACGCCGTCGCCCTGGCGGCTTTGGCCAGCGGCGTGTTGGTGGTAACAGCCTTCCAAAAGGAAGGATATTTGTAAGAAAGCTTGAAAATCTCCCGCTGATTGGGACCAAAAAAATCGAGATCAACAATTACGGTTTTAATACCCTTTGCAGCCAGCGCCATTCCAAGAGCTGCGCTACAAAAAGATTTACCCACGCCGCCTTTACCCCCTCCTATGGCCCATAATTTGGCCCGCTGCAGATGGCCGTTGTTGCGAATAAACGGCTGCAAGCTCTGCAACCGACCGGCAAGTATCCGGTTGTTATTGCGAAAAAGGATATCCCGGGGATATACCAATCCCTGAATTCCCCACAATGCCAACGCGTGATTGGTCAATGGTCCCAGCTTTTGCCCCTCATTTTCGATCACCCAGCATTGCGATGTCATAAGGTGCCCTCGATTGATACAGTGTTCTAAAAAGACGCATTCCCAGTAAAGACGCCTTTTGTAAAAAACGCTCTTATTTGAATAAAAACATATGTGCCCAAATTTGCAAATAAAGCTGCTGCCTGTTTAAAGCGCAACAGTTCTATAAACGCAAACTTTGTACCAAAAACCGGTTGTTTTGAAATAGATAGAGAGGGTTCAGGGAGGAAAACTAGAGAGGATATTGCACCAATTTGTTCAAAAGCGGAATAACCTTATCGGTTTCTCCGTGTTTGGCAATATCGATGAGGTGATTGAGGTCGTGTGATGATATACAGCCTGGATTTTTTAGGCCATTCGACAACTTTAATATTTTTGGATGTACGGTTTTTTGCGGCAGTTCGTGCTCCGCCCACAATTTTTCATGTAACTTTTCACCCGGTCTCAGACCGATAATGCGAATCTTGATATCCTTTTCCGGCTCAAAACCGGATAAAGCGATCAAGTGCCGCGCCATGTCGTAAATTTTGATCGGCTCGCCCATATCGAGAATAAAAATCTCGCCGCCCTCGCCGATCACTCCGGCGTGCAGCACCAGTTCCACCGCTTCGGGAATGGTCATAAAAAAACGGCTGACCTCCTTGCTGGTGATGGTCACCGGGCCACCGTTGCGAATTTGCTGCTGAAAAAGGGGAATAACCGAGCCCTGACTTCCCAGAACATTGCCGAACCGCACCACCATGTGTTTCATCTCACAATCGCCGTTGCGCGACACGCAAAAGAGCTCGCTGATGCGCTTGGTCGCCCCCATGACGCTGGTCGGATCAACGGCCTTGTCCGTTG
>CAZMUU010000125.1:0-9410 GCA_964569215.1 uncultured Cytophagia bacterium
TGCGCGAATGATCTTGCGCACTCTGTAGCAGCACAAAGTCTTCCACCGGATGGTTGTTCAGCTGGGCGCTGTTGGCGGAATGGAGCGAGTACGCAACACTGCTGATGCGCTTGCGAGGATAGAGGTCTTCTCCCCCTACTCTGACCTGAAGCCATCTGTCTGATCCGTCGAACAGCTCTTTGGGAAAACTGTTTTTGGCGCCTAATTCTGCGGTAAAATAACCGCGAATAATGTCGACAGTATGATTTTCTTCCCATAATTTTATACCCCCTGCAGCTGAATTCCATATGCTGATGAGCACATCTTCACTGCCGGAGATAGGACTCCCGTTAATATCGGTCAGGTACCCCTGGTAACTAATCTGTGACACCGGATTCTGGTTCTGTTTTTGAGATGCTGTTACAGTCGTATCCTTGCGGACAGGCGTAGCGTCCTGAGCTGATGCTATCGCACATAAGAAGCAAAGTATAAACGAGCAAACAGTGATATATATCTTGTTCATTATTACATCCTCCGATGCCTGTAGAGAGTTTTCATTTTCTATCCATATGTACATACGGGGAGAGGATTATGCAGAAGAGAAATTAAATGAATACAGCACGGGAAGCAATTCGCTGTACTTTTTCGAAAGCAAGGTATTAAAAAAGGGCTCGCAGGTAAAAAAATACAACCGTTAGCGAACCCATAGTAAACAGTTGGCTCGACCGCAAAAGGCTAACCGATAAGAATAAGCTCTTTTTGCGGTTCAGAGAGAAAAATACAGCCATCATCAGTGACCTGAACGATCTCTTCTATCGTGGCGATACCATGTCCGGCAACGGTCAATCTTGGTTCGATGGTAAAAATCTGGCCCGTTTCAACGATGGAATAAGGTAAATTTTTATAGCGGTCCCATTTCGGGCAAAGCAAACCAGAACCGTCATGGGCCTTACGACCGACCTGATGACCGAGCGCATGGGGATATTCATCGTATCCGGCATCGACGATATATTGTCTTGCAACCGCATCGACTGACCATCCTTCGACACCGGGTTTAAGCGCTTTGGCTGCCTCCTGGATGGCATCGCGGATGGTCTCGAATCCATGGATCACCTCATTCGGTGCACCGGACTCACCGGGTGCTAAAATATACCAGGTGCGTTGCAAATCGGAAACATACTCATCTTTTTTAACACCAAAGTCTATATTCAACAAATGCCCGGCTTTTATTTTTCGCTCTGTCGGTCCAGCATGCGCACCAGCGGTATCCGGGCCGGTGAAAACGGCAGGACAATGATCCGGATCCCAGGCCGTCTGCAATCCCTTTGCGTGCATTTTTGCAAGGATAAAATCAGCTACATCTTTTTCGCTTTTACCGATTTGCAGGAATGCCGTTACCTGGTCATAAATATCCAGCGTCTCATCTATTGCAGCTTTGATGCGTTTGACTTCTGATTCCGATTTTCTGCCTCTTACAGCAGCGATAATGCCTTCACTCGAAACGAGGCGGTCTGAAAATGGACTCTCCTTGAGATAATCGTTCAGCATCAAATACATGCCGTGGGTCAATCCATCGGCAATCACATCATTTGTGGAAAAGTTTATTGCAATACGGCCGGGATCGTTCTCATTCAAAATCTTTAGCAATGGTTCCTTGATCGAGTCCCTGTATCCGATAACCTCGTAATCTGCATGATCCTTTACATTCTGCATATCCATACTACCGACGATAGCGATTTTTTTACCCGTTTTGGTAATTATAAACGCCGATGCCCAGGTTACATTTCCGCCAAGAATGATCTCGAGCATGGGATCCGGGGTGGAAGTACTTTCACGCACAAAAGTCATCCACATATCTATATCTTGTTCAGCAAGGATAGCAACTGCCTGTTCAATTTTTTCATTGATCATACTCAACTCCCAAGTTTATACGAATGCATTAATTGGCGATTGTTCAATAAAGATTCTACCCGGTTGACTCTCTACCCTTTGCTCGGGAACAATTCAGCTTTGGTTTTACACACAAAAATTGCCTCATCATTTACGTCAAAGGGTGCGGGGAATTTAAAAAAGCATATTTTCGGCAAAAAGGGTTTGGAATTCCAAATCTGTGGAGATTTCTATATATTTAACTTTTTCAACCAGCTCTTGAGCAAGCTGTTTAAAGGAACGATTACAAAGCGCCAGTTCCGCCCCTGCATATGCTGCATTGCCGATAAAATGTATTTTTTGTAGATCTATATCGGGTAACAATCCGATTTTCTGTGCCATTTCCGGCCGGATATACTGACCGAAAGCACCGGCAAGGTATATGGTATCAAGATCGTCAGTGCTGAGCCGATATTGCTTGAGCAAAATTTGAATACCGGAAGCAATTGCACTTTTGGCAAGTTGAACTTCTCTGATATCCTTCTGATTCATGGTGCAATCATCGATAAATCGTATCTGTTTAGAGTCATCAGAGGTTAGAATACGTTTTCTCAGCGGTTCAGCGATATCTTCCCCCCATTCATTCGAATCCAGAATCCTGCCGGTCTGATCTATCAAGCCGGCTTTCAGGCTGGTTGCTATGGCATCGATAATTCCGGAACCACAGATACCTCTGGCTTTGGAGTCACCGATGACATGCAAGAGAAGGTCATCACCATTCAGATCGATATGATCGATAGCCCCGGTCGTTGCCCGCATGCCGCAGGAAATATGAGCCCCTTCAAGAGCCGGCCCCGCAGCGGTTGAACAGGCAATCATTTCACCTTTGTGAAAGAGAACCAGTTCACCATTTGTACCAATATCGATCATCAGCCAGGTTCCCTGGTAACGTTTCGCCAGGGTCAATAACACCGCTACCGTATCCCCACCGACAAAACGACCGATATTGGGTAGCAGATAGATCATGGCGTTCGGATTTATGTTAATTCCGATTTCAGCGGCTGTAAACTCAATCGGTCCCCGAAAAACAGGAACATAGGGATATTCAGCCATATATTTCGGTAAGATACCCAGCAACAAATGTTCCATGGTCGAATTGCCGGCAATGGTTAGTTCATAGATCCGGTCAGGTTTCAAAGGGCGTGGCTGCAACAATTGATCGATCAAACGGTTGAGCTGGTCGATAATGGTCTTTTGAACTTTCTGAATACCATTTTTTTGTTCCGAAGCATAGGAAATACGGGAAACCACATCCTCACCAAATTGGCGTTGAGCATTGAGTTGGGAGGCCACTGATACAATATCTCCGCTATTCAGATCCACCAGTTTGGCTACAATAGTGGTGGTACCAATATCGACGGCTATGCCATATCTGCTATCACAGCTGTCACCTGGTTCTATATCAATAAGTTTATCGGCATAGCAGGTAGTGGTTATTTTATAATCAGACTGTCGCAGGGTTTCAGGCAGTTTTTGCAGCACCTGCAGTGCAACAGAGCTGAATCTCACCTTGTTTTTGAGTTCCTCAAGATCGAATGGATTCATCTCGAGTTTGGGCTTTTCGAGGCTGACACAAGTTTTCACCACCGCAGGATCGAGTTCGGTAAAAGAGGTTTCTCCATCTGCCAAAATCACCTGGGCAGAGGTCTCATCTTCGATGGGAATCTCAACAACAACATCGGACATAATCCGCGCCTGACAAGCGAGTCTGATTTTGTTGTTTTTCTCTGTATCGAGAAACTTTCGCTCCTGTTCTGTACCGGACAATTCTCCTTCTTTAACAGTCACCAGGCACTTGCCGCATTTGCCCAGGCCACCGCAATCAGCTTGAATGGAGTTTATACCGAGCTCAAGAGCAGCCTGCCACAGAGATGTACCTTGTTCAAAGAATCCCGTTTTTTTATGCGGCAAAAATATGACTTTATACTTATCAGGCATGGCTTCGCTTAATTCCTGGAAATGAGTTTTTCTTTTATTTTAGTTAAAATATCGGCATGAACAAAGGGATGGCCAATGGCAGCATCAGCAGTATAAAAACCATGAAAATCCGATCCGCCACATTCAAGAAGCGAGTAATTTTCAGCAATCTCGCGATAAAGTTGAACATCGGATTGAGAATGTTTAGGATGGATGGTTTCGATACCATCGATACCGGCATCGATCAAATCATCATAAAGACGTAAATTCCGGTAAAAAATGGGGTGTGCCAAAAACGCCAGACCACCGGCCTTGTGTATCAACTCGATACCCTGAATAAAATCAAGATGTTGTTTTTGGATATTTGCAATACCAAATTCGCCCAGATACTTGTCAAATGCTTCCTGAAAGCTATGAACATACCCCTTTTTCAGCATTAACTGGGCGATATGGGGCCGTCCGATGATACCCGGCCCTGCTTTTTCAACCACCTCTTCGATGGAAAGATCAATGCCGAATTTCTGCAACCGGTCAAGTATTTTTTCAGCGCGAATTTCGCGTTGAAGGTGCATTTGTTTCGAATATTCCATGATTTCGGAATTATCGGGATCAAAATAGTACCCCAGCAGATGAATCTCTCTGTTTTTATAATCACAGCTCAACTCAATACCTGGGATCATTTCAATCCCTTTGATATCAAGTTCCACCGGGTAATGTTTATCCCATGTGAGCTGATCATGATCGGTGATAGAAATTGCAACCAACTGACAAACGAGTGCTATTTCGATTATATTTTGGGGACTAAGGATACCATCGGAATAGACGGAATGAATATGCAGATCAATACCTTGCCCGGCTCGAAACCCCAAGTACGATTCCTCCTCCCTCATATTGGTTTTCGGTTAAGAAAAGAACAACTGCGCTCATTGCTATTTAGAGGTCTTTATTTTTTTTTGATAAACGAGTTTAGAAACCCAAATACTGATTTCGTAAAGAAAAATCAATGGACCTGCCAGCATGAGTTGTGTAAAAATATCCGGCGGTGTAAGCACAGCCGCACATATAAAAATAATGACAATACCATAACGGCGTTTCGATCTCAAAAAATGCGGAGATAAAATACCAACTTTGGTCAGGAAAAAGGACAAGACCGGCAGCTCAAATACGACCCCAAAAACCAGGATAATCGTAACCACAAAACCGAGATACTTTCCAATCGCAATCGTCGCTTCCAGAAAATCGGTTTGAAACCCAAGCAAAAAGCGCAGTCCAAAAGGGATGATGATGAGATAGGCAAAAGAGGCGCCGATGACAAAACACAGGGTGGTAAAAAATGCAATAGGAAGTACCAGGACTCGTTCTTTATCGAGGAGACCGGGTACGACAAATTTCCAAAATTCATAAGCAACATAAGGCAATGCCAGAACAAGGCCGGAAAAGATGGCCACTTTTAAGTAGATCATAAATCCTTCAGTCGGGGCGAGAAAGATAAGTTTGATATCTTCTGGTGCCGGCTGTCGCAAAAAAGTGACAATTTGTTTGGAAAAAATATAGCAGACAATAGCTCCGATAAACACCGCAATGACGCTGCGTAGAATCGTCCAGCGCAGTTCCTCCAGATGTTCGAGAAAAGGCATTCGTTTATCATCAAGAATACCTTTAAATTCATTTTTTTCATGAGTTTCCGTCTTGTTTTTCTCGTCTTGAGGCGGTGTTTGTTCTTGCTTGTTGTCCGGCTTTTTTTCTTCAGAGCCGGATTTTGAATCGCTTGAATTTTTATTTTTAGCAACCATAAATTATTAACCTAGCTTGAGACCTGAAAATCCGAGAAAAGCAATGGCCATTAACCCTGCCATAATAAAAGCAATGGGGATCCCCCGAAGACTCGGGGGGATATCTGCCAGATCGAGTTTTTCCCGAATACCAGCCATTAGTACAAGAGCAAGGGTAAATCCCGCACCGGCGGCAAAGCCGTGAACAATACTTTCGATAAACATAAAGTTTTCATCGATATTGAGCAAAGCTGCCCCCAGAATCGCACAGTTTGTGGTGATGAGCGGTAGATAGATACCCAATGATTTATAAAGAGCCGGACTGGTTTTTTGAATAACCATTTCCACGAATTGAACCAGTGAAGCAATAACCAGTATAAACGCTATTGTTTTTAAAAAGGTGAGGTCAGGTGGAGATGAAAGTGACAATATTTTTACGAAAATATTGCTCGGCAGAGGGGCCAGAAGATAGTGATAGATGAGCCAGGTGACTGTTGATGCCAATGTCATCACGAAAATAACCGCAGCACCCATACCGACAGCGGAGTCGAGTTGTTTGGAGACGCCGATATAGGGGCAAATTCCGAGAAATCGGGCAAACACAAAATTATTGATAAATATAGCGCCAACAGCGATAATCATTAATGTTTGAAAATCCATACGTACCTCAAAATAGTCGTAGGTTATCGTCAAGCGTTTCGTTTATTCTCGAGCCAATTGAAAAACCCAAGCACAAATCCGATGGTTAAAAATGCACCAGGGGGCAAGATCATAATTAAGACCGGTTCATAGCCCGCTCCGATAACGGGAATACCGAGAAGGCTACCGTTTCCTAAAAATTCGCGAATCGCACCGATTACAACCAGAGCCAGTGTGAAACCAACTCCCATACCCAGGCCATCAAGAAGTGACAAACCGACATTATTTTTCCCGGCAAACGATTCAGCGCGTCCGAGTATCATGCAATTCACGACAATGAGGGGAACGAAAATTCCCAGAGATTTGTGGAGATCGGGAACAAAGCCTGCCATTGCCAGGTCAACGATGGTGACAAAGGATGCGATAACGACGATATATATAGGTATACGGATTTTGTTGGGTACACCTTTACGAACAAGCGAAACGAGTAAATTGGAGCACAATAGAACAAAAGTAGATGCAATTCCCATTCCAAGACCATTTTCAATGGAACCGGTTACAGCGAGTGTTGGGCATAATCCCAATGCCTGCTTAAAAACCGGATTTTGATCATATAACCCTTTGGAAAAAACCTTAAAAAGCGACATTTTTTTACTCCAAACCGGATATCAATTCTGTTGATTTTTTACAACTTGTTGCAATTCACGATAACCCTGTGCAATTGAATTGGTCATCGCCCGGGACGAAATGGTTGCCCCGGTTATGGAATCAATGGACCCACCATCTTTCTCCAGCTTAACTTTTGCTGCCGGCTTTGTGATGAACTGGCGCGTAAACCAGGGATCACGCTCTCCATATTTGACTTCTTCGATCTTGGTACCGAGACCGGGTGTTTCTTTTTGATCAAGTACCTTCAAGCCGACGATCCGGCCGCTGCTGTCTATTCCCACCATGGTTTCGATCGTACTCGAGTAACCGGCACCCCGGGCGATATAGGCATATCCGACCAATGTATCTTTTTCAGCGCTATCGTAGGCTTTATAATACTGTATATCGCTTTGATCACCAGCAGCTACAATGGCATCTTTTTCAACCATGGGCAGCGCCAGGGTAAGCGCGTTTTCAACAGCCAACCGTTTTTGCTCTTCTATTCTCGGCTTGGTAACGGAATAGACAGCTGCAAGTCCTACGGCCGCAATGGCGGTGGTTAACATCAGAATAGTGCCCAGTCTAATGATATCTTTCATTTCGCCTTCTTACCTCCAAAAACTTTAGGCTTTGTGTATCTATTGAACAGAGGAACAGTCAGGTTCATCAGCAGAATGGAATATGAAACGCCTTCCGGATATCCTCCGATTTCCCGGATGAGAACCGTGATCACTCCACAGCCGATACCAAAATATATTCTGCCTTTAAACGTCACCGGAGAAGTTACCATATCGGTTGCCATAAAAAAAGCACCCAACATCAGGCCGCCGGAAAAGAGGTGAAAAAGAACCACACCGGTAAATAATCCTTCAGCACCCCCAAAAACCCATTCAAGCAGGGCCACGGTAGCGAGATATGAAAAGGGTATTTTCCAGCCGATATAGCGTTTATACATGAGATAGGCGGCTCCCAGCAGCAGAAGAAAAACAGAAGTCTCGCCGATGCACCCGCCGATCCGGCCCCAAAACAATTTTTCGGTGGCATCATACAGTTGAGCCAGAGCCTGGTGTGCCTGGGTGACCTTTTCGACCGGAAAATCAGAAGCATTGGCCAGAATATCCTTGGACTGCTTTAAAACGTTTAGTGGCGTTGCAGATGTAATGGCATCAATACCGGAAACCGTACCGCCGCGAGGAATGGCTTTGTCGAAAATAGTCATATGTGTCGGCCAGGAAGCCAATAAAAAAGCTCGTCCGAGCAGGGCCGGATTCATGGGATTAAACCCCAGTCCACCAAAGACCTGCTTTCCAACAGCGATAGCGAAAAAGGAACCGACCACCGGTATCCAAAGCGGCACCTGGACCGAAACGTTATAGGCGAGAAGCACCCCGGTGAGAACGGCGCTGCCGTCACTGATGGTGACAGGCACCTTGCGAAATTTTTGAATTAGATATTCGGTGGCAACTGCAGAAGCAATACTGACCAGGGTAATCCACAACGCCCGAACGCCGAAAAAGTAAACAGCGCCGATACCAGCGGGTATTAACGCCAGGACAACGGAATACATAATACGGGGAACAGATTCCCGGTCTGTCAGATGTGGAGAGCTTTTAACAAATAATTTTTCTTCCATTTACCTATCTCTAGAGTTTGCATATCAAGATACGTTTGCATTTTTCTTTCTTTTAACGATCTCGCTCTTACCATAGCGAATATAATGGACCAAATTGATATGAGATGGGCAAAGATAAGCACAGGAACCGCATTCCATACAATCCAGGGCATTAAATTCATCTGCTTTGTCAAAATAACCATGTTTTACATAATTGGCAATTGTCGTCGGCATAAGTTTCATCGGACAGGCATCAACACAGCGTGCGCAGGAAATACAAACTTTTTCCGTTTTGTCCAAAACATTTCTTTTTTCAAAGGCAAGCAATCCGGAAGTACCTTTTATGACCGGTATATCAAGAGAACTCTGGGCGATTCCCATCATCGGCCCTCCCATGATGATCTCGGCCGTGCTCTCTTTCAAGCCGCCGCAATAATCAAAAACATACCGGTAAGAGGTTCCGATTCGCAGCCGAAGATTTTTGGGTTGTTCGATGCCCGGACCTGCCACGGTGACAAAACGTTCCACCAGTGGGCGTTTATATGCAACCGCATCATAAACAGCCACGGCAGTACCGACATTATGCACAACACATCCGATATCCATGGGCAAGCCACCCGCGGGAACACGGCGACGGGTGATGGCATAAATCAGTTGTTTTTCAGCACCCTGTGGATATTTAACCGGAAGACCAAGCACACGGTAGGAAGAGTTCCCTTCATTACAGTTTTTTCGCATCACCTTGATGGCGTCGGGTTTGTTTTTCTCGATCGCGATGATGATTTTTTTGACATTGAGTATCTTGGTCATGATCTGAATACCGAGCAGAATTTTCTTTGGTTCCTCCAGCATCAACCGGTGATCAGAGGTTAAAAATGGTTCGCACTCTGCTCCGTTTATGATGAGGGTATCGA
>CAZMUU010000126.1:0-9378 GCA_964569215.1 uncultured Cytophagia bacterium
GTACATAATGACACCCAAAATCGTCAAGACATCGGGTGTAAAGACACCGCCAAACGTCCCCAGCTTTCTGCTTTGGTCCGTTTTTTTTCTCTTCCTGCTTGTCATTTCCTTCATCAGATCACCGAAAAATGGAAAAAAAAGGAACTTGCACCTTTTTTAATTATTTGCTAATGTACATTATCTGGATTTGGTATTTTGTGTCTCTAATATACGGGCACATTGAATAAAATCCAAATAATTATTTGCATCTCTTGCCGGCAACGTAAAGGATAGAAACATGCAAACTCCGGACAAGCCCCGGATTCTGGTGGTAGAGGACAACAGGGATCAGGCCTTTGTCATTCGCTATTTTCTCAAGAACAAGGGCTATCAGGTGGACTGGTGCAGCACACCGCAAAGCAGCCTGAAGAGCGCTCAAAGCAAAGCTTATGATTTGGTACTGCTGGATATTATGCTCAACGCTGAAGAAGATGGATTTTCCCTGTGCCGAAAGTTTAAGGAGAGCCGACAGCTCCGCGATATACCCATCATCATGGTCACCGCACGAACCGCTCCGCGTGACAAAATCAGCGGGCTCGATCTGGGAGCGGATGATTATGTCACCAAGCCGTTTAACCGGGAAGAACTTGCCAGCAGGATCAAAGCCGTTCTTAAGCGCAGGATCTACCAGGATCTGACGCATCGTTACCATGAGCTGATTGAAAATAACAATGACCTCGTGCTCTTTCTCAATACAAGCGGTCAAATAGAACATACCAACAAACGCGCAGAATCCACCCTCCCCCATTTGGTGGCAACAGACCATCAGCTCGATTTTGTCGAATTGTTTGAGGAAACAGATGCTGATGAAATTTCAACCGCGCTTTACCGGGCACTGGATGGTGAAGACATTACCGCACAAAAATGGAAACTCAGCGACACGGAAGAAAAAGTAACTGTAAACGCACAGATGATTCCCTTGCGGCATGGCAATCGCATCATTGGTATTGGCTGCATTTTGCGCGATGCCTCCCGCGAGGAGAAGATGTTCCGGCAGTTGGAACAAAATACCGGTGAACTGCGCCGAAAAATTGAAACCACCAGCGCTGCGCTCAGCGACGCCCAACAAAAACTGGTCATGTCGGAAAAAATGGCGGCAATGGGACAACTCGGTGCCGGCATTGCACATGTATTCCGCAATCCGCTCAATACAATAACTGCTTCCCTCTATATACTGCGGAAAAAATCCGATCTCAGCGATTCGCTGATTAAAAGACACCTCGATCTGATTGAAGAGGAAGTGGAACGTTCAAAACGATTAATCGAGAATCTGCTGGACTTTGCTAAAAAATCCAAAGCCAAACGCAGCAAGGTCGATGTAAACCGGATTCTCGATCAAATACCGGCACTTTTGGCAAAAGATTTGAAATTATTTAGTATAAAAATTGTTAAAGATTATAACAACATCAAACCGGCATACATCAATCAGGATGATCTGAAACAAATTTTGCTCAACCTGATCCTGAACGCCAAAGATGCAATGCCGAACGGTGGCACCTTGACCCTGAGAACCGCTATGGAGGATAATAAAGTGGTTGTGTTCATCTCGGATAGCGGCAGAGGTATTCCTGAACCCGATGTGGACAAGATATTCGAACCGTTTTATACCCGCAAGGAAGAAAAAGGCGTCGGAATCGGCCTCTCGCTGGTACACTCTGCAATCGAACGCAACAGTGGTTCAATTGATGTGACATCGCAGGTCAATAAAGGAACCACCTTTGCATTGCACTTTCCGGTATTCAAAGGAGACAATGAGGATGATTTTATACAAACCCGAGGATTGAGAGGTTGAAATTATGATGCATACCGAAGCCAGAATACTGGTGGTCGACGATGAAAAAAATTGTCTGCGCGCAATTAAAGATGTGTTCGAACTCGAAAAGATTCCCTGTCTTACCGCTGATTCTGCTACCAGGGCTCTTGATTATCTTGAACGCTATGATATCGATATCGTGCTCACAGATGTCAAGATGCCGAGGAACTCGGGAATGGAACTGTTGCGCAAGATCAAGAGCCAAAACAACGACATCTATGTTATTATGATGACGGGGTATGCTTCGATTCAGGATGCGGTGGAAGCGATGAAACTCGGTGCTTATCAATATATCATGAAACCGATCATCATGAATGATCTTCTGGTGCAAATTCATGAAATTCTCGAAAAAATAGACAAATCCCCACAACAGGCGTCTTCAGACATTACCAGCGGCGTTCCGGCCGGCAAGGCATTGCTGGGAAACACTGAACGCATTAAAAATATCGGTCAACTCATTTCCAAAATCGCCAATACGGATCTCCCTGTTTTAATTCTCGGAGAAAGCGGAACCGGCAAAGAGCTGGCGGCAACGGCGATTCATTACGCCGGAGCAAGAGCCCGGAAAAATTTTGTTCCGATCAATTGCGCTGCTTTGCCAGACACCCTTCTGGAAAGTGAATTGTTCGGTTATCGCAAAGGCGCTTTTACCGATGCGCGGAACAGCAAAATTGGTAAATTCGCTCAGGCCGACGGAGGAACGCTCTTCCTCGACGAAATCGGCGACATGAAACCTTCCATGCAGGTTAAGCTGCTCAGAGTACTGGAAGAGAAAGAGTACCATCCCCTGGGGTCGGATAAAAGCATCAAAGTCGACTTTAGACTGATTTCAGCCACCAATAAAGATATAAATGATATTTTAAAAGACGGATCTTTTCGGTCGGATCTCTATTACCGCCTAAATGCCGTGCAAATCGCAATGCCGCCATTGCGCGAAATTCCCCAGGATATACCGCTTTTGGCAAGACATTTTGCCGACGACTTTGCACACAAATATAATCTGAAAAAGATAAAAATTCCCCAAGCCATCATCACAATGTTGCGGTCCTATTCATGGCCGGGTAATGTACGTGAACTCGCCAACACCATTAGAAGGTCCATAGCGCTTTGTGACGGCTCGGAACTGAAATCATTTGATTTGCCGCAGCATATTATCGATCCTGAATCGACAGCTACTGAAAGCGTTTCAGAACAAGTCTCTTTAAAACTTTCGGAAGTGGAAAAACAGCATATCCAATATGTTTTACACCTCGCCGATTCGAACAAGAGCCTTGCCGCCAATATGCTCGGCATACACCGGGATACGCTTCTGAGAAAATTAAAGCGATATGAAATCAAAGAGTAAGGCAGAGTTGCGACGCGCAAGCGATACATGCATTACCAAGCGTTCTTATTGTTCATCCCACCTCTATCGCGCTGCCGTATATTGCGGCAGATGTCGTATTTTGCAATAGTTGAAAAATATAATTTAAAAACAGTAAATACAAAAGATTGTGTCAATAAATAGTGATTATTCCCTGCATCCTGTCGTATATTTCTGACGTGACCATCCCGCCTTCTTTCCCGGCCGAATAACATAATATCATAATTAACAGCAACTTGGAAATATAACATCTCTAAAATATCCTTTGGCACACGGATTGCTAGTGCTACAGTGTGAATAAAGCTTACTGCTTGTCAAAGGAGAAATCCGACAACCTTTGGATACAACAAACGTAAAATTCAATCAGGCTGCCATCCCGACGAGGTTATGGGCGGTTGCAGGCAATGCGATGCTATCCGGCAAAACCACCTTAACGGCTGCAATCGGCGGTTATTGTGCTATGCGCGGGCATTTTGTGCATATGCTCAACACGGATTTGGCCAATGCACCTCACGATCATCATTTTGATCACCGCCGGGATGTTTCCCTGGATAATCTGTATGGCTCCATTAATCCGCAGTTCTGCGAATCGCTCGACTATATCGTCCGCAATACGATCCAGGCACCCATATTCGATGCGGAAAGCAAGTATCGTCACATTTTGCTCGATTTAAATCCAAGCCTGTCGCATGACACACTGGACTTTTTCCTCGTATCCGATTATCCGATCATCGTCATCAATCCCAGTCTGGATACTCTGGATGAACTGGCTCTGTTTTTAAAAGCCGCCATCTTTCGCTTGATCGAGCATATGTTTCCGGAAAAGGCGAATCAGTTCAGCCTTCTGAGCGGCAGAGTGAAACAACACAGAGCCTGGGCACATACATTTGAAGAGGTGAACCAACTTTTGCAGCAACTGGAACACCACAAACGACAGGAGCTCAGAATGGCTCTGAGAATGTTTGCTCCCCGGATTGTGGTAAATCGTTTTGAAGAGCCGACAACCTATCAGTTTCTCCTTAGATATGTACACAAATATTTTTTACCGATACTGCCGAATTTATCGGTCATCGGTGCGATTCCGGATGACCGATACAGCGCCAGACTCTTATCAAAGCTGAACTGTCTCTTTTTATCGGAACAGGACCCAAAGACGCAGTCAATCGCCCAGTATCTGGCCTACAAAATTTCGATTCTGGCTCAAGAGCGCATTGAAGTGATGCCCGTCTTCGGTCATGATAATTTTTACGGAGATGACATTTTTAGTACAAATTATGCCTTTGATAAAAAGAGAGACAAAAATCAGTTCAATATCAGCCAAAGATTGAATTAAAATTCAGCGTTTGTTCATTTACATAAATTGGGAATTTGGTGGGGTAAGGGCTTTGCTCTTGATTTTCAGGTTAGCAGTCTGGAATTCGCAACCTTGGTTTGGCATATAAAACACACAGCTCAGCATCGCCATGTATTCATCAGGCATCTATGCATGAGCAACAAGGCACAACACCCCCCAGAACAGAGGAGTGTCTGGCAGAACAGAGTCGGGTGCCTGGGCATCCGACACGGCAACGTTTGGAGCAACCTGATCTGCACCTTTTGTCATCAGCATCCCTGCCATTCACTCCGTTTATCGGCAGCACTGAAAAGCAGCCTCTGCGGGCCTGTTTACTCAAGCATCCCGTGCACCTGCGCGGAAACGCTTAGCAGCAATTGTACCGGCAACCTTGTTTGGCGTTTCTTTTAGCACCTGGAGAAAGCATGCAGGCAACCGTTGGATGAAATATTCCGGGCGGTTTACTGCAAGATGCCTTTACCCCCCATTCCCACTTTTCCTCATTTGCTCACATCTCCGCCTGTTTCTGGCACACTATATGCATCTTAAACACCGACAAGGTTCAATAAAAACGTTACGAATTGTATTTTATACAGTTATAACGGTATACCCGGCTTTATTGAACTACAAAATTGTGACAGGGAATTACCATATTGTTACCTGGGCGCAACAGTAAAAAAATCTTGCATCTTTTTAATAAAATCAATACTTTTGCCACAATGTTGGCCGGGGTGACGCGAATGAGGAGGATTGTTTATTGTTCTTGCGGGTTAGTGGTCGATTCATTCTGACAGGGATGCTCTTAATCACGGTTTTTACACTCTTTGCCAAAGAAAATTCCGGCGGCGGAGATAATGGGAAATCTGTCTCTTCAACCGCCGAGACGGACAGCGCCGATACGGCTGATGACGCCAACCAGCCAGGTGAAACCTGGGCGATGAATAATAGGGACGCAACAGAAGCAACAAACAACGGTACCGGCCTGCCGCAATGGCTACTCGACCTGAAACATTCCGAAGCAAAAACAAAAAATTCCGCCAAAAATAACCGCAGTGCAAAGCATATCTCACAAATCATAAAGACGCACAATAAAGCTATCACTGAATGTTACCATCGCTATTTGAAACAACACCCCGATGTCGCCGGTAAACTGCAGGTGCGTTTGCGAATCGACAGCGGTGGCTGTGTCGACAGCGTTGAGGTGGTTCACTCGACACTGGACAATATCGATTTTTGCCATCAGGTCTGTGATATGATTCGTGCCTGGGATAATTTCGGCCCGGCCGATTGCGGTGACAAAATATACCGCCAGGAATATATTTTCGGGGATGAAAGCCAGCCATAAATCACTCTGTTCCACCAAATGATTTCAGCAAATCTATAATTTTGCACCTATTAAATTTATTACTTGAATTAAAAGTAAACTTTTTAAATATTATAGGTAAACAGTATCTTTATTAAATTTCGCAGGAAACCATTTTCGTCCGGTAGTCAAATACCTTTGATCAAATCATGTTAATGAATTAGAGTTCGGCCGGATGCGGAACCCTGCTGATTCTATCATCTGTTAACAAGAGGATCACAACAATGGCCAAGATACTCGTAGTTGATGACGAGGAAGATATTCTCGAAACATTACCCGAAGTTTTAAATCGCTGGGGCCATCAAACCCTTGTGGCCAAAGATGGTCTTCAGGGGCTCGAGGCATACCGAAAAACCCCGGTTGATTTTGTGATCACTGATATAAAAATGCCGGAAATGGATGGACTGACGCTGCTTAAAAAAATCCACGAGATCGACCGCAAAGCCATGGTTATCTTTTTGACCGGATATCCCTCACTGGACTCCGCCATATCAGCCATGCGTGCCGGTGCCTATGACTATTTGGTCAAACCGGTGAATCTCGATGAGCTTAAATTGCGTCTCGAACGCGGTATCGAACGCCTCGAGCATATGAAAGCGTTGCCCTTGCTCAAGGGGCTCAACTGGGCTTTGCTGGTCAGTATCCCCCTTTGGCTGGTTCTGGGCATTATTCTGGCAAAACTGCTGCGATAACTCTTTACAACACAATGACTCTGCATTGGAGGACATATGGATTCCGTCATTCTCATTCTCATGGGAATCATTCTCTTTTTCATCGCCTATCGTACCTATGGGCGATTTATCAGTAAAAAGCTTAATATCGACAATCAACAAAAAACCCCAGCACATGAACTCAATGATGGTGTTGATTATGTACCGGCAAAGTCGCCGGTGTTGCTCGGCCATCACTTTGCCTCTATTGCCGGTGCCGGTCCGATATTGGGACCCGTGATCGCCTCAACCTTCGGTTGGGTACCTGTATTTATATGGATCATACTGGGGGGAATCTTTTTCGGCGGTGTTCATGATATGACCGCTCTGGTGGCATCCATGCGCCATCGCGGAAAATCGATCGGACAAATCATCGAGTCCTATCTCGGCAAAAGCGGTAAAATACTCTTCCTCATCTTTGCCTATTTAACCCTGATTTTGGTTATTGCCGTCTTTTGTAAAATCGTGGCCAAAACCTTTGTTACCGTTCCTGCGGTGGCGACCTCCTCTATTCTTTTTATCGTGGTAGCGGTAATCTTTGGCGTTGTCATCTATCGCCGCAAGTGGCCCTTGTTGCCGACCTCGATTATCGGCGTGGCGCTGTTGTTCGTCTGCATTTCCCTGGGCAGCCGTTTTCCCATTTCGGTCTATCCCTGGTTCCAGCAACCGGCTACGGAGGCAGCCGCCAACCGGCTGGTAGAAAACGGCATTATCGAGTCCACCGACAATCCAGCCACACTGCGCCAGGCGTTTACGGCGAATCAGATGCCTGAATTGGCTCAAGACATCAAATCCGCAGAAGCCAAGGCAACCAATTTCTGGGTTGTCATTCTGCTCATCTATGTCTTTATCGCAGCCACCACACCGGTATGGGCATTGTTACAGCCCCGCGATTATCTCAACTCATTTCTTCTTTATATTTTGCTGATCGGGGGTGTCCTCGGTCTCTTTTTCACACGACCGGCAATGTTGTTGCCCCAGGTGACACAGTTTAAAACCAATATCGGCTATCTCTTTCCGGTGCTCTTCGTCACCGTTGCCTGTGGAGCGATCTCCGGATTTCACTCCCTTGTCGCCAGCGGCACGACGGCAAAACAGATCAACCGCGAAAGCGATGCCAAACTGATCGGTTATGGCGGCATGTTGATCGAATCGGCGCTTGCGATACTGGCCCTGATCGCAGCCGCCACGATTATGCGCGACCGCTATGATTTGCTCTACCGCGGCGGCGATTTTATCGCCGTCTTTTCCGAAGGCGTCGGCTGGTTCATGTCAAAAATTCCGGCGCTCGGGCCCGGCATCAAAACCGCCATTACATTCGCCGGCCTTGCCGTCTCCGCCTTTGCTCTCACCACACTCGATACCTCGACGCGGCTGGGCAGATTCATGTTCCAGGAATTTTTCGAAAATAAAGATAGCGACAATAAATCCATTCTGGTTAAAAACCGTTTTATCGGTACCGCCATTACGATTCTCATCAGCGCCATGTTTATTTTTTCCGGTTCCTCCGGAGCGATATGGCCGATTTTTGGATCCGCAAACCAGCTTCTTGCAGCCCTCTCCCTGCTGGCCGTATCCGTATGGCTCAACCACCTTAAAAAAGCCAACTGGTTTACGGTGATTCCCATGGCCTTTATGTACATCCTCACCCTTACCGCCCTGGTCACACTGATCATCCAGAACCTTGAAAAAGGCAACTATATTCTCAGTATCATTGGCTTTTGTTTGATCGTTGTCTCGTTGCTGCTGGGCATCCAGGGCACCAAAAAATTAAGCGAAAAACAACCACAGGAAGCCTCATGATCCGCGTTGAGAAAACCTTTCTAAAATCATACGTCAAAGACGAAGAGCTGACAAAACTGCAACCAAAGATCGATCAGGTGGTTGGGCAGCTGCAACAGGGCACCTGTCCGGGAAGCGATTTTCTCGGATGGCTGGATCTGCCCGACCGTATCGATAAAACCGAGCTCAAGGAAATCAAAGCCGTGGCGACCTGCATACGTGACCGGGCCGAACAGTTTGTATCCATCGGTATCGGCGGCAGTTACCTCGGTGCCCGGGCTGCCATCAAGTTTCTCTCCCGGCGCCCTTCCGCCAAGCCCTCACCCGAAATTTTATTTCTCGGCCACCATCTCAGTGCCGATTATACCGCTCAGCTTTTGAGATTGCTGCGACTGCGCAAAACCTATATCAATGTGATCTCAAAATCGGGAACCACAACCGAACCCGCCATTGCCTTTCGTCTGTTGCGCACCGCACTTGAAAACGCACTCGACGAAGAAGAGGTTGTAAAACATATTATCGTCACCACGGACAAAGCCGAAGGCGCCCTGCGCCGCCTCGCTGACGAAAAAGGGTACAAGTCATTTATTATTCCTGATGATGTCGGCGGACGTTTTTCGGTGTTAACGCCGGTGGGATTATTGCCGATGGCGGTGGCGGGCATTGATCTTGATGAGATGTTGCAGGGAGCGCGCGACATGGCCGTGCTGTGCAAAACAGAAAACAATCTTTTTAACAACCCCGCCCTGCTCTACGCAGCCATCCGCTACCAGCTCTATCAACAGGGCAAGAGCATTGAAATTCTGGCCAATTTTGAACCGCAGTTGCGCTGTCTGGCGGAATGGTGGAAACAACTCTTCGGCGAAAGCGAAGGCAAGAACAACAAGGGCCTTTTTCCGGCCTCGGTTAACCTGACCACGGATCTCCACTCTCTTGGTCAATACATCCAGCAGGGCAAACGGCTTTTTTTCGAGA
>CAZMUU010000127.1:0-5546 GCA_964569215.1 uncultured Cytophagia bacterium
AGGCTTCCGGTCCCTTTACCCTGCCCAAGGGCGAGACCATGGAAGTGGTTGTCGGTCTGGTCGCCGGCCAATCCAACAACTATTTAAACTCGGTTTCGATCATGAAATACAATGACCGCGCCGCGCAGTTTGCCTATGACAACGATTTTGTCGTCGGTAGCCCGCCGCCGGCCCCGGTTGTTGAGGTGTTCGAGGGCGATCAGGAACTCGTTTTAAGCTGGGATGAAACCGCCCGCGATCATAAAGATGCAGCCGGTTATGCCTTTGAAGGATATAATATTTACCAGGCGCCTTCACGCTCCGGTGACGCCGCCGGTCAATGGACCCGCATTGCAACTTTTGACAAAGAAAACTTTATCACCAAAGTGTATGATGAAGTTTTTGATGTCGATGCCAATGCTATCGTGGTTAAACCGGTACAATTCGGAACCGATGCAGGCCTCCAGTATTCGATGTATATCGATAAAGATATAGTCGGTGGTAATGTGCCTCTTGTCAACGGCAAGCAATATTACTTTGCCGTTACCGGTTATACGGTCAATCCGGATGGTACACCCAAGGCTCTGGAAAACAGCATCGAGCCGATTGTGTCAACGCCGCACAAACCGGAACTCAAAACCCAGTACGGTACCGAACACGATACCGATCTGCCGGTCACCATTGTTCCCGGCGACGGGGCCAGCTCTGGTGATATCGTCGCTTCGGCCTGGGTGGTTGATCCTGCTGCAATCACAGGTCATGATTACCGCATCGACTTTGTCTTTGCCGAATCCGGCCCGGACAGCGGTTATGCCAATACAATTGCGGTCAAGGATGTCACCACCGGCCAAACCCTCTTTCCCAAATGGACCAATATTTCCGGTGGCGATAATTTTCCGGTTTTTGATGGTGTGACGTTTTCACTCCTTGCACCGGAACCGGGGCAATATGGAATTAATACCCATGCCGGTGCCTATGCAGCCTATGGATCACCTTATGGTGGTTTCGACTGGACCGGAACACGAACCCTGACCGGTGTCAATGCCGGTGGGTCGACCTTTTTTGGCGGCGGCTGGCTGGGTGAAAATTTCTTTGGATCCACCCTGGGACCCAATGATTATAACGATATCAAGATCCATTTTACTTCTGATCAGAGCAAATGGTCCAAAGCCTATGTGTACCTGCGCCCCGGATATGCGTTTCAGGGTATAGGTACGTTTCCGGGCTGGGCCGAGGATGTTTCTGATCCCAACAACCCCCGTCAGGTCAATATATGTTTTCTCGAACTAGAAGGCAGCAATGCCGTTGACATGCATTGGGATCCGATCGCGGCCGACGTTGGTGATGGTCTGGGCGGTCGTGAGTATCTCTGGATCATGGACAGCGACTATGACGATGGCGCCGGCCTTTACGATGATACCAACAAGGGTTCGGCAGCCGATGTGGTCTTTGCCATGTGGCCCACCAACCGTGGCAGTTATACCGAACTCGGCGACTGGACGATGACCGTTCTTATGTATAAACCGGTAAAACAGGGTGATCATGTTACCTTCTCGACAGCCGGCTTGACGGCGGAAACATCGGATGCTATCGGTCAGCAGCGCCTGAATCAGATACAGGTCTTTCCCAATCCCTATTTTGGCGTCAATACTGCTGAAACGACAAACTTTGATCAATTTGTATCCTTTATCAATTTACCTGAAGATGGATGTGTCATTCGTATATTCACGCTTTCCGGACAATTAATCCGCACGATCGAGCACGATGATCAAACCTCAATTGCCACCTGGAATTTGCATAACGATCAAAATATTCCGGTCGGCAGTGGTATGTACATCGCGCATATCGAAATTCCGGGCGTGGGCGAAAAAATTCTCAAGCTTGCCATAGTCAATAGAGAAGCAAGATACTTGCATCTGTAGTAAATTAAAAAAATGAAATACAGGAGAAGGTATATATGAGAATAAAATATTTTACTCTGGTCGGTTTAACCCTGCTTCTGACAATGGGGTTAATGTTTCAAGCCGAAGCTGCCTCAGATCAGCGTAAAGGGTCAGCTTCTGCTGAAGAACTCTTGATTCCGGTCGGTGCCCGCGCCACGGCGCTTGGTGGCGCGAACATCGCCACCGTTACCGGAACAGACGCAATCTTTTGGAATCCTGCCGGTCTCGGCAATACCGATAAAACGGCTGAGGTTATGTTTTCCCAGATGCAGTATATCGCTGATATCGGTATTTCCTACGCTGCTTTGGGTGTCCAAACCGGTATCGGAACCTTTGGATTCAGCTTTAAATCACTGAATTTCGGCGATATTGTCGAGACCACGGAAGCATCACCCGAGGGTACCGGTGCGACCTTTTCACCGACCTTTTTTACCCTTGGTGCGACGTATGCCCGTGATTTGACCGATAATATCAGTGCCGGTGTAAACATAAAAATGATTCATGAGAAGATCCTGAGCACCACCGCCAACAGCGTGGCGTTCGATCTTGGTGTTCAGTATCGCACCTCCGCCGGCATTCTGCTCGGCGTTACCATGAAGAATTTTGGTCCGGGCTTGCAGTACGGTGGTCAGAACCTGGAGAAACTGGTCAGTATTCCGGGTACGGAACCACAAGCGCCGGCACGCCGATTGCAAATTCCTGCACAGAAATCCGAGCTGCCTTCATTGTTCGAAATCGGTCTTGCCTATGAACTGAATGCAACCGATGATTTTCGCACCACTGTTGTCGGTAATTTTCGCAATCAGAACTTTGGCAATGACGAACTGATGGCAGGACTGGAAGTGGCTTTCCAGGAAATATTCTTCGTTCGCGGCAGTTACAGCCATGGGCTGAATGCTCAGGATGACGAGTTGGGCGGCAAGTCTTATATCTGGGGTCCCGCTTTTGGATTTGGTATCAACTATCCAATCGCCAGAAATTTTACCCTGGGTATCGACTATGCTTATCGCACCGCTGAATATTTTGACGCCAATAATATCTTTTGTTTAACGATCGGTTTCTGATATCGATTGTGTGATTATAAGGGTGGGCCACAATGGTCCACCCTTTTTTTTATAAACCCAACACAAGGTGAGTATAGTGAAAAAATATGCGATCATTTTTTTGATCTCGATTTTTGCTCCTTTTTTATCAACACTTGAGGCACAAAACAGTATTTTTCTCGACACGGATTACAGTACCTTCAGATATGATTCCAGTCAGGTATTTTGGGAATTTTATTATTCATTATATCGCAGTGAACTCGATTATAATAAAACCGCTGATAACAAGTATACGGCTGAAATTCTGCTCGAGTTTACCATTTATCAGAATGATTCTCTCTGGTCCAGAAATCGCTGGAAAACCGTAGATACCATCGCCGATACCGGCCGGGAAGCATTGTCCAAAACCGTGCTCGACCGTTTTTACCTGCTCGCACCTGCCGGCAATTACCGGGGCATGCTCTATGCACAGGATTTGAACAACCCCTCTCACCAGGATTCTATTCAATTTCTCCGTGATGTTGAACTTTTTCCACGGGATGAAATGGCACTGAGCGATATCGAACTCTCAACCTCGATCACTCCGGTTCAGCAAAAAAGTGACAATCCGTTTTATAAAAACGGTTTAATCGTTCTGCCGAATCCTTCCGGATTTTATTATGAAGACTCTGAAAATCTCTATTTTTATATCGAATCATACAATCTGAATACCTACCCCGAAAACTCTTATTACAAAATTCAATATTTTCTTACCGATCCTGTCGGACAAAGGCCGGCATCTGTTTTTCCGGTACAGCTCAAGCGGCCGGTAAGAGTCGAAAACAAAGTTGAATTCGGTGCCCTGCGCATCAGTGACCTTCCTTCCGGAACCTATTTTTTAAATTTTGAATTGCTTGATTCAACGGACCAGGTTCTTGCGTCAAGGGAAAAAAAGTTTTATATGTATAATACGACTCTGGCTTTGGATTCTGCGTCGGTTCAGGATTACAATGCACAGTACCTGCAAAGCGAGTTTACGACATTAACTGAGGAAGAATGTGATCAGGAATATAAATTCATGAATTACCTTTTGAATGCCGACATGAAAGCGCTGTATAATTCTTCGGTTTCCCTTGAGGATAAACGTCAGGCGCTTTTTTCGATATGGAAGCGCTATGATTCCAATCCGGTTACGGTATTTAATGAATTTCGTCATGATTATTTAAAACGAATAGAATATGTAAACAATCAATTTAATGTCATGAAACGGGAAGGCTGGGAAACCGATCGGGGACGTGTTTACCTGATTTATGGTCCTCCCAGCTATATCGATCGCTATCCCAGTGAACCGGAGATCAAGCCATACGAAATCTGGCATTACTATGACCTGCAAGGCGGGGTTGAATTCGTTTTTGGTGATATCATTGGACTGGGAGACTATCAACTCCTGCATTCAACCTTGCGCGGCGAGATTCAGAATCCGGATTATAAGCAAATGCTGGGAGAGCAGCGCCGGTAGCCCAATCCGAGCGCTTACATTGCCGTGGTATATATGAACTCTCACAAAACATTTTGATTTTGTGAGAGTTTTTTTTATCTTGTAAGACAAACGAGTGGATGGTATTTTCCTGTCGCGAATACGATCTATTTTCGTTCATTGATCCCGCTCATTCATAATGTGCCCGGCCCGTCTGCCCCTGACCGGCTTTGCACAGCACGGTCAAATCTTCAGGAGAGATATTGAAAGCATATCATCGCCAATCCAGGTTCGGTTTGATCATCTGTTTATTCCTGATTTCTTTACAGGTATATGCCGGACGAGCGGGTAAGCTGGACCCGCGGCTGAATTACCTCGTACACCATCCGGATCGGCTGAATTCCGGGCAGCATGCCACCGTTGGCCGGCTTGAAAAAGGACTTTCCGATTTTGTTGATGTTGTTGTTACTCTGAAAGGAGAGATGTTTTCGTCAGGGTCGCATCGCTTTCAACGTTTGGCCGGGCAGGATAATATGGTTGTCCTGCGTATCCCCGTGACCGGATTGGCCGCACTATCGAATCATCCGGATATCCTCTATGTCGAGTCTTCCGTGCCGCTAAGGCCTTTTCTGGATAAAAGTCTTCCCGCTATTCACTATCCTGAGTTACAACAACACTATTCAGTCGGCGGAAAAGGCGTGCTTGTGGGAATCATCGACACCGGAATCGACTGGAGACACCAATCTTTTCGCAAGGCTGATGGCAGTACCCGAATTTTATATTTGCTTGATCTTAGTATACCCGGCGCGGTTTTGGGTGGCAGGGTGTATACCGAATCAGATATCAATTCAGCCTTGCAACAACAAACCCGGCTTGAGAGTGTCGATATCAATGGACATGGAACGCACGTAACCGGTATTGCAGCCGGTGGCGGCGATGAAAATGGGCGCTATGCCGGTGTTGCGCCGGCGGCTGATTTGGTTGTCGTCAAAGCGACGCGGGATCAGGAGAGCAAGGTTTTTCAGTCAATCGACCAGATCCTGGCTCTCTCTTTTATCGACAGCATTGCCGGAGTTCTTCAACGTCCCTATGTCGCCAATCTGAGTTTCGGCGGACATTTCGGTG
>CAZMUU010000127.1:5556-9337 GCA_964569215.1 uncultured Cytophagia bacterium
CATGACGGCACTTTTTCTATTGAACGGTTTATCGACAAAATCACCGGTCCGGGTATTCCGGGCAAGGCAGTTGTAACCGTTGCCGGGAACAATGGAAACGAGGCGATACACTCTTTTATTGATTTTGGTCAAGAAGGCTCGAGTGCTGAGGTGCGTTTTAATATCCAGGGCTATTCTCCGAATCCGGGCACAAACGATGATATTGTTCAGCTTGATGCCTGGTATCCGGGTAGCGAAAGCGTTGAGGTAACCCTGATTTCTCCTGCAGGACGCTCATTCGGCCCGGTTCGGCCCGGTGAATTTATTGAAAATTCCTCTGAGGATGGATTTGTCTACATCTGGAACAGTTTCTATGAAAAAAATCAACAGTATATCCGGGGCTGCAACCCCTTTAACGGGGATTGTGAAATTTATGTCGAAATCAGCGACGCCAACAATGGTCCGGTGCCCCGCAACGGCGACTGGACGATGTTTCTGCAAGGAAGCGGCGGAAGCATCGATATCTATCTGGCAAATTCCACTATGTCTGTTGAGTTGAAAAATTATGTTCAGGATCAGGGTCTGTTGGCTATACCCGGCACGGCAAAAAATGTGATTACGGTTGGTTCTTATGTAACAAAAATGTCCTGGATCGATGTTGACGACCATCGCTTGACCATTAATCCATTTGACCGATTGGAACCGGGGGACCTCAGTCCGTTCTCTTCTGCCGGGCCCACCCGGGATGGCCGTATCAAACCTGAAGTTTGCGCGCCGGGGCAGGTTATTGCCAGTGCCCGTTCGCGGGATGCCTTGCCCGAAAACGAAAACAGCATCTACTATTCGACTTTTCGGCTCTACCCCAATGCCTATATTCTTCAGGATTCCAGCTGGGGGATTTCCAGCGGAACCAGCATGGCGGCGCCTCATGTAGCCGGGGTTAGCGCCCTTTTGTTGGAAAAGGACGCAGAACTATCTTCTTATCAGATTGCCCGACTGTTGAAGGAATCCGCCTCGCTCGATGCCTTTGTCAGCGTACAGCCGAATTTTAATTGGGGCTGGGGAAAACTCAACGCTTACAACGCCTTCAACGAAGAGCCTGCAGATGATCCGGTGGTGGAAAGATTGGTGGTGCAAAATTATCCCAATCCATTTTTTCAACTTACCCGTATTCAACTCAATATTCCTGCAGAGGACGGCGGGTCTTTGGCAAGCCTGAAAATCTATAATCAACTGGGTCAATTCGTGCGAATCCTTGCAAAGGAGACATTGCCGGCAAATGAGTATGCATTTTACTGGGATGGAACAGATGATTATGGGTTCAAAGTCGCTTCCGGCATTTATTTTCTCGAGGTGAGAATAGGCTCGCGTCGATATTTAAAAAAACTTGCATTTCTCGGCCATAAATTCTAAGTTATTAATCAAGACGACTGTGAAATAATTTTTTTTAAGGAAATATCTCACTCTGTTTTTTTTGTTATTCATGTAAAGACAATAATTAAGGAGGTAACCCAATGGCTACATTACTCAATGAGCTCAGAGATCTGTTTCGAGACGGTGCGACCTTTGTCGCCGATAAAGCGGACGAAATGGCAAAAATCGGCAAGCTTCGTTTTGATATACTTGCGGCCCAACGCAATATCGATAAATTATTTGGAGAGCTGGGATCACGTACATATGAACTGGTCGCTACGCAAGCCAAGCCGAATATTCTCAAGGATGATGAGGTGCAAAAAACCATTGACGAACTGAAAAAGCTTGAAAAATCTCTGGAGAGCAAACGCGAAGAGATAGAAAACGTAAAACAGGAAAAAGCAAAAGCGCCCAAAGAGGAGGTAAAGTCGAAAGAGGATAAAGAATCCGATGATGATATCGAAGAAGTTGATGTGGAAGAGGTTAAAAAATAGTTCAGGACCGGCTTTTTGCCGTATACCTTTTTTCAAAATCTTTTTCCTTTTCAGTTTGGTCATGGTGATGAGTTGCGCTCGCCACCATGACCTTATTATAATTCACAGCAGTGAAGACTTGTTACCCTTAAAAGCCGCTACAGCCCTCTCTGATAACAAACGGCTGTTTGTCGATTCAATGACAAAGCGGAAAGCGGTTTCTGTCGCAGCAACCGGTGACTTGATGATGGGGTCCTGGGTTATTGATCTCGTAGAAGAAAAGGGCTTTGATTATCCCTTTGATAGTACGCGATCCCTATTTCGCCATTCGGATATCTCCATCGCCAATCTGGAAGCTCCCCTTACCCATAAAGGGAGCCGGTTCGAGAATAAAACATTTACCTTCAAAGTTCCTCCTGATTTTATCAGGGGGATCGATAATGCCGGTATCAATGTGGTTAATCTGGCCAACAACCATATTGTTGATTATGGTTGTGAAGGTCTTTCATCAACCATAGCCGTTTTAGAGGATTTTGATGTAGCATATTGTGGTGCAGGCGCCGACGACACGCTTGCCTGCAGGGCCACTTTTTTAGAGAGGGGGGGGATTCGATTTGCTTTCCTGGGGTTTTCGTTTACTTATCCGCTCGACTTTTGGGCCAAAAGCGATCGTTGTGGTACCTGTCATCCCACCGAGGCGCAAATGCGCGAGCTTATATATGATTGTGAGGAGCGCGCTGACATCGTTGTGGTGAGTTTTCATTGGGGGCAGGAGAAACGATCCACGCCTAAATCTTATCAAATCTTTTTTGCTCGTCGGGCAATTGATTTTGGCGCTGATCTGGTTTTGGGACACCATCCTCACGTTTTGCAGGGAGTCGAGATTTACCGCAACCGATTAATTGCCTATAGTCTGGGGAATTATATTTTCGGTTCTTTTAGTTATACCTCCCGAACCAGCATGATCCTGCGTGTTTTTGTGGACGAGTTTGGATTGGTATATGCCAGGATTTATCCGATAAATGTTTACAATAGTGCAGTACAATTTCAACCCCGTTTACTGCGTGGTGAGCAAAGAGAACGCGTTTTAAGAGATTTAAATAAAATCTCCACAGATTTAAATCAAGGAAAAACGATCGTTGATATGGATGGTTTTATCGCTATCGATCCATTTTATTGATTCTTATGAAATTAAAAGAACCTGCATCTGAACGGTTTTTATATCAACTCTGGCTAACGCGGTCATTTGCGCAGACCGGTCTGAAAACAGAGGACGGCAGGGACATCGTCGTACTGGAAAGAGGTGTTTTAAACACCGATGCCGGGCCGGATTTTCGTGACGCTTTGATCATTATAGATGGAGAAATGCGGCGTGGGGATGTCGAAATACACAGTCGACCCCACTTTTGGTATTCTCATGGTCATCACAATGATGAAAACTATAATCGTGTTATTTTACACGTCGTGACCGGCAAGAGTCCCCCTGATTTTCTTACCAAAAAGCAAGATGGATACTGTATACCGTTATTTAATCTCGATTCTGTGTTGGAAAAATCCTCGGAACAGCTGGAATCGGAGAACACGGTTTCTATGTTACGCGAAAAAACCCGGATTTGTCCACTCAAAAAATTCGATTCAGAAACAAAGCGGGACTTTATTCGTCAGGCCGGACTCGATCGTTTAAAGACCAAGGCTGACCGTCACACGGAATTGAGAGAGAACGACGATTGGGACCAGATTTTTTTCAAAAGTCTGTGTCAGACGCTGGGATATAGTAAAAACAGCACCGCTTTTTTAAAATTGGCACAAAATTGTTCTTTCGGGAAATTGCGTGCAGCAATTATCTCTGAAGGCCTGGAAAAGCCTGTCGATGTCTGTCAGGCCTGTTTATTTGGAACTTCCGGGTTGTTGCCGGC
>CAZMUU010000128.1:0-9271 GCA_964569215.1 uncultured Cytophagia bacterium
AAAAACCGTTTTTTCGCGCTTGCTCAGCGTATCCAGTGCATTTTGCAAATGATTCTGCAGCAGGGCTGACTCTGTTTTCTTTTCCGCGTTTCCATCGGCAGAATCTTCTCTTGGCTCGGGCAGGATATCTGCCTTGTAGGTTGATCGGGGTTTGATAATATCGAGTATCCTTTTGCGCTTCTGATCGATATATGTATTTATGGTTATTCGATAAAGCCAGCTGTACGGCGACGCCTCGGGGCGGTATCGGTGGATCGCCTGATACACTTTAATAAAGACCTCCTGCGACAGATCCTCGGCATCGTGAAGATTGCCGCTGAGGTCATAGGCGAGATAGTAGATCCGCTTTTTATAGCGTTCGACCAGTTCCCTGAAGGCGCCAATATCGCCCTGCTGTATGTCAACGATGAGAGCAGCGTCATCGCGTTTCTGCATTTGATATCTCCCTTTCTATACCTATAAACGAGGGAAAACAAAAAAAGGTTTACATTCGTGTAAAGAAATTCGATATTATTAATATACCCCTTTCATAGACGGGATATTATCAAAAATTTGATGCTTTTGTCAGATATTTGAAGAGTCGGATTGTACTTTGCTGAAATGCCATTTTTTTGTCATTGTAAATATTAAACTTGGGTATTTTCGGGGTCGTAAATGTTGGTACATGAATTGCATGAACAACAACAAAAGAGATGTGTATCAATAGAGGAAATGCAGGTATGAAAACGCGAGAATATTCACTTTTGATTGCAGCACTTTTGCTGTTCAGCTTTTTGATGACAACCATCCAGGCACAGGAGAGCGGCCGGGTAAGCGGTCAACTCTATGGTTTGGATGAGCAGGGGCTCGCCGGCGCTTATGTCAAGCTCTTTACTGCCGATTCCACCAAAGTCAGCAGCGATAACGGCGACTGGACAGGCCGGGTGCGGGAGGATGGGACGTTTCAAATCGATGCGGTTCCCGCCGGCGACTATTACGCCTATGCTATGGCAAAGGGCTATGAGCTTTTGTATTACGAAAATGCCGCCGACTTTAGCCGGGCGAGCCTGATTTTCGTAAGCACGGATTCGCTCGTCGATAATATAGATTTCCGCATGATCAAAACATCAGCCGGACTGGGTTTTATTAGCGGTACCGTTTACAACGGGGCAGATCTGCATCCACTGTCCGCTGTGGGAATCGGGGTCTACGATGCAGAGAGCGGTGAATATGCCGGCTGGACAGAGACGAATGAGAACGGTCGCTATTTGCTTGCCGATCTTCGGGCTGGAGACTATATCGTTGGCGCCTGGAGCCGGGCGTATCTGAATCAATATTACGACCGGGCTGCAAGCAGAGATAAAGCAACGCGGGTCAGGGTTATCGAGCCGGATACGACTCACAATATCGACTTTTATCTGCAACACGGCGGTATTATCAGCGGCACGATTACCGACCGCAATGGGAATCCGCTGCAAGAGGTCTATGTACTGGCTGCACCCATGACAGAGGATTCTCTGCTCGATGGGGGCGGCCGGAACAGCGAGATTCAGGGCCGTTACGGCAAGGCGATTACCGATGAACAGGGTTATTATGAGATCAGCGGATTGCCGGATGGGGAATACCTGGTCATGGCCGAACATCAGGGAATTCCCTATTCCCGTGTCTGGTATCCGAATGTGTCGGAACGAAACGAGGCGCAGCCGGTTCCCGTGATTGCCGGCGAACGACTCGATAACATCGATATTACGCTTTCCTTCGAAAAGAAATCCGGCAGCATCAGCGGCCATGTGACCACCCTGCAGGATGAGCCGGTTGCCGATGCCTATATCCAGGTTGAGTCGCTGCGCTCTGCAGCAGGCCGGGTCAGTGCATGGGGATATGCGAGAACCGATGCGCAGGGGTATTACCGGGTAGACGGGTTGCAGCAGGGGGCGTACCTGGTATCCGTCTATGTGCGAAACGGCCGGCAGAATATCCATCGCTGGTGGCCCAATGCAACGGATCGCAACCTGGCTGAACCGGTAAGAATTGATGCCGGGCAGAGCCCGGATTCGGTCAATTTTCGCCTGCCGCTCAGCATCAATACCGCTTCGGTTGCCGGCATGGTGACCGATGCCAATGGCTTGCCGCTTTTCAATGCCGGCATCCGGATTCAGCCGGCCGAAAACAGTACCGATGATGTGCGGCAGGAGATATGGGCCTACACCCACAGCGACAGCAACGGGGTTTACCGCATCGACCACCTGCCGGCTGGCGATTACTATATCCATGCCGGCTGCCGGCAGGAGAACGCTTTTGGTCAGCAGTGGTGGAAAGGCGCCGACAGCCTTGCTGCCGCAACAGTGATTCACCTGAATGAAGGTGAAAAACGCCAGGACATCGATTTCAATCTGCACATGCGGCCCATCTATGGCAGCATTGCCGGCAGGATTTTATATGAAAAAAGCGGTGAACCGGTTTCACGCGCCTATATCGAGGTGAAACCGGATTACCATGACCGCACCATGGGGCCTGCTTCATTTTACTGTTTTCGTCCCTTTTATACCATCAGCGATGAAAACGGGTTTTTCCATATCGACCGGCTTTATGAAGGGGAGTACATTCTCTCCGTCTATGCCGATGATTGCTTTCAATTTTACAAAGACGGCATCGTCATGGAAGAGGCGGAGAAAATCCGGGTGACCGGTGGCGAAAGGAGCGAAATCCGCATGGAGCTGGAGCCGCGACTGGAGGGCAACAGCAGCATCAGCGGCCGGGTCAATGCACAGCAGGAACAATTTCCCTGGGAGATCGCTGTCATCACCGCCAAGCCATCGAACACGATCCTGCTGTGGCCGCAATCGGAGTTGTTTTATACCGCGGTTACCGATAAACGCGGTGGATACACTTTGGAGCATCTGCCCGCCGGTGAATACTATATTTTCTGTTTTGCGCCCTGGACCATCGGCGAGTATTACGACGGCGTGTTCGAGCCTGCCAAAGCGACGCTGGTTGAGGTCGGTGAGGATCAGTCGGTTAGCGGAATCGATTTTGAGCTCGACCCCATACGCTGGATGGAAGGGGAACGGGATTTACAACCGGAAGCGGCGCAGGCCGGTGTAATGGGGGTGGTTACGGACCAGCAGAATCGTCCGCTCAAAGGGGCAGCTGTATATATATTGGATCAAGGCGGCCAACCGGTTTCCTATACGCGCACGGATGCCGCCGGCAATTACCTTGTCCGGGGACTGTTTCCCGGCAATTATGTTATCCAGGTGAGCGATCCAAAGTACAAGAGCACATACAGCGGTCAAGCCGATAATGTTGAAGATGCCGAGCCCATTTTCATCGGTTCCGGAATCGTAAACATGGATTTCAGCCTGTCAACGACCATACCGACCGGTATATCAGATAACGGTGCACAGCAGCCCGATGCTATCGAGTTGCTTGGCAATTATCCCAATCCTTTCAATCCGGAAACGGTGATCTCTTTTCGCTTGCCGCAGTCGCAGCAGATCACTTTGAGTATCTATAACATCAGAGGCACAGCGGTACGCCGGCTTTACAGCGGGCGCCTGAATGGCGGCGAGCACAGGATGACCTGGGATGGCCGCAATGATAACGGTCTTGTGGCCGGTAGCGGTGTCTATATCTACCGCCTGCAGAGCGGAAATCGGGTGCTAAGCGGAAAGATGTTGCTGCTGCGGTAAAACGCGGATCGTACATCCTTTTTCTCTTTTCGCGGAAAAAGCTTGAAAATAGATGCCGGTTGATTTATTTTGACAATAGGGGATAATCCGACCCACCGGGTACAGGTGGTCCGGATTATCCCGGTATACCGGTATGCGATTCAGCGCTCATATAACCGGGCTTATAAGACATTCAACATTGCGAATTGGGAACCCATTGATACGCAAACGTCTCATACTATTGTTCGTCGTTCAGATTGCTCTGGTGCTTTTGCTCGCCGGATTTTATCTTCGCTATCACGTCGCCGTGGTGTTGGAACAGCAAGTCGGTGAAAAGCTCTCCGCAATAGCGGCTACCGTCTCCTCGCAGCTGGATGCCACCCTGATTTCGATGTTGAGTCCGGGGGATGAAAACACCCGCACGTTTAAGAATTTGCGCCGCAGATTGACGGCGATGAAAGAGGCGGCCGGCATGGAACGGATTGTGGTGATGGATGCACAGGGACGGGTATGGCTGGACAGCAAAATAGAGAGCATCGGACTTTTATATTCTCGCTTTAATTTTGATTATATCGAAATCATGCAGGCCTTGAAACAACAGCCGGTGAGTTCTGTGCTTTTCAAGGGAGAGAATGACCGCCTCTACAAGAGCGCTTATGCCGCTCTGGCGCCGGTTCAGGGCGTTGTGGCGGTTGAAGGCAGCGCCGCCTCGCTTCAGGCCATCAACCGGATCGAATCGACACTGTTACAGATCGGTATCTTTTCGATGATATTCGCCTTTTTCCTGGCCATCATCACCTCCAAGAGCATTACCAGGCCGCTTTTCAGATTGCAGCGGGCGGTGGAGGAGATCAGCAGGGGCCGCTTTCATCGTCCGGTTCCCACCAGCGGCAGGGGCGAGGTGGCCTTTTTGGCGCAAACCATGGAACGCATGCGTCAAAATATTCTTCAGCGCGATGAAGAGCAAAAAGCCATGCTGGCAGGTGTGGCGCACGAGATCAGAAATCCTCTTGGCGGTATTGAGCTTTTTGCCGGTCTGTTGAAGGATGAGATCGATCGGCCCGAGCTGAAAGAAAAGACGGAGAAAATACTCAAAGAGGCGGGGAATTTAAAGATTCTCGTACAAAACTTTCTCGATTATGCCCGCCCCATTCAACCCCGGCCGAAACGATGCCGTGTCTCGGAAATTTGGCATGAAGCGATAGCGCTGGTCAAAGCTGAAACCCTGACGGAAAACATTCGGTTGCAGCATGACGGCGATGCGGATATTTTTGTCGATCCGCAGCATCTAAAGCAGATTTTTCTCAATTTATTGCTCAATTCGATTCAGGCCACATCTGGTTCTCGTCGGAATACAATTAAGATGAGCGTAAGCGTGGATAAACAGGTTCTGATTGGATTCGAGGATCTGGGAAGGGGCATGAGCCCGGAAACGGCAAAGCGGTTGTTCGATCCTTTCTTTACAGACAAAGCCAATGGTCTGGGACTCGGGCTGGCGATGGCGAAAATGTTTGCCGAAAAGAATAACGGCAGCATCGAGCTGGTCAAAAGCGATGAGCAGGGCACCCGCTTTGAATTGCGCTTTCCAACGGTATAGCGGAATGCCGGGAGTTAATCAATTCTGTTTTTTTTTATAAGATAGAGTAAATATCCGGAGGATTATTCTTGTACACGGTTTTGATTATCGAAGACAATGACACGATGCGGGAAGGCATGAAGCAGGTGTTGAGCAAACTCGATTTGATCGTGCGTGATTATGCTTCTTCTGCTGAGGCGGTGCGCTCGTTTACCGAAAAAAAGGATGACATTGTCATCACCGATTATCGCATGGAGGAGATGGACGGCATCGGGGTGCTGGAAGCGATACGCCGTATCAGTCCGCGCACCCAGGTGATGATGATCACCGCCTACGGCAGCATCGAGCTGGCGGTGGAGGCGATGAAGCTCGGGGCTGCGGATTTTATCGCAAAGCCGTTTTCGCATCAGGAGTTTCAGATTCGGGTGGAGAAATTGTGCGATAAACTCGATCAGGAAGATAAAATCAACCGTCTTGCGGATGAAAATTTATACCTGCGCGAAGAGTTGGAAGGGGAGTACAATTTCGGCGAGATCATCGGCCAGTCAGCGGAAATGAAGCGGATTTATAAGACCATTGCCAAGGTGGCCAAAACAGATTCGACGGTAATGGTCTATGGCAAAAGCGGTACCGGCAAGGAGCTGGTCGCCCGCGCCATTCATAAAGCAGGGCCGCGGGCTGAAAAAGCCTTTATACGTGTCAACTGCGGCGCCCTGGCCGAAGGCGTTCTGGAATCCGAGCTCTTTGGACACGAAAAGGGCGCCTTTACCCATGCGATTCGCCTGAAAAAGGGCAGGTTCGAGCTGGCCGATGGCGGCACTCTATTCCTCGATGAAGTGGGTGATCTGCCGCCGGCGTTACAGGTCAAGCTGCTGCGGGTTTTACAGGAAAAAGAGTTTGAACGCGTCGGCGGAGAAGAAACATTAAAGACGGATGTACGGGTCATCGCCGCGACCAACCGCGACCTGGAAAAGCTCGTTGAGCAGGGAGATTTTCGCGAAGACTTGTTTTACCGTTTACATATTATTCCCGTTTATCTTCCGCCTTTACAAGATCGTTGCGGTGACATTCCGCTTTTGACCCGTTTTTTTCTCGATCGTCTCGGCAAAAAGATCGGAAATCCGGATCTGACATTAACCAGATCGGCCCTGGATGTGCTCTGCAGCTATCACTGGCCGGGCAATGTCAGAGAGTTGGAAAATATTCTGGAACGGGCGGCCGTTCTGAGCGAAGAGAGTTGCATCGATGTGTCGGATTTGCCTGTCGGACCATCCAAATTTTCCTCCCAGCCTGAAGGCGGGCTCAATGAAATCCTGGCCAGGGTTGAAAAAGAGGCTATCGAAAAAGCCCTGCGAAAAGCCGGCGGCGTCAAAACCAAAGCAGCCCAACTGCTCAACATCAAAACCAGCGCCCTCTATTATAAACTGGAAAAATATGACCTGCTGTGATATCAGATTTTTGAAGGTGCCTCTCAGCTTTTTGAAAAATTTTCAGCGAGACTGAACTGTCGGCAATATATTTTTATTGTTTTTATTTTAGTTAGGAGGTTCCGCTGTTTGGTATCCTTTTTGCTTTCTTTTGGACAAAGCGCGGTGCTTTTTTCAAAAGGAGCAAAAGATGAAACACGGCCTGCTTGTTATCATGATTTTCAGCCAAATGACGGTGGGGCAATATTTGAGCGAGAATGTTGTGGAAAAGTCGTTTGAAAGCACCCCATTTTTCTTTCAGCCCAATTATATGAATCCCTTTGGCATCGGCAAGTTCGCTGAAATCGCTCCCGCTCTGATCGATGATCCTTTTCTCAATGTCATCGTCAATCCCGCTTTTGCGGCGGCTGCATCCTTTCAGCAACACTATATTTATGTCAATTTTCGCAATACCTGGAAGATCAACGAATCGAGTCATTATGTTTATCCCTGCCGGGATTGCCGCACCTATGCTCCGGATTATCGCTATATTCCCTATTATTACAATGACACGCGTCAGAGCCTGGAACCGGTTTTTTCAGGCGGATATCTCTTGCGGCCGTCGCAAAAATTCGGCAACCTTACCCTGGGGATCACCTACCAACTGATCCTCATCGATGATTCCTATTACGATATTCCTTCAAACGTTTATTTACCGCAACCGGGTTACGATTTTGCCGGTAACAAAAACGCCGCTGCAGAAAACATTCCCATTACGGAGAAATCGGGCGGCGATGACGAGATGCACCAGGAGGGGCACTTTACCTCGTTTTTCGCCGGCGTTGATATCAGTCCGGACATTGCTGCAGGTATGCGCTTCAACCGGGTGGGGTTTATCAGAGACGGATTGTGGGGCAGAAACGAGGTGCATGATAACGATATTTATAGCGACCGAACATCCCGTGTCTATAAGCAAAGAGACCGCAATCAGGATTACGGTCACTGGGACTGGCAGGCGGGGCTCAACTGGCAGATCAATCCTTTATGGACCGGCGGTCTGACCTTCGGCTATCTGTGGGGCGATGCTCTCCAGAATTTGAATGAGGAGGATGAATACACTTACCGCTATGGCAACCAGAAGAGAGATACCAACTGGTACAAAATGTATAGCACTTCGATCGACCGGAAATCCTGGACACACGACGGAAAAACAGTGTATGGCGGATTGAATTTCCGGGTGACGCCGACGCCGCAACATACGTTTCAGCTCTATTATCGCCATGTACGCGAGACGGTGACACTGAACAATTTTTCCTTTATCTCGGACTCTTCTCACAGTCGATATCACCATGAATGGAGTTATCAGGATCAATACAAAATCTCCGATTCCGAGTCCGAATCGGCTCTCACCGACGACCGCAGCGGTGAAGGGGAACAGAGCGGCGGGCGCCATCGCATCGGGTTGACCCTGCAATGGCAGTTCAGCAGCTTGACCCGTATCCATTTCGGATTCAATTGGCATGATGAAAAACGCCGTACCGACATGACCGAGTCCGTCTATTCCGACCGCTTTTATCATCATCTCTGGCAAAATGACGACAGCGGTGAGCGCTATCATGCGGTAACGGAGCGCAAGGATATGTTTTGGGACCTCTCGGTGAAAAGCACAACCGTGCAGATCCCCGTGTTTATTCAGCACCGCATCGCCGATCACTTTGAGCTGTTGTTCGGGATTAACCGGCAAATCATCAACTATACAATTGAAGAGGAAACGCTGGCCATGTTTGATTTTCGAAAAATAGTCGATGATGATGAAACCGACCTGAAGGAGCGCTTTGGCGAGCGCTACCGCGAACCGGTGCAGCGAAAAAGCGAAACCCATACATCGATCCTGCTGGGTTTGCTGATTACCCCCGGCGAGCGCTTTCAGGCCAGACTGTTGATGGTTCCCCATTATGCCGACAGCTATCGCGGAACCGAACTGAGCAATGTGCAGTGGTGGCTCGATTTTATCTTTGCACCATAAGCGACAGGGATTGAGTTTTGTACGGAAAAGTAGTATATTTTGAGTAAACGGTTCATCCGTTTGAGGAGTTTGTTATGCGTGTTTTTGTTTGTCTTTTGTTCTTTATCTCTGTTTTATCGGGTCAGCCTCGAATTGCAGAGATTACCGCCCCGATTGAAACGGCATTCGGAACTTATCAACCGCATTGTTCAGATGTTGTGCCCGATTGTGCACCGCTTGATGTTGGTGAGGATCTAGAAAAGGTCGTCAATCTGGATCAATTCTCTTTTAGCCGGCAGGAGCTGGTATTTTTAAAACAAAATCATTTCATCGTTACGCCGGCAAAACGCCGGGCTGAAAAATCCGGGCCGAATGCCTTTAATGAGATATACGATATCTATAACTATTGCCGCGAGAACGGCATTCCGGTTTTTGTCACCAGCGACGCCATGCTGCACACCTTTCATCTCTGCTTTGACCATATTCTCAAAACCTGCGAAGAGCGCCGCTTTTTTCGCTATCTGAACGAGTTGCTCGATGCCATGCTGCAGGAAACCGTGGCACAGGTGCAAACCGCATCAGACCCGGAGATCACCGTAGCGATCGAGCGCAATCTGCACTATTTGATTGTGGC
>CAZMUU010000129.1:0-9232 GCA_964569215.1 uncultured Cytophagia bacterium
CCGCCGTGACGAATCGATACATAGCGCAAGACGCCGGAATTGTCATTGTCGTCATCGCCGCCAAAAAGAGCGTTTTCATTGGCCGGAATGCCTTCGATCTGATTATCCTGAGTCGGTTGATTCGTGGTCGCTTTTCCCAGAAGAATAACGCCGCCCCAGAGGCCGCGATCGGTCGGTCCGAGATCCATCGGATCATTCAGGTCATCGTATTCACTGGTAAAGATAATAGGCATATCAGCCGTTCCACTGGCCATAATTTTTCCGCCGCGACGAACGATTAAGGCCGAAGCACCGTCACCGGTGGTGATATTGTTCGATTCCAACCCTTTTATTACAGTCCCTGCCTGGATGGTTAATATCGCGTCCGCATCCACAAAGATCAGGCCATCAAGCATATAGGTGTTCTGTGAGTACCAGGTTGTATTGGAGGTGATATCTTCTGTTACCACCACATCCATTCCTGCCTGGGGTTCGCCATATACACCATAATGATCAAGAGCAGACCAGGTGTCAATCCAGGGAATGGCATAAGGATCAAATGCGCCTTTATAATCAGCCTGGGCAAAGAAAGATTCGTTTGGATCTGGAAGAATGTCGGCACCATTAGCCGATCCCTGAGCATTCGGGCGCGGATCAAAGCCACCATCGGTTTCTCTGCTGATACCGGCCAGTTGCGGATCAACGATTTGGTTATTGAAAAAACCGGCCGCATTGCGGACGAATGCCTGTGGTACGATTGCATCCAGAGTGGTTCCGGCACCGAAATCGTACCAGATATTATGGCCAAGAGACAACAATCCGTTTTCCAGCTTGGCACGACTGTCTTCAATATCAATATCCTCAATTGCTACTCCATCTCCGGTATAGGCGGTAAAAATCGAGTTGTAATAAGCTCCGCCGGCATTATCGCGGAATATGAGGGCGTGATTGTTCCCATCACCACCCGGAGCGGGGGAAAGAGCAGAGCCTGAACCGACATAAGTCACATTCCAGATTTCCGGGGTAGAATAGGGGGTACCGGTTTCGTCGTCGTCACCGCCATCGTGTTCACCGCCGCGTCCTGCTTCATCCGTCCCCTGCAGGGCCAACCAGAACTGGCCCTTGCCGCGAAATCCCTGATCATAATCATAGGCATCATCACCACAAAAAGCTGCGATCAAATTTTTGCTGTTGACCGTCCCGCCGAACCACTCAAAACCATCATCAAAATTGGCGAAAACCTCAACATATTCGATAACGGTTTTGCTGCCAACGCCGCCCATGGTTAAGCCGTTAATTTCATCACCAGGAACACCGCTAATGCTGAATCCGCCGTGGCGGATTGAAACATATTTCAGCATACCGGAACAATCCTCATCATCGGTTCCGCCATAAAGAGCGTTTTCATTGGCCGGAATGCCTTCAATCTGATTGTCCTGTGTCGGTTGATTGGTGGTCGCTTTTCCCAGGAGAATAACGCCGCCCCAGAGGCCGCGATCTGTTGTGGTTAAATCGGTGGGGTCGGTCACATCGTCGTATTCGCTGGTAAAAATAATTGGAGCATCAGCCGTCCCCACTGCGAACAATTTTCCGCCTCTTCTGACGATCAGCGCAGAGGCGCCATCACCGGTTGTAATATTGTTCGATTCCAACCCTTTTATTACCGTACCAGCCTCAATGGTAAGAAATGCGCCACTATCGACAAAAATCAGACCATCAAGCAGGTAGACGTTCCCGGCCGTCCAAACGGTGTTTTCCTTAATATCATCGCTAACCGTAACGGTTTGACCGGTTGTGGTTTCCTGGAATATTCCATTCCGATCCAAGGCGGTCCAGTCTGATATCCAGGGTTTTATGCCCGGCTCAAAGGCGCCATAAAAATCTGCAGCATCGAAAAATCCATCGCTCGGCGGCATAAGATCAGCACTGGTTGCCGGACTGCCAACCACAGGTCTGGGATCGAGACCGCCATCGGCTTGCCGGCTAACACCGGTTAATAAAGGATTGACGAGTTGGTTGTTGTTAAAAGCCGCTGCATTGCGAACAAATGCCTGGGGAATAATGTTTTCCAGCGCTGTGCCGGCACCAAAGTCCCACCAGATATTGGAATTCAACTGCAGCAATCCATTTTCAAGTTTGGATCGACTGTCTTCGATATCGATGTCCTCGATGGTTACACCGTCGCCGGTAAACTCGGTAAAAATCGAATTTGTATAAGAGCCGCCGGCATTATCGCGAAAAATCAGGGCGTGGTTATTGCCATCTCCGCCGGGGGCGGGTGTAACGTTTGATCCGGAACCGATATAGGTGGCGTTCCAGATGGTTGGTCTGGAATACGGTGTGCCTGTTTCATCATCGTCACCGCCGTCATGTTCGCCGCCGCGTCCGGCTTCATCCGTACCCTGGATGGAAAACCAGAACTGTCCCTTGCCGCGAAATCCCTGATCATAATCATAGGCATCATCACCACAGAATGCAGCAACCAGATTTTTACTGTTTACGGTTCCGCCGAACCATTCATAACCATCATCAAAATTGGCAAAAACCTCGATGAATTCTATCGTGGTTCTCCTTCCGACCGCACCCATGGTTAAACCGTTGATCTCATCGCCGGGAACGCCGCTGATACTGAATCCGCCGTGTCGAATCGATACATAGCGCAAGAGGCCGGAATTGTCATTGTCGTCATTGCCGCCATAGAGCGCGTTTTCGTTGGCCGGAATACCTTCTATCTGGTTATCCTGCGTCGGTTGATTCGTGGTCGCTTTTCCCAGGAGAATAATGCCACCCCAGAGACCGCGATCGCTTGGTAAAAGATCTGTAGAATCGTTAACATCATCAAATTCACTGGTGAAAATAATCGGAGCATCAGCCCTGCCGTCAGCCATGATTTTGGCGCCACGGCGGACGATCAATGCGGAAGCACCATCACCGGTGGTAATATTGGATGACTCTAATCCCTTAATAACTGTACCTGCCTGAATCGTCAGCATTGCTCCGGCATCGACAAAGATCAGTCCGTCGAGATGGTATTCATTATCGGACGTCCATGTCGTGTTTTCGGAAATATCCTCACTGACAACGATTACATCGGCGAATAATCCGCTTACCGCAAACAGAACGATAAGCAATGCCATGGTAAATTTTTGCATGTTAAAAATCTCCTCGTCTTTGTTCTTTTCTACGTGTTTTTGTTATTCACAAGAAACGGTTATTATTCGGAAAAGCGACTTTTCTCCTTTTCTGTTTCGTTTTCTTTATAATTTGAACTAAATCGAGCCTAGCGGCTAAAACTTACTCCCAGAGAGAAAGATCTGCCGTATTTATATTCCTGATATATAAATTCTTTATTTTTAAACGCGTATGATTCTTTATAACTCGCATTGAGAAGATTTTTTGCCGCAAATTTCAGTTTGACATTCTTAAGCAGACCCTTGCTCGCTGTAAAATCGAATTGAGCACGAGCGCGTTCGTAAACATCCGGCGTACCGCCGAGGGAAACATTTGATAATCTTTTGCCGAAAACATTTAGATAGAGTGCCATGGAGAGATTTTTATCAATATTATCATATCCCATAGAGACATTGAGTAGATAAGGAGACTGACCCTGCAACTCGCGGGTGCTCGAAGCCGAAGGATCAACCGCCTGCCTTACGGCCAACTCTTTTTCCGCAATGTCGATTTCAGAGTAGGCATAGGAAAAATTGGCGCCGGCGTGCAAGTTGGATAATAGCGGAGAAATAATCCCCAGATTCTTGCGTACCTCGAATTCCATTCCATAAACCGTAGCCTGGTCCACATTCTGGTATTGAATTTGTCCGTTGGTACCACCGATGATGGTTCTTTCAATGGGGTTTTCCAGAATCTTGTAAAAAGCACTAACCGCCAGAATCTCACCGGGTTTCATAAACCATTCCCAGCGGATATCATAATTGTCGATCAGGGTGCGCTGCAAGTCGGGATTGCCGATAAAGTAGTTTCCCTGAATAAACTCAAAACTCTCAAACGGGGCGATCTCTCTAAACGTCGGGCGGGCAAGGGTGCGGGTAAAAGCAGAGCGTACATTCATGTTGGCGTTTAACATATAGACGAGATTGAGAGAAGGCAGCCAATCCTGAACATCAACCTTGCCGTTTCTTTTTGTTGTATCTTCACTCACCGCAGTGAGATCGGTGGTCTCATATCGTGCCCCACCGACAAATTTAAGCAGTGGCGTAAAGGGAAGCTCGAACATAAAATAACCCGCAGCAATATTCATTTTACCGGTGTAGTTATTTTGTGCTTTAGAGCGATCCGCAACGACATTGCCAAAGCTGTAGCGGTATCGGTCGTTTCCGAGCGTATCGATCTCGACAACACCCATATTTTCAGAGTCGAAATAAGCATATGGGTCACCATTATAGACTATTGTCGGAGAGATGGTAAATATTCTCTCGTTAAAGTCCCGTTCCTTATGATTGTAGGTGCCACCGAATTTAAACTTGCTCTTTAATCCCGACCATTGTTTAAACGGCACAGCTAAATCCATGCTATAATATTGGTTTTTCTCTTCCATATCGCGAAAATATCTGGCGGGATCTCTGAATCCGGAATTTCTTGCAGAATAGGAGACTCCGTCCGGTTCCATTCTCTTGATGTTGGCAAAAAAGCGCAGATCGGGTTCATCCTGCGTGTTTCTGCTGCTGGAAGCAGACCATCCCAGTTTGGTGTTAAACAAGGGTTTGATGAGATGTTCACCGCGAAACTGGGCGGAAAATAACTCTCTTTCAGTGTATTTTAAAACGCGATTTTCAAAAAAGTTGGTCGAATCGTTGACGGTAAATTCTTTCGGCCAGGAACCCATTTGATACCGTGCTTTGCTTTCGCCGTTGCGGGAGTAAACCGCGTTAAAAACCAGTTTGTGATTGGGGGTAAACTTGTATCCCACATTAAACAGACCCCCGATATTGGTTTCTATCTTTCCTTCCGAATCATTGAGCAACAGTTGAGGGTTCAGCTCTTCTGCTTTTTCATCGCCAAGAGTGTAACGACCGGTAACGCCATTTTCATAAAACGACGCGCCGCGCTTATAGCTCAGGCCGGCTAGATATCCCAGCGGACGATTGAGAAAAGAGATTTGATTGCCGACAGAAAAATTATAGGACTGATTCACCGGGCCGGTTTCCGCCACCGGCGCCATAATATTATTAAACGACTTTGAGGCGGAATCGAGAAAATTGGCCATTTCCGTCTCACCGCGATTGGCTTTGAGGCGAGCCAGCGTTGAATTGGGAATCTCCGTTTTGGGATCGTTCAGTACGCCGGGGATATCCCGAATACCGTCATCCAGTGCAAGCCAGTCGGTTTTACCGCGTTTGTAACCGAGAAAACCATTGTTTAGCGTTGCCTGGGAATTGTATGAAGCAGATGCGGAAAAGGACAGGGTAAAGTATTCCGGAAAGGTTTTGGTGCCGATATCGACAACGCCGCCGGAAAAATTACCCGGTTTGTCGGGGGTAAATGTTTTCACGGTAACAATATTGTCGAGCAGGTTGGCGGGAAACAAGTCCATTTGAAATGCTTTTTTATCCGGATCGGCAGAGGGTAACTCTGCACCATTGAGATGGGTGCTCGAGTAACGTTCACCCAGTCCGCGAATGTAAACATATTTGCCGCCAACCACGGAGGCACCGGTAACCTGTTTCATCGCATCCGCGGCATCACCGCTGCCGGAGCGGGAAATGGCTTCCGCGCTGATGGCATCGCTTATGGAACTCGATTTTTGACGCTCCTTGAGCAGAGCGGCTTCAGTGTTTTCCAGCGCTTCCGCCGTAACGACGATTTCCTTGCCTTCGAGGACCTCCATACTCATGGAAAAGTCGATCTTTTCAACCTTTCCGGGAGAAACCTGAACGTCTTCGATTTTTAGCTGCGAATAACCGATATAAGTTGCAACCAGATTGTATCTTCCCGGCGGCATGGTTGCAATCCGATAAACACCTTCGAGATCGGTTGCCGCTCCCCTGTTTGTTCCTTCTACAACAACATTAACACCGGGAAGGGCATCGCCGGTTTCGGCATCGACCACCTTGCCGGTGATCATGCCCCTGTCCTGTGATAAAAGCAAACCAGCAGTAATTAATAAAAGAATAAAACTGACTTTGAAGATTAGTGATTGGCCTTTCATGGTTGATTACCTCTCAAGTTAGTTTCCACCACCCAATTGTTTGAGCCCAATATAGAGTGTCAAGATTAGAAAATCATAAAGCGAATGTTAAAAAATTGTTAAGAGCATTTACGGGTGCCCGTAACCTTTTGTTTTTCTGTTGTTGTTATTTGTGCCCTTTTGAGGTGGGTAAAAATCTCTTGTTTAAAATAGAAAAAGGCCTTACTTTTGATCACAAATTAAAGTTGAACAATTTTGATCAGAGTGATGGCAAAACATATACTCATCGTTGACGATGAAAAGGATATCATAGATCTGCTTCAGTTCAACCTCGAAGCGGAGGGGTACAAAACCAGCACGGCTTTGGACGGCGAAAAAGCGCTTGAAATCGCCAGCCGGTATAAACCCGATCTGATTATTCTCGATATCATGTTGCCGGGAAAAGACGGATATCAGGTTATTCGTGAACTCAGGCAGGATGCAAAAAGTCAAACCATTCCGGTTATTTTTCTAACCGCCAAGGACAGCGAAATCGACGAGATCGTTGGTCTTGAGTTGGGTGCGGATGATTATATCGTAAAACCGATCAGCATTCGAAAGCTTATCGCCAGGGTTAAGAATGTATTGCGGAAATCCGTACAATCCATCGTTAAAGAAGAAGAGAAAATCGTTCACGGAGCTCTCGTTGTTGATCCTCTCAGCTATTCCGTCACCAGGGAAGGGGAACAGATAAGTCTGACCAAAAAAGAGTTTGAAATATTAACCTTTTTGGCGCGCCGGCCCGGCCGGGTGGTTACCCGGGAGACGTTATTGAATCATGTTTGGGGCGATGAAGTTATCGTGATCGACCGAACCATTGACGTCCATATTCGTAAAATTCGGGAAAAATTAGGGCCGCAATATATGAAGTTGATTGAAACGATCAAGGGGGTCGGTTATCGCTTTAAGGCTGAATCATAAAAGATGAAAATCTCCATTCGCAATAAATTTATCCTCATTCAATTATCCCTGTTGATCATCGTTACTGTTTTTGCCAATATCATCTCAACCTATAATCTGCAACGATATTATAAAAGCCGGGTTCTGGATGAATTGACCAAGCATATCCACGCGGTAGAATATATCCTTTCCCAAACCGAAAACAATCGTGTTTCCGATAGTCTTAACTACAATTTTTTAAAGGGATATGCACAAGCTTCCGATTTACGCCTTACCCTGATCGATTCCTCTGGATGGGTCCTATTCGACTCGGAGGTTCCGCGGGATTCTCTCCGCTTTTTGGAAAATCATTTTTACCGGCCGGAAATCCAGGCCGCCCTGGAACAAAAGCTTGGAGCGGACACGCGGCTGAGCGCAACCGTAAATATGCCTTTGTTTTATGCTGCCGAAAAAATCAAAATCGACAATATAGGATTTGTGCGCTTTGCCATTCCTTTGGTGGAAATTGAAAAAGTGTTGGGCAATGTACAATGGAAAATTTTTGCCGGCGGCGGTATCGCCTTGTTGTTGATCGGGTTAATTACCTACCTGGCGGCAACCCGCTTTACGCGTCCGATCCTCCGACTCTCCAAGTCTGCTGAATCGGTTAAAAAAGGCAATCTCGATGCCTACTTTGAAAAAATATCCCACGATGAAGTGGGCGAATTGGCGGATGTTCTGAATGAGATGCTCAGTAAACTCCGGCACGACCTCATCCAAATGAGAAAACTGGAAAAAATGCGCAGTCAGTTTTTGGGCAATACATCGCATGAATTGCGCACCCCTATCTTTACAGTACAGGGCATTCTCGAGACATTACAGGATAATCCGAATTGCGATTCTCAAACCTTTTCTTCCTTTATCTCCAAAGCGCATAGCCAAACCGTCCGCCTCAACAATTTATTGCGGGATTTGATCGATATTTCCCGAATCGAGTCGGGTGAAATGAAATTGAATTCCTATCCCTTTGATGTGGTAAAATGCTTACAGGCGCAAATTGAAGAGCTTCAATCTACCGCAACACAGAATGATGTAACCCTCTTGTTTGAAAAAAAAGATCAGGTCAATTCGGTGATTGCCCTGGGAGATCAGGAAAGAGTTGGACAGGTGATAATAAACCTTGTTGAAAATGCAATCAAATACAACAATCCCGGCGGCCGCGTTACGGTCGGCTATCATCTATACAATGAAACCGTTGAAATCTATATCAGCGATACGGGAAGAGGAATTGCCGAGGAGCATATACCCCGGATTTTTGAACGATTCTATCGTGTCGATAAAGAGCGCTCCCGGGCCGTCGGCGGTACCGGGCTGGGACTGGCGATTGTCAAACATATCGTTGAAGCGCATGGCTCCAGGGTCTATGTCAGAAGTAAAGTCGGAGAAGGATCGACGTTTAGCTTTTCACTTAAACGAAAATTATAATATCCCGGTATAATGGCAAAAAAAAATAATAACAACGTTGTTGCTGTCGCCATGAGTGGAGGCCTGGACAGTTCTGTGGCAGCACTCTTGTTAAAGGAACAGGGCTGGGACGTTTTTGGTATCACCATGCAACAAACGCATGATTGCAGCGATAATGCTGAACGCGTGTGCAGAGAACTGGGAATAAAACACCATCTTCTCGATTTAAGGAGTGACTTTGCTCGGTGCGTCATCGACAATTTCATTGAAGAATATCTGGCAGGCCGGACGCCGAATCCGTGTGTTTTGTGCAATAAAACCATAAAATGGGGTGTCCTTTTTGACTATGCGCTTAACCTGGGAGCCGGCCATTTTGCCACCGGACATTACGCCCGTATCGTCTATGATGGCCGCAGCAAACGCTTCCATCTGTTAAAGGGAATCGATCGTCAAAAAGATCAAAGCTATGCCTTGTGGCGCCTGGATCAATCGCGGCTTGCGAAAACGCTCTTTCCCCTGGGTACGCTGGAAAAAGTCAAGGTCCGGGAGCTTGCCGACAAATACAACCTCTTTATCACAAAACCGGACGAGAGTCAGGATATCTGTTTTGTAGAAAACGATGATTATAAAGCCTTTATCCGGCAACATCCGAGCGGAAAACAGGATCCGCCCAATCCCGGTCCCATCCTGGATCAGAATGACAACATTGTCGGGGAGCATAAGGGG
>CAZMUU010000130.1:0-6643 GCA_964569215.1 uncultured Cytophagia bacterium
CATGAAATGACTTTTGTACCGAACTTCCAGGTGATGTCTTTGGTGATGCGATTGAAAAGTATTATTATTTGATTTCCCTGGTCTGTAATCAAGATTTCATCCGTTGAGGTTACATATTCAACATCCACAGGTGACTGCAGCGTATCCGAAGAGAGCTGCCAGATAATATCTTTGCTCTCTTCATCAACAATAATGACCCGATTATTACCCTTATCGGCAATGAGATAAGTACTTGACCCGGGGACCAGAACGGCGTCATTGGGACTGTTGAGCTGCTCCCGCTGATTGCCTTCCTGACCATTGGGATCTCCATAAAACCAGTCCACTGCGCGGGATTCTTTGTCGATTTTGAGCACTCTGTGTCTTGCTTCGTCGGCAACTAAAACTTTAAATAAATCGCCTTCCTTGAAGAGAGCAGCATCAACCGGGCCTTTCAGATAATCCCGGTCGCCCACATTTTTGCTGCCAAAAGACCATACGGTTTCTTCGGTTTCCGGATTGAATTCCATAACCACATTTGCAGAGGCATCGGTGACCAGATAGAGTCCTTTATCTCCGACCTGCCGGTAATCGATATCCTCAGCAGAGGAAATAGGGGTTTTAAGACCGGGCCAGGTCCAGTCAAGGCCGAACAGTTTATAATTTAAAAGTTCATTTTCCCCGGATATACCGGCTTGGGGTGCAAGCGTAATGACCTCATTAATTTTTAGCCCGGGGTCCAGGGCATAGGTATTTGTAAAAGCGGGGTCTCCATCGATCCAGCTCTGCTGTTGCGGAAATATTTGGCTAAATGAGATCAATAAAATAAACAAAATACCTTTTTTCATAATACAATTCCGCCTAAAATTAAGAAAACCAATTAACAGAAGATTATCTTCTCTGGCTCGTCGCCATCCCGAGGGCCAGTGAATAAAATTTTGTTTCATCACTATCGGCCCGGGAGGTCAAAATTATCGGTACCTTGGCACCTATAATAATGCCCGCTGTTTTGGCACAACCCAGGTATGCCATGGTTTTATAAAAAATATTCGCCGATTCGATATCAGGCATAATTAAAATATCAGCATCTCCGCCTACGGCTGTGGTAATACCTTTTATCTCGCAGGATTTGGGGCTGATGGCATTATCCATTGCCAAAGGACCGTCTATAATCGCGCCCTTTATCTGCCCACGCTCCTGCATTTTGCATATGACCGCCGCGTCTTCCGTACAGACCATGGCAGCGGGATTTACTTTTTCAATAGCAGCGAGCAAAGCTATCTTCGGCTTTTCAATACCCAGCGCTTGTGTTGCATGAATGGTATTCTCCACGATCGACACTTTTGTCAGCAGATCGGGGCGTATATTCATGGCAGCATCCGACATGAACAACAATTTGTGATAAGCGTCGACCTGAAAAGCTGCCAGGTGACAAAGCAACTTACCGGACCGGAGGCCATGTTCCTTATCCAAAACCGCTTTGAGAAGTGTGGCAGTCGAACATTTACCTTTCATCAAAACATCGGCCAAATGGCCTCTGACCAGCTGTACGGCACGAACCACCGCCTGTTGTTCCCCATCGGCCTGTACGATATCAAAAGCAGAAATATCGATATCGTGTTCTGCGCTGATGTTACGAATCGTTTTTTCATCTCCTACCAATACCGCATCTGCAAGTCCTTCGCGATAAGCCATACTGACAGCAGCCAGAACCTCTTCTTCCTCCGCCATGGCTACGGCTATGGTTTTGTTCAATTCTCCTTTAACGCATTTGAGAACCTGGTCAAATGATTGCGTTTTCATGCTGCGATTCACCCGTTATATCGTTTGGCTGCTTCTTCATTTTTCAGTACGCGCAAGGCACCAAGCGCAAGTGCCTGCATTTCTTCTTCGCCCGCAAAGACATGTACGGGAGCGAGAAAGGAAATGCGGTCTTTAATCCATTCGATAAAGCTATGGTTGAACGCCAGTCCACCACAAAGTGCAATAGCATCTATGCTACCCTTGAGAACGGCGGCATGGGAAGCTATCTCCTTGGAAACCTGATAAGCCATTGCATCGTGGATCTCCCTTGCTTGTTCATTGCCGTTGTCGATATCAGCCTGAATGGTGCGCACATCATTGCTGTTTAGATAAGCGACCAGGCCTCCCCTGCCTTTAATCATTTTTTTAATGGTCGGTTCATCATATTTTGATGAAAAACATATTCTGACCAAATCACCGACCGGCAACGTACCCGACCGCTCCGGAGAAAACGGTCCCTCGCCATCCAATGCATTGTTCACATCAACAACACTGCCTTGTTGATGTGAAGCAACCGAAATACCTCCGCCCATATGGGCAACGATCAGATTAAGCTGTTCGTAGGGCTTGTTCAGGAGAGTCGCCACCTTACGGGCAACAGCTTTTTGATTCAGGGCATGAAAGATACTCTTTCGTGGTAACAAGGGATGACCGGAATAGCGGGCCAGGTTGCACAATTCATTGACGACCACCGGATCGACGATATATGATGGTTTTTGATCTGATTTTGCCAACTCAAAAGCAAGGATCGCTCCCAAATTGGAAGCATGTTCGCCGTATTTTGCCAGGCGCAAATCATAAAGCATCTTTTCATCGATCACCCAAGTCCCGCTGGCTATCGGTTTGAGCAAGCCACCCCGGCCGACAAAGGCGTCTATAGTCTCTAGAGCAACTTGCTTTTGTTGCAAAATCGATCGAATGGATTCAAGACGAAATTCGAATTGATCCACCATTGAAGCGAATTTCGCCAGCGTGTTTGCAGAATGCGGAAGGGATTCTGAAAAAATGCAGTCTTCATTTTGAAAAAGAGCGACTTTAGTTGAGGTTGACCCTGGATTCATGACGAGAATGCGATACATCCAACCTCCTAGGTCTTCGCATGATTAATTCTCATCCATTCGGAGGCATACTCGGGATGATTCATTTCAAGGTATTGAACCATCTCTGGTGCTAAGACACTATATTTAATTAGTTAATTATATGTATAATAAATTAAAAATGCAAGCCATATGAATTGCAGAGCAACTTTTTTACATATCTGAATTCATGGTCCTACATCGGAACCTGTATCAGTGACTCGATACGATAATCACTGATGAGTTCCCTGCCTTTGAGAAATTCCAACTCGATGAGGAAACAAAATCCGATGACCTCGGCATTTAATTTTTCCACCAGATTGGCAGTGGCACGGGCCGTACCGCCGGTCGCCAGCAAATCATCAACAATGAGGACACGCTGTCCTGCTTTTAAGGCATCAATATGTATTTCCAGGGAATCCTCACCATATTCCAGGGAATAGGTTTCGCTTACGGTTTTATAGGGTAGTTTACCAGGCTTTCTAACAGGTACCATTCCCACTTTCCAGGCGTGCGCGAGTACGCCGGCAAAAATAAAACCCCGCGACTCTATTCCAATAACAACATCCGGCTTGTATTGATCAAACAGGGCCTTCATTTGGTCAACGCTTAAAGCAAAGGCCTCGCTGTCAGCCAGCAGCGTGGTTATATCTTTAAATACAATTCCTTTTTTGGGAAAATCGGGTATGCTCCGTATTCGTTCGGACAAATCCATATTCGACTCCTTTCAAAAGACAATTTTAAAATCATCACGAGTGTTTGTTGGTTCCTGCCAGCCATTGTCAACACCACTAACATCTGCAGATACAGGCCCTTGCCTGATCGTATTCAAGTAATCCCTCAATGTTTCTTCTTTTCCGGTGGCATATATTTCTACATTGCCATTGGATAGATTCTTGACCGTTCCGGTAAGGCCTCGTTGTTTTGCCTGCACCAGGGCGAAATGCCGATAACCGACGCCCTGTACGCGTCCTTTGACGATGATATGTAGCGTTTTCATATTCCTCCGTTAAATATGAATTATGGATAGAGTCTTAAAAGCGTACGCGGAAATGGAATGGCTTCCCGGACATGGTGTATACCGCAAAGCCAGCTTACTGTACGTTCGATTCCCAAGCCGAATCCAGCATGGGGAACGGAACCGTAACGGCGTAAATCAAGGTACCAGCGAAAAGCTTCTTTCGGAAGCTGGTGCTCTTTGATTTTTTGCAGGAGAATGTTCAAATCATCTTCTCTTTGGCCACCGCCTATAATTTCTCCATAGCCTTCCGGAGCCAGCATATCAACGCACAAGGCCTTACCCGGCTCATTGGGATCCTTTTTCATATAAAACGCTTTAACTTCTGCGGGATAATGGGTAACCATAACAGGACGATCATATTGTTCAGAGATTATCGTTTCATCCGGGGCGCCAAAATCGTCTCCGTATTGGAAATCAGGGTTGCTCTCTTTTATCAGCTCTACAGCTTGATCATACTTGATTCTGGGAAATGGCTTTTTGATCGCTTCCAGTTTGGAGATATCCCGTTCGAGAGTTTCCAGTTCATTATGGCGATTTTCCAAAACACTCTTAACCACAAAGGAAACCATATCTTCAGCCAGGTCCATATCCTGATCGAGGTCACAAAAGGCAACCTCGGGCTCTATCATCCAAAACTCGGTCAGATGCCGCCGTGTTTTCGATTTTTCCGCGCGAAAGGTGGGACCAAAACAGTACACCTTGCCAAAAGCCATCGCCGCAGCTTCCATGTAAAGCTGCCCGCTTTGGGTCAGATAAGCTTTGCTATCAAAATAATCGGTCTCAAAGAGAGTCGTGGTTCCCTCGCATGCTGCCGGGGTGAAAATGGGCGCATCTACAAGTGTAAAACCATTCTGGTCAAAAAACTGACGACAAGACTGAATAATTTGATGCCTGATACGTATAATAGCGTGTTGCTTGCTGGAGCGCAACCACAAATGACGATGATCCATCAGAAATTCAATACCGTGCTCTTTTGGGGTGATGGGGTACTCTTCCGCAACATGTACAACCTCAACGCTTTTGGCCTGCATCTCATAGCCACCTTTGGCGCGTTTGTCTTCAACGATTTTACCCGTTACCTGAATTGCGCTTTCCTGCGGCAAGAGAGTGAATTCGTCAAAAAGCTCTTCTCCTATTTCCGGCCGGAACAGTACAGCCTGTATGAGGCCGGTACCATCTCTCAGCATGAGGAAGAGCAATTTTCCCTTATGCGTTTTATTATATATCCAACCGGAAAGTGTTACCTCTTTGTCTTGGTATTTACCGACCTCTTGAATTGTGGTTTTTACTGCCATATCTAATCGTTCCTTTCCATTTATTTTGCCAACAATACAGGACATTTTGAATGACGCCGTATATAATCGCTGTTGTCTCCCGAAGAGCTTGCTTAAACCGGGAATGACCCTATGCACCATTTGTGATTAAACTCTGATCTGATTTTTCCGCTTCGGAATATATTCTACCAGACTTCTGGTTTCAGCTCTCGCGACATCAATGCTTCAACAGCTTTTCTCGGAGATTTGCGATGAAACAACACCTGGTAAATCTGCTCACTAATAGGCATTTCGACATGATGTTTTTTAGCCAACTTTACTGCAGCCTGACAGGTTTTTACTCCCTCGGCCACCATTTTCATCTCCTTTAAAACCGTGTCGAGCGACTTTCCTTTACCGATTTCTTCACCGACGAACCGGTTTCGGCTGTGACGGCTCATACAAGTGACAATCAAATCTCCCATGCCGGACAAACCGCCAAAGGTAAGGGGGTTTGCACCCAATCGCGTTCCCAGCCGTGAAATTTCCGCCAATCCTCTGGGCTGCAAAGCAGCTTTCGTATTATCACCAAAACCGGCGCCATCGCAGATGCCGGCAGCAATGGCAATAACATTTTTCAGGGCACCGCCGAGCTCTACGCCGACGACATCATCGCTGCGATAAAAGCGGAAACTTTTATTGGTGAGCGCTTGTTGTACTTTTTCAGCGATCTGCGTGTTCTTTGAAGCAACCACAACAGCTGTAGGAATTCCTTTACTCACCTCCTCAGCATGGCTTGGACCGGATAGCACGACAAAATTGGCCAAACTTGCTGAAAGAGCATCAGCAGTAATCTCGGAAATCCGCATCAACGTATCGTTTTCAATCCCTTTAATACAGCTAATCAGTACCTTTTGCTGAACAGAAAATTGTGCCAAATCCGAAAGTACTGAACGGGCAACGTGAGATGGTACGGCCAATATAATATATTCACATTCAGCGACGGCTATTCCCAAATCGTGAGTAATTTCAATTTCATCTGATATCCGTATTCCGGGTAATCTGTCTTCACGGCGTCTGACCTGACTGAGAATGCCGGCCTCCTCAACATCAAATTCCCAAAGGGTAACTTTATGACCCATACGGTGACAATGCAATGCCAGAGCAATTCCCCAGCTACCCGCTCCCAGTACAGTGATTTTTTTTATCTTTTTGTTAAACATAATCGACAACTTTTCCGATTTCATAAAAAGGTTCATCAATGCTTTTTAGAATGGCCTTAATATCATCCAAATGATCCGATTTCACGACAAAAACCAATCCGATTCCAAGGTTAAAAACACGCCGCATTTCATCATCACTTATATCACCGTATTGCTGAACGAGAGAAAATTCAGGCGGAACAGGCCATGAATCCCAATCCACATCGAGTTTGAACGCTTCAGATAATAATCGATTGGTATTGCCTTCAAGGCCGCCTCCGGTGATATGGCTGATTCCTGAAATGTATT
>CAZMUU010000130.1:6653-8809 GCA_964569215.1 uncultured Cytophagia bacterium
ATGTTTAACAGCATCAATAGCGGTTTTATAACTTTTATGCACCTTGAGCAAAACATCTCCCCAGCTCGCTTTAAGTTTTTCCTGATAAGAATGAAGATTGATATTTTTCATTTCAAGTAGAACTTTACGAACAAGAGAATATCCGTTGGTATGCAACCCATTAGACGGCAAGCCAAGTAACAAATCACCTGTTTCAATAGAAGAGCCATCAATAATTTTGGGTTTATCCACCATGCCGATAATGGTGCCTGCAAGGTCATATTCACCCATAGAATAAAAACCCGGCATCTCTGCGGTTTCTCCGCCGATAAGGGCACAGTTATTTTCCTTACAGGCCCTGGACATTCCCTTCACAATATCAACGGCTACATCGGGATCGAGCATTTGTGTGCCGATATAGTCGAGAAAAAAGAGGGGATCTGCACCACATGTCATGATATCATTCACACAGTGATTGACCAAATCCTGACCGACTGTATCGTGTTTATTCATCAGAAAGGCAATTTTTAGCTTGGTCCCGACGCCATCGATACTTGAAACCAGTACAGGTTCTTTATATGGTGTTAAATCCGGCTGAAAAAAGCCTGAAAAGAGTCCGACATCGTGCAGTACGCTCTTGTTAAAGGTCGATTTTGCCAAAGCAGCGATTTGCTGGGTGGATTGATCCGCAGAGTTGAGATTGACACCGGCATCCTTATAGGTAATAGACATGTTATTAGGCTCCTCCAAGTAGATAGGTTCTGACCTGACTGAAAAAAGTTGTTGCCAAATCCTGTTTATAATCAGCATAAGTCCATGGATTGCTCATAAATCCGCCTCCACGCCAATAAAGTTGTACATCACCATAGATGCCTTTTCCGAGATAAATCCTGTGGCTAAAATTTTTCGTCGTTGCCAACACGAGCTTGGGTATTTCGATATATCCCGGATCAATGTTAACACTGCGATTGGATTTCAGGCGAAATTGATCTTCCAGATGGTTGCAAAAAAGCTTGATATCGACGATTTCGGTCGGATCGATCGAATTTTTAAAGGCAATAAAGCGCTTAAAAAGCTCCTTGCCCATTTCTTTTGCATAATAGTCGGTATGGTCAAAGGAAAAAATATCGCTTCGAAACTGAATGTCGCCATACCCGGCATGCAGTTCACGGCAGACGAGCTCTATTCTATCCTCATCGGTAGAACAAATAGCAACAATTAGAATAACGTTTTCGAGTATCCTTGGCGTTCCCATGATTCAAATGATAAATTCACTGATAAATTGTTCGATGCTCGTTCTAATCATCCAGAATTCCGATCCGTCTTAAAGGCGCACCGCATATAGGACAAAATTTCCAATTCTTATTGGGGAATATATGTGTTTCATTTTGGGTACACCGCATCACGAATCTGGGTTTAAACTTTATCATGACCGTTTTATTGTTTTCCTGATCAAGTTGCAGCGAAAACTCTCCCTGATCAGTCTTACCGGTCAGAAAGAGGTCGGAACTTTCCGGTCGTTCCAGTCTGCTTTTGATTGTATTTCCATCCCAATCAATCAAACGTACATTTACCTCGATATCACTCCAATGTCTGTATCCCTGTTCGTCAATATTGGAATATAGATGCCGGTTTTGCGGCTGGACATATTTTTTCCATTTTACTCTGACGCCTTTCAGAAAAGCCCGGGATACATTTGTAAAGTCGATATTTTGACCATTTTCTAGAGAGAATTCCTGAACCACGGGATAATTTTCGGGTATATAGAGTCCATATCCGGCAAATTTATAGGTAATTTTTAAAAAACTGACCGCAACAGCTGCCTGGGTGGAATCCGCGTATACCAGTGCATCCATCTTAACGGTTTGCCGGGTACTGTCTGTCTGTGCTGTCGCATGGCCGAGCAGCGAAAGAAAAAGAAGGAATAGAATGAATTTTTTCATAACAGCCCTCCTTTCAAAATTATCGTCATTGGTAGCGGTAACGATATGCGTTTAGAGGTACTGGTTTATTAAGCGTTCATAGAGCTCTTGTTTTCCGCTTTTCAGTGCCGGCTCGCCGAGATCGGCGGCAATATCGCGCAGATTTTGCAGGGAAAGTTTATTCTTTTCATATTCTGCACCGTGACCCTGATCAAAGGTGCTATACCGTTCTTTTTTCAGATTAAGATAATCGGA
>CAZMUU010000130.1:8819-9197 GCA_964569215.1 uncultured Cytophagia bacterium
TCGCTCTGCAATAAAAAGTGCACGTGCGAACGTATCCATCGATTGAATATGTCCGATAAAAATATCCTCGAGATCGGTTGAATTTCTGCGAGTCTTGGCATCAAAATTGAGCCCGCCCTTACCAAGGCCCCCATATGGCAAAATAACGAGCATCGCCCGGATCGCCTGATAGATATCGTGAAGAAATTCATCGGTATCCCAGCCATTTTGCGGATCACCCTGGTTCGCATCAACGCTTCCCAACAGACCGGCATCAGCTGCAACCTGGAGTTCGTGTGCAAAGGTATGATTGGCCAGGGTGGCATGATTGTTTTCGACATTAATTTTAAAATCCGTATCCAGTCCATAGGTGCGCAAAAATGCAACGACCGTTGCAGT
>CAZMUU010000131.1:0-9177 GCA_964569215.1 uncultured Cytophagia bacterium
CTCTGAGACAGGGAAAACGGATCTGGTCTATGGCCGTATTACATTCGGATCAGCTCAATAGCAACGAGTTTGTCGAATGCCGGGTTTTTTTTATCCGGCAGATTGGAGACTTTGAGTTTCAGGGTCGACTCTCCGGTGCGCAGTTGTACATAGAGCAGTTCAACCCGATTGCGGTTTGCAATGCGACCGCTAACTATTTGGTTCTGCAGGGTGATGTCCACTGTCGCCTGTGATGCTTTTTTCGATTGGTGTTTAAGAATAATTTTATAGCGTCCTGGGGTATGGATATCAAGGGAAAATTCCGCAAAATCTTTTTCATTGTTCCAATTTCCGAGAAAAAACGGTGTGCGTTTTATCTCATCGCTGGTACGCCGTGCAGCGCAGGCTGGAAAAGGGTTTTGTATTTTGCCGATATATCCGATGGGAAAACGGGGTATTTGAAAAGCGTTTCGGCTTTTTAGAATCCCATCAAACCAGTGGCGCAATTCATTCTTCAGGTATGTCGTGATTTCCGGTTTGTCGTTGATCAGATTTGTGGTTTCGGCGCTGTCGCCGGCGATGTTAAAAAGCGCATATCCGTTTACAAGCGGTATGGAATGGTCAATGATTAGCGGATTGAGGACGAGTTTATAATCCTGATTGTGTATGGAGAGGGATTGTTTGGAAAATTTAAGCGCGGATGTATCGCTCTGCAGCACCGGTTTATAGGTTTGCAGCAACCGTGTCGAATCGTGTGTAAATTGCCAGCTGGGTTCAGTGTAATTAAAGACCAACTTGTCGTTCCGGCGGTTCGACTCTTTTTTTAAAACGGGTATCAGGGTTTTACCGTCCAGCAGAACGCTGTTTTCTGCGATTGAAATGCCGGCAATGTCGCACAGGGTTGGGAATAGATCCGAGACATCTGCGAGCACCTGGTTTTTTCCCGATGTAAAGATATTTTTATATCGTATATAAAACGGTGAACGAATGCCATTCTCCGCCAGAGTTCCCTTTGTGTCTTTCAGGCGTTTTCCCTCTGATGACCTGCTGTTTTGGCGAGGGAGCAATGGCCGGTTTTTAGTGGGATCATTATTGCTCATGAAAATGACCATGGTGTTGTCATCCAGTTGCAATTGGTTTAGTGCTGAAAGCAGGCGTCCAATCTGAGTATCGCAATTTTCGATGGCGGCATATCGTTTTGCAACGGATTTGGGAATATCTTTTTCCCGGGTGATATCAAGCAATCTGTTTTCCGGGATGTCGGGAGCATTTACATAGGCGATATAGGCAAAAAAGGGCCGGTTTGACGCATTTTCTATAAAGCGAAGGGCATAGTCGGTAATGACCTCGTCAGTCGCGCTGTTTTTGTTAATGCTTTCACCATTATAATGAGTACCTTTGTCGTTGAATTTTTGCCTGGTGATAAATGCGTTATCAAATCCTCTGTGCCAGGGGTAATACCCGGGTGAGTCTCCGAGTTGCCACAATCCCCACATGCCTGTGGTGTAGCCGGATTCTTTGAAGAATTTGGCAATGGTTTTTTCCTGCAAGCTGAGAAAATTTCTACCGCCATAGTTATGCGAAACGCCGGTGCGCAAATAGTGTCTACCGGTAAGCAATGAGGCCTGAGTCGGGGCGCCGAGGGCGGCAACGTAAAATCGTTGAAAGCGTACGGATTCCCGCCCGAGCCGGTCCAGGTTATTGAAGGCAATGCCATTCTTATGGTAAAAAGCGATCTCTTCATAACCGAGATCGTTCACCTGGATAATCAGAATGTTGGGTTTTTGGGTTCGAGAAGTATGTCCCTCTTCTTTTTCCTGGCAGCCAACATGAAGGACAAGTGTGATACAAAGTATAAGAAGGTTTGTTTTTCCGGAGGTTATCATAATATGCCAATGGTTAAAAAGAATGTATGTTTTTTCAAGCGCAGACCGGGGTGCCTGAAAAGTGAACAAACGGAGTATAGATCAGAAACAATAATTATGTGATTGAAAAATATCCGTCGCATTAGTGGCAGGATAAAGTTCAATCTTTTTGCACCAGGTTGGCCAGTCTTTTGCTACTGGTAAAGATGGCTTGTAGAAGCATTTGCTGTTCATCAGACAGGTTTTGATTTTTCGTGTATTGGAGTTCTTTTGACAGCGTAAAAATTGTTCTGGAGGCCATAGAAACATCTTCCAGCCATTCGGAATCATGTCCATTTGAACCGGCTTTTGGAGTCGGTTGTTTTGTATAGGCTTTTTGCAGTACTATATTGTCGATGACATTGACCAGTTCCCGATGTCCGAATGGTTTGTATAAAAAGGCGCGTAATCCGAGGGCATAACAGGTTTCGATATCTTCAACGGCATCGGCTCTGGCTGTCAGAACCACGACCGGAATGTTTTGCATGTCCTGGTATTCCTTATCCTGGTGTAGCGTTTTCATGAAATCGGTACCGGTTCCGTCCGGCAGGATGTAATCCAGAATAATAATATCCGGTTTTTCGAGTTTTATTTTATCCCATCCTTCCTGCATGGTCCTGGCAGAGGTGAATTCATAGCCGGCTCTGGTAAAAATTCGCTTACCGATGAGCAACATATCCAGATTATCGTCGATAAATAAAATTTTTCCTTTGCTTGACATAGACTCGATTCCTTTTGTTAACCTCTGTTGCCGGTTTTTATTGAATAATATCGTGTGATTGTTCTTTTTGGGTCATTTTTCGCCGCTCGCTGGAACGGATTTCAGGCAGATAAATAGTGAACACAGACCCTTTATCGACAACGCTCTCAATATCTATGTGTCCGTTATGCATATCAACAATTTGTTTTACCAGAGCCAGCCCAAGCCCCGAGCCTTTTGCCGTGCGTTGCGGATCATTGCTGCTGCTGACACGGTAGAATTTTTCGAATATTTTTTTAACAGCATGCTGGGGGATGCCGTATCCCTGGTCTTTTATCTTTACGGCAATTTGATCTTCTGAAGGGGTGACGATGATATCAATGCGGGTGTTTTCCGGACTGTACTTGACCGCGTTTGAAAAGAGGTTTAATATGACCTGTTCCATCATACCGCTATCCGCCCATACTCTGCACGGTTCTGGCGGGATATGAACTTCGACCTGCATATTTTTTTTGTTGGCGAGATAGGAATTGCTGCCGACCACCATCTGGACAATTTCGCCCATATCCAGATCGGATTTTTGCGGTTGAATGCGACCCGATTCGATACGCGAGATATCGAGAAATTTGTTGATAAGCTCACTCAGGCGATTGGATTCCTTCAGGATGATATTGGCATACTCTTCAGCCTGGTCGCGGGGAATATCTTTGTCCAGTAACAGTTCGCTGAATCCTGATATGCTGGTCAGGGGTGATCTCAGTTCATGAGCGACCATGGAAACGAGTTCCGTTTTCATTTTGTCGATCTCTTTTTGCTGCGTAATGTCGCGGAGAATGGTAACGATACCGATCAATTCACCGTCTTCCTGCTGAACCCGGGCGGCTCGTGCCTGCAGTGTTTTTTCCCGCCAGTCGTTTTCGGGTTTGATGGAGATTTCGATGGAGGGCAGGATTGAGTGTTTTCTGCTTGTCGCCTCTGCGGTGAGTTGTAAAAGTTTGGGTTCTTTGATGATCTGCGAAAGCGGTTTGCTATAGACCTGTTTTTCATTGATTTCAAACCAGTTTTCGGCGCAGGAATTCAAAATGAGAATTCTCGATTTCGGATCTGTCACGATGACGCCATCGGCAATATTACGAATAATGGTTTGCGTTTTATTGCGTTCAGCAATGATCTGTGCCAGATTCATATTGTTGAGGCGGCGTAGTTCCGTCGTCATGTAATTAAACAGGCGCGCCAGACGCCCCAGTTCGTCATCTGAATAGATTTTGATTTGATGAGAGAAATTTCCCCTGCCGATCTCAATGGCGCTTTTTGTCATGATCGAAATCGGTGTCGTGATGACGCGGGAGAGGTAATAGCTCACCACAAATGCCAGACAGAGGGCCAAAACGAGAAAGAGAAAAATGTCCGGGAAAAACAAAATTTTTACATTCGGATTTTTGGAAAACCACCAAATACCGAGAAAAATAACCGGTATGATCATTGTAGTGAAGGTCAAACTGAGCAGCTTGACGAACAATTTGTTTCTGATATGTTTGCGTATTTTTTCTGTAATATATCCACTAATCTTCATTGATGACTTTATTCCTTCCTTGTGCTTTTGCCTGGTATAATCTTCTGTCTGCACTGTGGATCAATTCATCCGCTGTTTTTCCGTCCAGGGGAAAAGTGGCGACGCCCATACTGATGGTTAAATTACCATTGGGTTGCTTTTCCTGGAATTCAAAGGGATGCTCTTCAACGAGCTTGCGGATTTTTTCAGCAACTATTCTTGCACCGGGTTTATCGGTTTGAGACAGAACGATGGTGAATTCTTCCCCGCCATAGCGGGCGGCAAAATCAATATCGCGAATATTTTTCTTCATCAGCGAAGCAATGGTTCGCAACACCTGATCTCCGGCCAGGTGACCGTGTGTATCATTATAATGTTTAAAAAAATCGATATCCAGCATGATCAGAGAAACATCATTCTTGTGGCGTTGCGCGCGCCGAAGTTCCCTGGTGATATATTCTTTAAAATAGCGGTAATTGTGCAACTGTGTTAAACCGTCTGTAACCGCCAACTCCCGCAAGCGCTCCTTTGCCTGTTCGAGTTGTTTTACTTTATCCTGCAGCTCATCATAAAGAAATTTGATGCGTAAAAGCGATTTTACCCGGGCGAGCAATTCCATCTTGTTAAACGGCTTTGTAATAAACTCATCGGCCCCGGATTCTATGCCCTTGATTTTGTCGTCGATTTCATTCAAAGCCGTAACCATGATCACCGGTATATGTCTGGTTTCCTTTGAATTTTTCAGCTTTCTACAGGTTTCAAAGCCATCCATTTTCGGCATCATTACATCGAGAAGAATAAGGTCCGGTTCATCCTGCTTGACTTTTCCCAGAGCTTCTTCACCATTATTTGCAACCATAGTATTGTATCCGGCGGAGATCAGGTGTGTCTCCAGTAGTTGTACGTTCACCGGAATATCATCGACGACGAGTATTTTTGCTTTTCTATCTATATCTAGGCCATTCAACATAGAGGTCTATTTTGCACCTTTAAAATTATATCTGATATTCAGCTCTTTTGCTGCCTGTGCTTCATCAAGGCGTTTTAGAGGTGTTTTCGTTGGTGCTTGTTTAACTTTTTCCGGATTCTCCTCAGCTTCACGAGCAATCTGTAAAAGGTAATCTGCGTAGGCGTCCAGAGTTTCCTTGCTTTCGGTTTCCGTCGGTTCGATCATGAGCGCTTCAGGAACGATAAGCGGAAAATATACTGTCGGCGCATGTACCCCAAAGTCGAGCAAGCGTTTCGCAATATCCAGTGTTTTTACACCCTGTTGTTTTTGCCGGGTTCCCGCCAAAACAAATTCATGCATAGGGGTCATATCATATGGCTGATCGAATTTATCCGACAACTTTGACAAAAGATAATTTGCATTGAGGATGGCATTTTGACTTGCCTTTTTTAAACCCTCTGCACCGAGCATGCGGATATAAGTATATGCTCTGACAATAATTGCAAAGTTACCATAAAACGTACTGACTTTACCGATACTTTGCGGACGATCGCAGTCCAGAGTATATCCGGAAGCCGTTTTGGTGACGCAGGGTGTGGGTAGAAAATCAACGAGTTTTTCGACAACACCGACAGGGCCGGAGCCCGGACCGCCTCCACCATGCGGCGTGGAAAAGGTTTTATGCAGATTGAAATGCATGACATCGATTCCCAGTTCTGCTGGTCGAATCAAGCCGAGCAGGGCATTCATGTTTGCTCCGTCCATGTAAACCAGAGCACCGGCGTTGTGACAGAGCTTACAAATCTCCTTAACCTGGGTTTCGAATATCCCTAACGTATTGGGATTTGTCAGCATCAATGCCGCCACCTCGGGGTTCAGAGCTTCCTCGAGCTCTTTCAGGTCGAGTAACCCTTTATCATTGGATTTCAGAGTGACGCTTTCATAACCCGAGATGATGACGCTGGCCGGATTGGTTCCATGAGCAGAGTCGGGTATCAAAACCGTCTTGCGGGGATGCCCTTTTGATTCGTGAAAGGCTCGAACCAGCATCAAACCGGTCAGCTCGCCATGTGCTCCGGCTGCCGGTTGCAGGGTTACGGCTGAAAATCCTGCTATTTCAGCGAGATAGGAAGAGATTTCATGCACAAGCTGCAGCGCACCCTGGACGGTATCAAGGGATTGAAGCGGGTGCAGGCAGCTGTATCCGGGCAACGCAGAGGTGTTTTCATTGATTTTGGGATTGTATTTCATCGTGCATGACCCGAGTGGATAAAATGCTTTATCGACATGGTGATTTTGGGTTGAGAGGTTGACAAAGTGCCGCACAACATGAGGTTCGGCGATATCCGGAATACGGGGTTTATCTTGTCGCAGCCAGGCCGCCGGAATGAGTTCTGCCGGTTTTTGCTCAGGGACATCAGGCGGCGGCAGGTAAAAATCGTCGCCTTTTTCACTGGTATACTCGAAAAGCAATTTTTCGCTCATGCTCAACTCCAGGTTCCGGTAATAAAGTGTATCAAAACATACAATATCTTGATTTGTTTGTCAAGGTATTTTTGGCGTTCAAAATAGCGTAACTTCCAAGAAAAAAAAGTCATGAATAGCCCTCTCCGGGGCACAGAGCCGCTATAAGCCGGCTTTTTAAAAATGACTCCCGGTGATAGCCGAAAAATCTCTTGACATTTTCGATCTACAAGCCTATTTTAACAAGTTTATATCCAGTTTGTTTTTCAGGGGTGAAGAGTATAATATAGGAATTATATATAATAAAAAAAATAAAAAGTTGATCTAAACAAATCAAAACGGATATGATGTGCCGACACTGGTATCACATTTTAATCAATCTATAAATAAATATTCAGATAAAACCGCTCTAATATTCGGAGATACACGCATAAGCTATGAACGCCTTGGTGAGGCTGTAAAGCGGCTGGCCCGGGCTTTACAAAATTTAGGCGTGGAAAAGGGAGATCGTGTGGCCGTTATGCTGCCCAATTTGCCCCATTTTCCCATTAGTTATTATGCCATCCTCGAAATCGGTGCGGTGGTTGTGCCTCTTAATTTTCTCTCTTCCACTGACCTGGACTATTTCCTAAATGATTGTAATGCAAAGGCGATTATTGCCTGGTCCGGTTTTGTTGATGCCGTGCTGAACGCAAAAGAACGGCTCAACACTCCTCTTGAACTGATTTTCCTCGGTAGCGACATACCTCAAGACAGCCGATCCTTAACGCAGTTAATGCAGGAAAACGAGCCTATTGAATATTTTGAAGCGGCAAAAGAGAATGAACTGGCGGCGATTTTGTATACAGCCGGTATATCCGGCCAACCCCATGGTGCGGAAATGGAGCATATCGCGCTCGTGTCAAATGCGCTGCTCTGCAAGGAGATGCTCAATATTACGGACAGAGATATTTCTCTGGGTATTTTACCCCTGTTTCATCCGGTTGCACAGACCTTTTCCATGAATGCGACGTTTTTCAGCGGTGGCACTTTGGTTTTGCTTTCCCGGTATACGATCGTGGCACTCTCCCAAACCCTGCAGACCCACTCTCCCACGGTTATGGTCGCTGTACCTCTGATTTTTCAGGAACTCTTAAAGGAGACGGTGGCAAAAACAGACAGTTTTAAGTTTTCTTTGTGCTATGGCGCAACGTTGCCGGAAGAAGAGACCCAACGGTTTGAGCAAAAATTCAATACAAGCGTTTTGCCTGCATATGGATTTACCGAAGCCGGGCCCTTTGTGTCCCTGCAACGCTATGGCGATGAGCCAAAGCCGGGTTCTGTCGGCCCGCCCATTATCGGTATCGAGCTTCAGATCCGCGACGAAAAGGGCAATCAGCTTCCTCCCAACAAGATCGGCGAAATCTGGGTGAAAAGTCCGAGCACGATGCGTGGTTATCATAATCTTCCCAAAGAAAGCGGGCTCTATTTAAAGGATGGATGGGTGTTTAGCGGAGATATCGGATTTCTGGATATGGAATATAATTTATATATTAAAGAGCGGCAGGAAGAAATTATTTCACGCGGGGGGTTTTCGGTATATCCATCTGAAGTCGAAGCCTGCTTTTACCGGCATATAGGAGTCAGAGATGTTGCTGTTGTCGGGGTCATCAACTCGACCATGGGGTCTGAATTAAAGGCATATGTCGTTCTGAAACCCGGCCAGCAGGTGAGCAAAGAGGAACTGCTGAATCTGTGCGACGCTTTGCCTGCATATATGGTTCCGAAACATATTGAATTTGTTTCTTCCATTCCAAAAACCAAAACAGGCCGAAAATTGAAGCGGCTTTTGCGCTCTATTGCAGAAACGGCAATTTTACAGGATAGACGTAATAAATAACCTATAAAAGCGTAATTTGCGCAAAACAGTTAGGAGGATTGTTGTGAAAGAATATGCTGTGACAGATATTCGTAACATTGCTCTGGTATCACACCAGTCGGTAGGAAAGACCACATTAGCTGAAGGCATGTTGTTTTCAGCCGGTGCGAGCAACCGTATGGGCACGATAGATGATGGAACCACCACATCCGATTACCGTAAAGATGAAATTGACCGGAAAATATCCATCAGTGCGACTTTGATGCACTATGAATGGAAAAAGAAAAAATTCAACATTCTTGATCTGCCGGGCTATCAGGATTTTGTCGGCGAGGTCATCTCCGGTTTACGGGTTGCAGATATGGGCGTACTTTTGCTCAACGCTGTCGCCGGTGTTGAGGTGGGTACGCAAAGTGCCTGGGAAATTTTAAATCAATACGAATGTCCACGGGTTTTCTTTGTAAACCGCCAGGACAAGGAGCATGCAAATTTTGATAAAGCTGTTCAGCAGGCAAAGACAGCATATGGGAACGAAGTTATCGCCGTTCAGTTTCCACTCCATGAGGGGGAGGCGTTTGACAGTGTGGTCGATCTTCTGCGGATGAAGAAAATTTCCTTCAGCAAAGACGGATCGGGAAAATATTCGGCTGAGGAGATTCCTGCTGACGTCGCTGACAAGGCGAAAGAAATGCGCAAGGAGTTGATCGAACAAATTGCGGAGAGCGATGACGAGTTACTGGAAAAGTATTTTGAGGCCGGTGAACTCACACC
>CAZMUU010000132.1:0-9127 GCA_964569215.1 uncultured Cytophagia bacterium
CTGATATCCCGGCCAAAGTGGTTGGGAACAACAACCACAACGTGGGCTCTGCCGCTATCCAGGTGCTCTTCGAGCCGGGAATAGCGATCGTCATATCCTGTTATGATAAAATAGTTGGAATTTTTCACCCTGGAGATGAGCTCGCGGCTGACCGGAGATTTATCCAAATCACATATGACGGTTTGTAAATTTTTAACCTCAGAGGAGATGACATATCCCAACAGAATGAGTTGAATAACCGGAACAACAAAAATGATAGCGATCATGGCCTTGTCGCGACGAATTTGTATAAACTCTTTTTTGATAATAGTTCTAATCTTTCCCACGATTTATCCTTCAAGCTTGACGTTAAACCTCTTCATACTGATGATTAAAAATATCGAGCCGAACAACAGTAGAATTAAAGTTGGTAAATAAAGCTGATAAAACGAGATGCCCTTGAGCATAATCCCCCGGATGATCAACAGGTAGTATTTGGCCGGTATGATATAGGTTAAATATCTTAAAAACGGCGGCATTGAAGCAATCGGGAACATGAATCCACTTAACAAAACAGAAGGCAACAAGGTGGTTAGAACGGACAACATGAGTGCTACCTGTTGTGTTTTGGCTTTTGTGGAAATAAATACCCCGAGACTGAGGGAGGCGTATATGTAGGTCACCGACAAGAGGGCCAGGAGCATAGGGCTGCCCCGAAAAGGGACGGCAAAAACAAACTTGCCGAAGACGAGAACCGCCATGGCCACCAGAAATCCGACAATAATATAAGGCGTCACTTTACCGATGATAATTTCACCCGGCGAAACGGGAGAAACCAAAATCTGTTCCAGGGTTCCGGTCTCCTTTTCGCGAACGATGGTGATCGAGGTCAGCATAGCGCATATCATCATCAGCAGCACCGCGATGAGGCCGGGGACGATAAACACCGTGCTCTCCAGATTGGGATTGTAGTAGATTCTGGGTGACACGGATACGAGTCCCGCCCCCTCGCGAATGAACGATATTCGATAATCTGCAATGATGAACTTTGCATAATTGGAAGCGATGATGGCACTGTTGGCGTTGCTACCATCTACAATGAGCTGGATATCAGCTTCTCCCTCTTGCAGCGCTTGTGAATAATTCTCAGGAATCACGAGTGCCAGGTTGATATTTCGATTTAGTATGGCCCTTTTAATATCGCCGTGATCTTTACAGACGCGTTCGAGTCTGAAATAACCCGAACGGGTAAATTTCTCCAGCAAATATCTCGATTCGGCAGATCGGTCATAATCGAGCAAACCGAGCTCGATGACATCAATTTCAAAGGTTATTGCATAACCGAACAAGAAAATCATTGCCAGTGGCATTAAAAAAATAATCACCAAACTCTTCGAATCGCGAATGATATGAATAAACTCTTTTTTCAGTATAGCCAGAATTCTGGATTTCATCAAACGCCCCTGTTTTACCGGGTTAGGCATTTTGTTTAGCGGTCAACCAGATGAATAAAAACCTCTTCAATGCTTTGTCGCTGATAATCGGCTTTGAGTTCTTGCGGGGATCCCAGGGCGATAATCGCACCCTGATACATAATAGACAAACGATGACAATACTCCGCTTCTTCCATAAAATGGGTGGTGACAAAAACAGTCGTTCCCGATTGTGCCAGATCATAAATCATTTCCCAAAACTCCCGGCGTGAAATCGGATCCACACCGGAGGTGGGTTCATCGAGGAACAAGATTCGGGGCTGATGCATAAGCGCACAAATCAGGGCCAGTCGTTGTTTCCAACCAAGGGGAATATCTCTGGTGAGACGCTCAAGATAATCCCCCAAACCATAGGCGTCGCCAGCCCTGGTAACCTCCCGGCTGGTTGCCTTATTGTCCAGGCCATAAATGCCGGCAAAGAACTCGATATTCTCTCTGACGGTTAAATCATTATAAAGCGAGAATTTTTGCGACATATAACCAATATTTTCCTTGATTTCTGCTGTTTGGGTGTAGACATCAAACCCGGCAACCGAGGCATTGCCTGTACTGGGCATCAGCAAACCGCACAGCATACGAATGGTGGTGGTCTTTCCGGCACCATTGGCACCGAGAAACCCAAAAATTTCGCCCTGTTTAACCTGAAAGCTCACCCCATCCACGGCGGTGAAACGGCCGAATCGCTTTGTCAAATTGTCTGCCGTTACGGATGTGAAATCCATTATCAGTTCCGATCATTATGAATCAATTGAACAAAGACATCATCGAGACCAGCCGGTATCGCTTTCATTTCCTCGATCTGAATTTCTTGCTGCTGCAAAACCGTTCCGATTCCTGTTTTGACCCTCTCTTCATTTTTTCCGCTGATATGAATTTTATCGCCAAAAATTTGCACGGAATCAATATGATCCTGTCCCGCCAGATGGCGCGCAGCCTTTACCGTGTTTTGACAATAAAGTTCGATGAGCACGCCGTTAAAGTCCGCCGGAATCCGGTCGGGCTCCTTTAACAACAACAGCTCGCCATGATGCATAAAACCGACCCGGTCGCATTTTGCCGCCTCATCCATATAAGGGGTCGTAACCAGGATTGTTACCCCTTCCTTTTGAAGTTCCTTTAAAATAGCCCAAAACTCTCTTCTGGATACCGGATCGACACCGAAGGTGGGTTCATCCAGCAGCAAGACTTTTGGTGTATGGATCAGCATGCAGGACAAGGCCAGTTTTTGTTTCATGCCGCCGGAGAGCGCCTCTGCTTTTCGTCCGGCAAAAGAGTGTAAACGGCTAAATTCAAGCAGACGTTGCGTGCGTTTTCGACGATCCGTCTTGCTTACATTGTAAAGATTCGCAAAAAATTGCATATTTTCGGCAACGGTCAAATCGGGATAGAGGGAAAATCGTTGCGGCATATACCCGATAAAGGTATGTATCTCCTTTATGGCGGTAGCCACTTCCCGGCCCAATATCCGGCATTGCCCCCCATCGGCATCCTGTAAGCCGCAGAGAACTCGAATGGTGGTGGTTTTACCGGCGCCGTCCGGTCCGATTAAACCGAACAACTCGCCCTGTTGCACCGTCATCGATAGCTCGTTTACCGCTTTGATGCTGCCAAAAGACTTGCAAAGCAGATCTATGGATATAGCAGTAGGCTCGTTCATATTCGACCTCGATTAAAAAAAGACATCCGCCGGCATACCGATTTTAAAAACACCTTGAGGGTTTTCCATTCGCACTTTAACGGCATAGACCAAATCCACTCGTTCCTCACGGGTTTGTACATTTTTGGGGGTAAACTCGGCTTTCGAAGAAATCCAGGCCACCTTGCCGCTAAAACGCTCTTTCGGAAACGTATCGATGCGAATGTCAACCGCTTCCCCTATCCGTATACGACCAAGGTCAGGTTCGGATACATAAACATTGATTTTCATACGATCCAGATCAGCAACCTTGACGATTGGTGATCCCTCCCTGACCATTTCACCTGCCTGGATGTACGTGTTCAGCACAGTACCGGCCAGAGGAGATCGGATTAGCGTGTCCCTTAATCGAGAATTGAGCAAATCCAGATCGGCACCAAGCTGTCTTTTTTTAGCCATTAATGCCTTATAAGCATTTCGAGTATTTTGAGTCTGAATGGAGGCTGTTCGGTATGCGGTTTCAATGTCATCATATTTCTGTTGTGTGGTGCTCTGATCGTGCAACAGCGTTTTGATCCGTTCATATTTCTTTTTTATGTTCTCAAGATTTTCCTCCGCCAGTTCAATCGATTGTCCGGCATTTTGTAAATTGAATTCAAGCTCGTCCATCCCTGCCTTCAGTTTTTGCTTTTTAAGCACCAGTTTTTCCGTGTCAACACGGGCGATGACCTGCCCGGCCTGAACCACGTCCCCCTCTTCGACAGAAACCGACAATACCTCTCCCATGCTCCGGGAAGAAATGGTAATTTCTGTTGCCTCGATTGTGCCCGACCCGTACAACGCCTCTGACTGCTGACCGGAACAAAAGAGACCCAGCAATGCAGCAATAGCAAGGCCCCCGAGTGCAGAATAGTTTGTTTTCATAACCGCTTTCCTTCTATAAATTTTCGCATACCTATTTATCGTTCATCCCCATTGCCCGCTTCAAGTCTGCCCTCGCAAGCTGAAGATCGATAAAGGCTTTTACCTTTTGCAACTCTGCCCGTGTCAAGTCCGATTGAGCATCCAGAAACGCGGTATTGCCGGCCATTCCTTGCCGGTAATGATCATGACTGGTTTGGAAGCTCTGTTGCGCCTGCTGCAGCAAAACAGTGGTCAAACGCAGGCTCGCCTTCTTTTCCTTTACCGTTAACCAGGCATGGGTGACATCCATTCGAATATTGTTGCGCAACTCTCTTTCCTCTTCCAATACCTTTTTATGGGCGAGTTTGGTTTTTTCAATTTTTGCATCCTTTTTCTGCCATTGCCAAATCGGCCATTCCACGCCGACACCGACCACCCAATAATGCATCCACTCATTGCGGATAAAATCGAGTCCGGGCTTGCCATAGCCTGCTTTGGCAAAGGCAGCCAGGCTGGGGTAATACGCCCCCTGCTGAATCTTGATGGCAATCTCTGCCGTTTGTTCCGCTTTTTGCATTGCATGGATTTCCGGACGGTTCGTCATTGCCGTATCGAGACAACCTTGCAAATCTGCCGGCCTGTAATCTATTTCAAAAATGGCAAAAGTGGCATCCGCCGGTAACGCTTTTCCGACGACCTGCTCCAGAGCGGTTCTGGCGATATCCACAGCGTTTTCTGCTTTTAAAAGGCTCAATTCCGCTTCTGAAAGCCTGACCTCGACTTTTAACAGATCGTCTTTTGTCGCAACTCCCTGTGAAAAAAAGTTCCTTAGATCCTGCAGATGCTCCTCGATCTGATTGCGACTCGTTTTGGCGATATCCGCGATATGTTGAGCACGCAACACATTGCCATAGTTTGATACCACCGAATAAATGAGAGAAGATCTTTGCCTTTCGACAAGAAAGGATTTGTTTTTCACCATTGCATCGGCAATCGCTTGTCTGTTTTTTAAGCGAAAGCCTGTAAACAACGGCTGTGAAATCGTGATGCTGAAATCATATGAATCCTTTGATCCCAACTCCTTTACACCACCCGGGAAAAGCGCGATCGGGACCTGTCCGCCACCTGACGACAACGAGGGAAAATCAAGCTCGGGGATATCGCTCTGATAACGTAAAGAAGCATCAACATCCAGCGTCGGCAACCGTTCAGCCACAGCCTGACGATAGTCCTGACGGCTCATCTGCTCCTCATATTGGACGCTGCTAAATACCGGATTGTGACGCAAAGCCATATCCAGACAGGCAGACAAGGTCAGACTATCGGCCTGCGATATCGCCCCGCTCGTCCAGATCAAAATCAATAATCCCGTTAAATAGCGCATAACTCTCTCCTTCTAAGATATCGGCAATACTCCATGCAACACCATATCAACGATGGCCTCTTTTCTGTTCTGTAATATTTCTTCTTCGTTGCTCTCCTCATGCAACCAAATCTCTTTCAATACAGGACGGGTGATAAAATAGAAAATATTCATCGCTATTAAATTCCACACCAGTTGCACAGGATCCACCGGCTTAATTTCACCCCTGCCTGCAGCCGTTTCGATCATTTTCACCAGGGGATTTAAACCAGATCGTTCGGATCGCTGAAAAAGTTTTTTTACCACTCTGATGGTAATTGGATTGGCCTGGTTGATTTCCCGTATAAAAATCGAGGGTAAATGCGGGTTTTCCCGCATAAAATCGATATGTTGTTCCACCAGCATGGAAATTTTATCCTGAATCGATCTCTCCTCATCAATGGCCACAGATTCGATACGCTCAAAAAGCCGGCGAAAACTCTGGGTAATGATACTTTCAAAGAGCTCATCTTTGCCGCCGAAATAATAATATATCATGGCTTTGTTTGCATTGCTTTTTTCCGCAATGCGCTGCATTCGGGCACCGGCATAACCGTAAAGCACAAACTCTTCCCAGGCCGCGGATAGAATCTTTTCTTTGGTATTGAGATCTAAATCCATCATAAAAACCAACCGTTTAGTTAAACCATTTGGTTAAACCTAGCAAGTTTTATCCTCAATGTCAAGAAATTTCTAAAAAATAACTTGTAATGAGAGGATTGCCATTATATATTTTATGGTACCCTTATCGTAGAGCAAACCATCCTGATATCAGTCTGGTGCATCGGTTGTCGAAAACCGACCAGATCACCCTTTCTTCTCAGGAGTCAAACATGACGCAAATCAGCAAGGGCCCGCTGAGCCAAATCAGCAGAGATTTTGTCCCCAAACCCTTTCAGGCAGATAAAGAGGATTGTTATTATTTCCGCAATCAACAAAACATCGGCCGTAACTACCGCTCATTGACATCAGAAGAAATAGAGATATTGGTCAAGAACAACAATACCGCCGAAGTATGGGATAAGATCCAGGTAAGCGAACACTTTAATCCCAGCCTGGTGCGCAATTGCGACTTTTGGGGAATGGTCCGGCTCGGTGATCTCACTCCCGCCTTTTTGGAATTTCATCAATTGCGATTGCCGGTGGGGTTATATAACTGCAGTATCATATCATGCGACATCGGCGACAATGTCGCCATGCGTAATGTCCATCATCTCTCACACTATATTATCGGCAATCATGTCATTCTGTTCAATATTCAGGAAATGCTCACGGTCAATCAGGCAAAATTCGGTAACGGCATTGTAAAGAAAGGCGAGTCCGAAGAGGTGCGAATCTGGCTGGAGGTCGCCAACGAAAACGGCGGCCGCAGCATTCTACCCTTTGAAGGCATACTCCCTGCGGATGCCGCCCTCTGGGCACGCTTTCGCGACAATGAAGACCTGCTGCATGCGCTTAAAACCATGACCGATGCCAGAGGTGATACCAGAAGAGGGTATTATGGCACCGTGGGTGACAATTCAGTGATCAAAAACAGCCGCATCATTAAAGATGTTATGATCGGCGCGCATTGCTACATCAAGGGCGCGAACAAACTGAAAAACCTGACCATTCAATCCAGCGCCGAGGAACCGTCCCAAATCGGCGAGGGGGTTGAACTGGTCAACGGAATCATTGGGTTTAACAATCGTATTTTCTATGGCGTCAAAGCCGTGCGATTCGTCACCTGTCGCAATGTCCAGCTAAAATACGGCGCCCGTTTGATCAATTCGTTTCTCGGACCCAACTCTACGGTATCCTGTTGTGAAATTCTCAACAATCTTGTTTACGGTTTCCACGAACAACATCACAACAATTCCTTCCTGATTGCGGCAACGATCGAAGGCCAATCCAACATTGCCGCCGGAGCCACTATTGGTTCGAATCATAACTCGCGTGCCAATGACGGAGAAATCATTGCCAAACGCGGTTTTTGGCCCGGCCTGGAATCTAATTTCAAGCACAACTGCAAATTCGCTTCTTTTACTCTGATCGCAAAAGGAAGTTATCAAAAAGAGATGTACATCCCATTGCCCTTCTCGCTGGTCGCCACCACGGATAAGGCCAATACCATACAGGTCCTGCCGGCTTATTGGTTCAAACACAATATGTATGCCCTGGAGCGAAACGCATGGAAATTCAACAAACGCGATAAACGCCATCACAAAGAACAACCCATCGAAACGGATTATCTCGCTCCGGATACAGCAGAAGAAATACTCGGCGCCATGCAGTTTTTAGAAGATAAAATATCCGAACATCTGGGACACCCTGTAGAAAAAACAGACCTGCTGGAAAACCTGGCCGTGCAGAGCACAAGCTCTCTTGAAATAACGGAATTCGTTAAAAAGGGTATTGCAGTGGTCAGAAAACCGCTTCAGGCCTATCGATTATACCACCTGATGCTCGATTATTACGGTTGCAAGCAGCTCTATAACGCCCTGGTGGCTATTTTGCGGCAACAATCCGGGGCCGAAGCGCTCGAGGAGCTGAAAAGACGATTCAAATCCCAGCCACAGGAATGGTTCAATCTCGGCGGGCAACCCGTTCAACTGACAAAGATAAAACGTCTGCAAACACAAATCGCAAACCAAACCATCAAAAGCTGGAACAGCATTCACAGCGTTTATCAAAAATGGCAAAGTGAATATGCCGACGAAAAGTTGAGTCACGGCATACATACGCTTGTCAACCTCTATGACCAAGAATTAAAGGAAATTGATACATCGTTCATCATATCCGCTCTGCAATCGCTCAAGGAGCACGAAGAACGCATTATAAAGGACATTATACAGTCACGAAAAAAAGACTATGATTGTCCCTTCAGGCAAATGGTCTATCATTCGAAGAAAGAAATGGTTGCTGTACTCGGCAGACCGCAGGATAATACATTTATAAAAGAGAGAAAAAAAATAACTCAGCATCGTCTGCGTGACATTGATGAGAAAATTGCAATTGTGCAATCGCTCTAACCTGTCGGTCGGACAGGTAAAAAAACGCTACAGGGCTAATAACAGCCAACAGGAGTCTTAACAAACGAAGGAGTGGATATGGAACCCTCATATACATCGATGGACACAACCGTAAATCGCAGAACATTCCTCAAAATCGGTTCTGCAACCGGAAGCGGCATTTTATTGGGAACTCCTTATCTTTGGGCAGAGGAGCAGGAAAAAACGGCAAAACCGCACAGGCCGAAAACGAATCTCGATGAAGCGCTGGCCGTGCCTAAAACCAAACATTCGCTGCCCGGACCGTTCCCCGGCAAGGTCATCCATTGTCAGGATGAAAACACATTAGCCGAGGGAAAACCAAACGAAACGGCCATCGACGAAATGGTGCAAAGGGGCATAATGGCGCTGACGGGAAAGGATATGCAGACGAGTTTCAAGCTCTTTTTCGACAAAAATGATTGCGTCGGGATCAAGGTTAACCCTGTCGGCCCCGGACTCATCAGCACGCGGCTGGAGGTTGTCGATGCGGTTATCAACTGGCTGGAAAGCAACGGCCTGCCGCGCAATCGTATTGTTATCTGGGACCGCTTTGATTATATGCTCACTGATGCCGGCTTTACATCCGCACGCTATCCCGGCATAGGCATCGCCGGTTTGCAAACCATGGATGAAGCAGCCGCCTCGGGAGAGCGGTCCTCCACAATCTGATAATAATCCCGTG
>CAZMUU010000133.1:0-2867 GCA_964569215.1 uncultured Cytophagia bacterium
GTGGTTGAACAAGGCGACCTTATCGGTTATAGCGGCCAGACCGGAATTGGCTATCCGCATCTGCATTTTGAGGTCCGGGATCGCGGTAACAAGCCCTTTAATCCGTTATTGCTGGGGTATAAAGTCAAAGACACCATCGCTCCGATTATCCGTCGTATTTCCGTTACCCCGCTGGACGCCTATTCGCATGTTGAAAATGACTGGCGGCCGTTGGTTGAAGAAACGGTATATATCAGACCGGGAGAATACCAAATCGCCGATACGATCAATGTAAAAGGGCGTTTGGCCTTTGGTGTATCCGCCTATGATCAGATGGATGGCATACACAACAAATTCGGTGCCTACACCATTTCCTTTATTATCGATGACAGGGAAGTTTTTGCAAGCCGCTATGACAAGTTTTCCTATAGCATCAATGGTATGGCAAAGCTGGACCGGGATTATCGCCTGGCCAGTTTGGGATATGGATATTTTTACAAGCTGTTTCGCGATATCGGCAACGAGCTGCCGTTTTATAACGGAGATCAAGTTTATCATGGCGCGGTCTCTTTTGGTAACGATGCCGAACCGGCGGCACCCGGGGATCAGGATTTTAACATACAGCACTTGAGCGGTGAGCATCATACTTTTGAGATTCTGGTTAGTGATTTTTGGCAAAATCAGAGCAGAGTGACGGGGAGCTTGCGACTCTCCGATATGAACTTGAACCATAATGATTCGCTATCCATTGCTCAGGCATTACACAAAGATCTCGTTTTTAATTTGGATGCCGAATTCTATGATACCTTTGCCCGTTTACAATTTACGGCTTCGCACGACATTTCGGGTGTACCTGAGGTCACCGGCTGGTATGCAAATGGTTTATCTCAAAATATTACGCTGGTCCGCCGGGATGACCGTAACTTTTACGGGGTCTGGGATTTGGAAAAAGAGACCATCGGCCCGACACCGCTGGAACTACGCTACCTCGATAATAGCGGTCAACAGGTATACCAGAAAGAATGGTTGTATTTCAGAGCCGTGCCATACGGAAAAAAAGAATCGCTGCGTACCGAGGACAATCTATGCAAAATTGTGTTTTATCCAAATTCTCTTTTTCGCACCATGTATATTCGCAGTGAATCTGTGCCGATAGGGGAGCGGGACAAGTATGAGCATGTCGGCAAGATCTATTCGTTGCAGCCGCTGGACGTGCCGATGAACAGGGGGGCGGAACTTTATCTGACCTATTCGGCAAACGATACGTTACCGCAGCGTTTGGCGATATATCGGCGTAATCGCAACAATGGCTGGAATTTTGTTGATAATCATTTACTGAGGGATTACAATCAAATTCGGGCAAGGATAGGCTCATTCGGTGAATTTTCTTTGCTTCGCGATACCACCCCCCCGGAGATAACATATTTATATCCCGGTCATGGGCACTACCTGCAGAATAATACGCCCACCTTTAAGGCTGTTTTTCGCGATGATCTTTCCGGTATCAGTGGTGAATCCAATATGGTGATGTGGTTGGATGGTGAGCATTTGATATCGGAGTATGATCCGGAAAAGCGAACCTTGCAATACCGGGTTCGAAAGCCATTGTCGAGTGGCCCGCACCGGCTATTGCTCTTATTGCGCGACCGCAGTGGCAATGAAACCCGCCTCACTCATGCGTTCTCTGTAAAGTGAACATTTGTTTATGTTATGTGTTGAATTTTCAGGTAAATAATTTTTTTCTTGACAAATGTACATTTTTTTAGTATGTTAAAGTAAACATTTGTTCACTAAAAAAAATAGACAAAATGCCAATCAAATTGACTGAGAAACAGGCCAGGGTGTTGGATGCGATTCGGAGCCATCAAAACGAATATGGCTTTCCGCCTACGGTGCGGGAGTTGGCGGAAAAATTCGGCCATTCATCGACGGCCGGCATTCACAAGATGTTAAAAATTTTGCAGTCAAAGGGGCATTTGGTTCAGAGTGGACGTGGCAAGTCGCGGGCGGTGGGTTTGGTCGCGGAGCTGCCGGAAAGCCGCAATGTCAAATCGTTGCCCATTGTCGGGCGGGTTATTGCCGGCGAACCTGAACTTGCCGTAGAGGATAAAGAGGGTGATTTACTGATTGATGCCAGCTGGGTTTCGGGTCGCAATACCTTTTTGTTGCGGGTCACGGGTCACAGTATGATCGACGCCGATATTCGGCCCGGTGATCTTGTGGTTGTCGAGCCTGCAACTCAGGTTCGAAATGGTGATGTCGTTATAGCCCTGCTGGAGGAAGAGGCCACGGTTAAGCGATTTTTTAAGGAAAAGGATAAGATCCGCTTACAGCCGGACAATCAATCCATGCAACCGATTTATATCGATCGCAATGATCCGAGTTTCAGAGTGATCGGTATTGTCAAAGGGTTGTTGCGAAGGTTTTAACCGCTGTTGGTTTTGCTGCGGTATTTATCCGCAATGTCATCATGATGTAAATGTAAAACAGATAACAAATGAAAAGGTGAGTCTATGATTGAAACGGTCATTTCAGCACCTCAGGTTAGAACCAAAAGCACTGCGGTGCGGCAGCTTAATCCCTGTTTGCTCTTTCAAGTGGCAGTGGAGGAGATCAATGAACAATTTGGGTTGCTTTATCGTCGTTACGGAGTGACCTTTAAGCAGTTTTGTGACTTTATCGCGGCGGAGAAACCTTCGATCTGGTGTAAAATCAGAAAATATGAAAAACGAATCAACAATAATATTTATGACTTGTATGACCAGGGAGAGCTTTCGGATCAATTTTATAGCGACTGGAAGCGGGACCTTTCTATTTGGAAAAAATGTTTTGTAATTGCATTGCGATTTTATGAGATGAAGCATTTCGGCAGAGAAATGGTAAAATAT
>CAZMUU010000133.1:2877-9063 GCA_964569215.1 uncultured Cytophagia bacterium
GTGACCGATTGGGGCACGCCGGAACAAAAGGGTCATTATTACAAGGAGGAGCTCTGGTGGCTCGGAAAAATTTAACAGAGTGGCAGGCATACTGGTCCAGGTATAACAACATTCGAGAGTTAAAGCAAATGGCTGCAAATTTTGATGATACGGTAGATCATCTGGAAAAAGAGCTGGGAGAACGGCTTTTATCCGGTGATCATATTCTGATCATTGAAGCGTTGGAGAATCGTATTGAAGATCTGGAGAACAGCCGGCCCGTGGATACAGAAGCTCAGGGCGAGTTGTTTTAATTTATAATCTATTTTTGTTTGTAGCTGATATGCAACAAATTGGAGAGATGCCATGTCCGACAAGCATAATGCCGGCGTTACCCGCTCTAATATTAAATTTTGTGATTTGAACTGTGAATATGCGGCTTTTCCCAAGGTTGATCACGTCGACGGCGCTAACAGTTGCCGTACTTTTGCAGCGTTGTGGTGTGACAAGCTGGATCAACTGGTTACCAAAAATGCACCCTGTGCGCTGGAGTTTGGCAAGAGACGTCCGAAATCGAACCTGTAACCTGAACCGGGGACGATGATGGGTGCTTGTGATTTTATGTTCATGTCTTGAGCATTGTTAAGAGCGCGATTCGCATTTTGCGATCAAACATTGAGTGAATACTGTAGTTGATACAAACGGCTGTATACGCCTCTTTTCTGAATCAGCTCTTCATGGGTTCCGGTCTCACGGATTTCACCTTTGTGGATGACCAGAATCCAGTCGACATTTTTAATCGTCGATAACCGGTGAGCGATAATAAGCGAGGTTCGATCCGACATGAGGTTATTGATAGCGCCCTGGATTAGTTGTTCAGTATAAGTGTCAACGCTTGATGTGGCTTCGTCCAGAACCAATATTTCCGGATTGCACACCAGGGCGCGTGCGAAAGATAAAAGCTGTTTCTGACCCACCGATAAATTGCTGCCGCCCTCTGTTAGCAGGGTGTCGTAATGATGCGGTAATTTGCTGATGAAATCATGCGCATTGACACTCTTTGACGCTTGTTCGATTTCTTTTTGCGTAATATCTTCATTACCCAACCGTATATTGTATTCTACCGTACCGTAAAAAATAAAGACATTTTGCAGCACAATGCGGATGCGATTTCGCAGGGCATGTACATTCAGGCGGGTGATATCGATTCCGTCGAGCAGGATTTTTCCCCGCGTTGGTTCGTACATTCGTGTTAATAGATTGATCAATGTTGTTTTTCCCGCCCCGGTTGAGCCGACCACCGCGACCTTTTCTCCCGGTTTGATTGTAAAAGATGCGTCTTTTAGTACATAATCCCTGCCGTTGTAGGTAAACCAGACATTCTGAAATTCAATTTCTCCCCTCAGAGCGGGAAGCTCGAGTTTTTCCAGAGGCTCGATGGTCTGTTTCGACTCATCAAGCAGCTTGAAAATACGCTCGCTCGAGGCCATGGCGTTTTGCAGAATATTGTACTTTTCTGATAAATCGCGAATCGGGTGGAAAAATCGTTCTGCATATTGAATGAACGCGACCACAACCCCAATGGTCACTGCATTCGAGAGCGTGCGAATACCGCCATACCAGAGAATCAGCGCCAATGCAATGGTGCTGATCAATTCGACCGCCGGAAAAAAGAGGGCATAATAGTGTATTGTTTTCAGGTACGCGTCCAGATATCCGCGATTCAGGGATTTGAAATGTTTAAAGTTTTGGGACTCGCGGGCAAAAATCTGTACCACCGACATGCCGGTGATATTTTCCTGCAAATAACTGTTGATTTTGGCGATACGGGTGCGGATGTCTCTGTAGGTCCTCCTTACCTTTATGCGGAAGAGCATGGAGGCATAAAAAAGCAACGGTAATACCGTAAACGTGACCATGGCAAGGCGCCAATCCAGATTGATCATCACAACGATGATGCCAATCAGCAAAAAGATATCGCCGAAGACGCTGACAATACCGCTGGATAACATCGTATTGAGGGTTTCAACATCATTTGTGGTGCGGGTTACAATGCGGCCCACCGGATTTTTGTCAAAAAAGGATAGAGGCAGATGTTGCAGGTGTGAAAAAATTTTCATTCTTATGTCATACATAACTCTCTGGCCGATCCATTGTGTCAGATAGACCTGGGTAAAGGTAAAAAGAAAGCTTAAAATCAGAATCGCAAGGTACAGCAGAACGAGTTTTTCGAGACCGGATAGGTTGCCCGTGGATATATGCTGATCAATCGCCACCTTGACCAGATATGGACCGATGAGATTTGCGGCAGCGGTTCCCATCAGCAGCATGATCGCCAGGATGACTTTGAATCGATAGGGCTTTAAAAATCCCAACAGCCGTTTCATCAATTGGCTGTCATAAGCTTTGCCCAGTATTTCCTCTTCCTGATAATTCATCTACAATTCTTCCAGTGAAGCTTCCAGCATTTGTCTTTCATAGAGCTGTTGATAATATCCCTTCAGGTCAATCAGGGTGTCGTGCGTCCCCTGCTCAACAATTTCCCCCTTCCTGAGAACGATGATTTTGTCGGCATCCTTTACGGTGGAGATGCGGTGTGACACAATGATACTGGTTCTGTGTTGCATGAGGTCGCGCAAGTGTTTTAAAATTTCCTCTTCGGTATGGGTGTCGACAGCCGACAGGGCATCGTCCAAAATGAGAATGGTCGGATCACAGATCACGGCGCGGGAAATGGCAGTGCGCTGTTTTTGTCCGCCGGACAACGTGATGCCGCGTTCTCCGACCATCGTATCCAGTCCTTCCGGAAACTGATCCAGGTCGGCACGAATCTGTGATGTTTCCGTCGCCTTTTCGATTTCCGGTATTGACGGCATGCACAATCCAAAACCGATATTTTCCCTGATCGACATGCTGAATAAAAAGGTTTCCTGTGGTGTATAGCCGATATGGGAGCGCAAGGTCTTCAGAGGAATACGTCTGATATCATGATCGTCGATAAAAATGGTACCGCTCTGGCAGTCGTAAAGTCGGGGAATGAGATTGACCAGGGTGGTTTTACCCGATCCGGTCGGACCGACAATTGCGAGCGTTTGTCCGGCCGGAATTCTCAAATTGATATTTTTTAAAACCATCGGGCTCTCGGCCGAATAAGCAAAGCTGACATTCCTGAACTCTATCTCTCCTCTGAGGGTACGGATGCCAAAGTCTGTTTGTGGCGTATCCCTGATTTCCGGTTTGGTATCGAAGATTTGTATAATTCGGCCTGTGGATGCCAGGCCTTGCTGCCATAGATTCAGCACCCATCCGAAGGCAATCATCGGCCAGGAAAGCAAGTTAAAATAGACGAAAAAAGCCACCAGTTCGCCAAGATTCATCTGTTCCTGTATTACCCGTTTACCACCCTGCCACAAAATAATAATGGTGCCGATGCCGACCAGTATCTCAATGATCGATCTCAAGTTGGCACGAATAAAGGCGAGTGAAAGATTCCGATCGACCAGTTCCCGATTCTGCAGTTTGAATGCATCTATTTCATGCTTTTCCTGTACATAGGCTTTGACGATGCGAATGCCGGAAAGATTTTCCTGTACTTTGGCGGTGATGGTTGAAAACTGTTCCTGAATTCTTTTAAATGCCCGATGAATTTTTTTCAACAGCCGGTTGACAATGAAGGCGATGAATGGCAGGGGAGCCAGTGCCCACAATGCGAGATGCGAGTCGATTCGAAACATCAACATCAGGGCGACAATGAAGACCACCACTGTAGAGATCATGTGCATGATACCGGGGCCCATCATGGACCGCACCGCTTCCAGATCGTTGGTGGCACGCGCCATCAAATCGCCGGTTTTTTGTCCCTGATAGAAAGAGAGCGACAGGCTCTGAAGATGTGCAAAATAATCATTACGAATATCATACTCGATTTTTCGCGATACCCCGATCAGGGTGTTGCGCATAAGATAACGAAAAATTCCCTGTAATGAGCTAACCAGAATGAGCAAAAGTGCATAAGCGACCAACAGAGAAACTGAATCTGCAGCGGGCAAAATTGAGTGGAGCCATTCATGGATAAAATCGAGAGATTTTTCCTGATTGAATTCGATAAAGTTGATCGCTGATTTTAGAATCCAGGGCGAGAAGAGCTGAAAACAAGTTGTAAATACAATAAAAACAATCCCCCAGAACAAAGTCCAGCGATAGCGGTGCAGATAGAGGAAAAGAAATGAAAAGGAATTTGCTTTTTTCATAAAATGAGTGTATATAGACGCATATTTTTAGGGACTACTAAATATAGTTATTCGCTGTAAAATATTCACTTAGAATGAATTTTTACTTGACTTTTTGGTGCCCAAGTGCTATTTTACGGTGAAGAACGGTGAACAATGGTTAAACTTGGTGATTTCAGGCACCCTTAAATATGGCCGGATTATACGGAAATTATCGTAATTCTCTTGATCCCACCGGGCGCGTTGCAGTTCCTGCAAAAATTCGCAACGCCTTTCCCGAGTCACAGCGGGACAAGATATATATCACCCGCGGTATCGATACGTGCATCACCGGATATCATGCCGACGAGTGGAAATATTTCTGTGATACTCTTAAGAAAATCAATATCGATGAAAAAAACAAGCGAAAATTGCGCCGGCAGTTTTTGGGGCGCGCCAGCGAGGCTGTGTTTGACAAACAGGGCAGGATTATCGTGCCGGCCGATCTTGTTCATTTTGCCAGGCTGGAAGATTGTAAAGAGGTTATTATCGTCGGATCTGGTAATATTATTGAAATCTGGAATCCCGATATATATCAAAATGAGGAAGATGATTCAGAACAGGCGGTTCAGGACTTTATGGGCAGTCGGGATCTGTACCGTATGAGTGAAGAGTCTGATGAATAGGCAGAATCAGAATTCGCCTTCTTTTCATATTCCGGTAATGGTCGAACAGGTTTGTTGTTCTTTAAAAATTAACCAGGCGCACTTTGCAATAGATGCAACGCTGGGGGATGGAAGCTACAGTCTCAATTTTTTACAGCGTATGCCGAATGATGGGCGGGTTCTCGGTTTGGATCTGGATCCGGATGCGATAGAGCGGGCCGGCCGGCGTCTTTGCAGGTTTGGTGAACGATTTCAGTCGGTGCAGGAAAATTTTCGCAATATCGATCTGGTTGCTCATCAGTTCGGATTTGATTGCGTTGATGCTGTGGCCGCTGACCTCGGCGTGTCGACTCTGCAACTCTCCGATCCCCAAAAAGGCTTTACCTTCTCCGAGAGTGGTCCGCTTTCGATGCGCATGGATTCCGGTAATGAGCTCACCGCAGCGGATGTGGTTAACACGTATAGCGAAGACAAGCTGCGGCAGATTTTTTTCGAATATGGTGAAGAACGGGCCAGTCGCCGAATCGCACGTGCGATTGTTCTGGCGCGACAGAAACGCAACATCGAGACCACCACTGATTTGGCGGATATTGTCAGGGGTGTTGTGCGACAGTATACGGTCAAAAGTCTGGCCAGAATATTTCAGGCCATCAGAATTTTTTTAAATGATGAATTACAGAACTTGCGCGTATTTCTGGATAAATCGTTTGAGATTCTCAGGCCCGGAGGACGTCTGGCCGTGGTTAGTTATCATAGTCTCGAGGACAGGATTGTCAAGCATTTTTTTCAAAACGGTGCCGACCCCTGTATTTGTTCAAGGGAGATTCCGGTTTGTGTTTGCGGCAAGAAACCGATTCTCAAAATTATCGACAGAGGCTCCACACCGTCGGAGGAAGAACTCGAGCGAAACCGGAAAAGCCGTTCATCCAGACTTCGGGTTGCAGAGAAATTATAAATGAATAAAAACAGAACAAAAAAAGTATGGGTATGGGGCGTTGTTGCTTTTGCATTTTTTTGTTTTCTCAAGGTCTGGCAGAGCGTGCAGATTGATCAGATGTATCGTCAAAATGCCAGGCTGGAACAAGAGTTGACAAAACTGGAAAACGAAAATGCTCTGCTGAGGGTAAAGATAGAGTGGCTTAAAAGAGAGGAACGCATCGTTGCTATCGCACGCAAGCGGTTGGGTTTGACCAAGGCTCCAAAGATCAGCCTCGAGGTGAATCACAAAAAATGAGTGTTTAACGGTGGCGTTTTGTTTTTGCAAACAAATGAACGGGATAGGGTGTTCGAGGCATGAAAGAAGAGATAAACAAAAGTCAAAAACGGCTTTTAGT
>CAZMUU010000134.1:0-8864 GCA_964569215.1 uncultured Cytophagia bacterium
CCACAAACCTTAATCTGGTAGGTGGTCTGTATCGCGTTTTACCGATGACCGCTATCATTACCGTTATCGCTTCATTGTCGATTTCCGGTGTGCCACCCCTGAGTGGTTTTTCAAGCAAATGGCTCATTTATCAAAGTTCGATACGGGCGGCGGCAACCAATCCCCTCATTCTCGGGTTTGGCATTGTCGCTCTCTTTATTTCTGTTGTAACGCTGGCGTCATTTATTAAATTTTCCAGTACTCTTTTTTATGGAAAATATGCGGATAACAATGCTAAAGCGAAACGCAGAGAAGTACCCCTGTCTATGATGATACCTCAAGTCGTAATGGCACTGCTAAGCATTATCCTTGGAATCATCCCTATTCTGCCTCTAAAATATATACACAAATCAGTCGCTTCATTGCTGGAAGCTGATTTCTTTCCGCCGATGCAATCCATCTACGGGATTGATGCTTTGGGCGGATTAATGACAGACTATGGAAAAGGTGCTTTCGCGGTGTGGAATCCATTATTGCTTACCCTTGTGGGGCTCTTTTGTATTTTAATCGCCTATGCATTCTATCGATCCGGATCCGCACCCCGTCGCGCAGATACGACCTGGTATTGCGGTGAAGAGCATAGCGATGAAGAGATAAGATATCGGGCTCATAGTTTTTATCTGCCGTTTAAAAAGATGTTTCGCATTCGCATCGGAAAATATGAACGGGAAGGCGTTTACCCGTCGATTGGATATCCCAAAATAACGTTTGGCAATAATTTATTCAAACGCATCACCGATATTGACAAGTGGTTCTATAACCCCCTGGTTAACCATTTTATGGTTCTGATGAAACGCTTTAGTTCCACCCATAGTGGTGTTCCCCATTTATATCTGTTATGGCTTATTGTTGGAACCGTAATGGCCGTGGTTGTCCTCTTTTTGCTGGCAGGACATCAGGGCCATTTGTAAATTTTTTTTTACTATTTGGAGGCAAATAATAGCATGACCACTCAAGAACTCATTGAGCATCTCCAGGAACGATTCAAGGACAAGATTATCAAGGCAGAGACTCCGGTGTCCGATATGGTGATGGTTTCCATTGATCGCGCCGATTCCGCTGCAGTTGTCCGTCATCTTTTCCACGATATGGGAGGCCGATTCGTCGTTACTGTGGGAACAGATGGCCGTGAGCTGGGTAGAGACTATTTAATCGATTATGTCTTTTCCCTTGCAGCCGACCATCTCTTTGTAACTGTTCGGCAACAAATTCCTGAACGGGATTTATGGTTCAACTCGGTAATGACAGAGTCGGATTTACCGGCGGTAAACTGGGCAGAACGGGAAATTCAGGATATGCTCGGCATCAACGTACAGAATCATCCGGATCCCAGGAGGCTGATCCTTTCGGATGACTGGCCCGAAGATTTGCATCCTTTAAGGCGAGATGTCAAACACGATATCAATCCTCCGAGCTTTTTTGAAAATAAAGTAAAAATGAAAGAGCCACCCGAAGGTAGTTCGGTCGTCCCGATCGGGCCATTTTTTCCGGTACTCGAAGAACCCGCTTATTTTCGTCTTTTTGTCGAAGGCGAAGAGGTGGTCGGCGGCGATTATCGCGGCTTTTACAATCACCGCGGTATTGAAAAGATCGCCGATAGTCAGTTGAATTACAACCAGGTACCCTTCCTGGCCGAACGCATCTGCGGTATATGAGGGACAGTACACAGTACGGGGTACTGTCAAGCAGTTGAAAAAGCAGCAGATATTGAAGTTCCGACCAGAGGTCGCTATATTCGAAACATTTGTCTGGAATTGGAGCGAATTCAAAGTCACTTGTTATGGCTCGGAATCGCCGGTCATATCCTTGGTTTTGATACGGTTCTGATGCAGGCCTGGAGAATTCGGGAACCGGTGATGTGGCTTTGCGAGAAAATTACCGGAAACCGCAAACTTCTCGGTATGAACCTGGTTGGTGGGGTGCGCAGAGACATACCAAAATCGATCCATCCTGAAGTCAATGAGGTTCTGGACAGGGTTTTCAAGGAAACAAAAGCCGTCCTCGATGCGGTTGCAAACGACACCACGTTGCATATGCGTTGTCAAAATGTCGGCGTCATTACCAACAAGGAAGCCATCGACTATGCCCTGCTGGGGCCGACTGCGCGTGCATCGGGTGTGGCAATCGACATCAGAGTCGATCATCCCTATGCAGCATATCCGGAAACCGGTTGCGAGGTCATTGTCGAAACCAGCGAAGATATTTGGGGGAGGGTGGTGGTCCGAATCAAGGAAACGCTCGAAGCCGTTCGTATTATCCGCGATTCTCTTAAGATGATGACTGACGGTCCAATAATAGCTAAAATGGATGAAAAGATACCCCCTGGTAAAGTGGGATTGTCTTCAGTTGAAGCACCACGCGGTGAGACACATCATTTTGTCATTACCGGCGAGGATAACCGTCCCTATAGATGGAAAGCTCGCGCCCCGACTTTTCAAAATCTTCAGGGTGTTCCTATTATGGTGCTCGGAGACAATGTGGCAGATGTACCGATCGGTCTCGGCAGCCTTGATCCTTGTTTTTCGTGTACCGAACGCCTTGAGGTTGTGGATGTGCGAACCGGTAAACTGAAGGTCTATTCTAAAAAAGAACTTTCTGAACTTGGTAAAAACAGGTTCAAAAAGAAATAGAAAAATAAGAGTTTGGAGCAATAATGAGTTTGTCCATGGAAAATTTGGGATTGGCCATATTCAACCTCCTGCTTGTGATTTTACTTTCACCGTTACTGGAGGGTATTATACGAAAGCTGGTTGCATTTGTGCATTCAAGAATCGGTCCGCCATTATACCAGCCTTATCTCGATATACTCAAATTGTTGGGCAAGGAGGAAATTGTTTCTTCGAATAATTTTTTCTTTCGCTACAGCGCTGTGCTGGGCTTTGGCGCGATTTTGCTGGTCGCTCTTCTTTCACCGATTGCTGCTGCTCCACCACTGAATGCAGGGGGAGATATTATTGTTTTTATTTACATACTCTCTTTTTCAGCGGTAATGGTTATGCTCAGCGGGGTGACCTCCGAGAGCCCTTATGGCATTTTGGGTGCTGCTCGTGAAATGATGATGGTTTTAACGGTGGAACCGGTCATTGTCATCGCTCTGATTGTTGCTGCGGTCAAAGCCGATTCGCTTCAGTTCGGTGCCATCATTGCTTATTTTCAAAATAACCCGTTCCCGCTTTCGATGGTCATTGCCGGTATCGCGCTTTTTATCTCTATTGTGGCCCAATTGGCACGTTTACCCTTTGATATTGTCGAAGCGGATCAGGAGATTATGGAAGGACCCTTTGTTGAGCAAAGCGGTCCGAAATTGGCGTTGTTTAAATGGATGTTTTACGCCAAAGAGCTCATTTTTGCGGCAGTTTTTGTTTCCATTTTCATACCCTGGTTTCATTCGCAGGTTTTTATTCTAAATTTACTCTATACCCTGGTCAAAATCCTGGTGATGCTTGTCATTGTCGGCGTTGTTCATGTTGTTAATCCCCGGTTGCGCATTGACCAGGCGGTTAGATATTTTGCTGTTCTGATTTTTGTCACCATCATTGGATTGGCCTTTGCTTTGGCCGGATCCTGATTTTGAAAAAGAGTTTAGAGTCTAAAGAGGATATAGAATGTTCAAATCTAAAGTCAAAGAAGCGGCAATCTGTTTTTCGAATTTACGGGTTACGCTTCCCTATCCATTTGGTGAAGGAGCTGAAATTCCTGAAGGGTTTCGCGGCAAACTGGACATTGACGAAACCAAATGCATCGGTTGCGGCGGTTGTGCCAATGTGTGTCCTTCCCGGCTGATCCGGTTTTATGATGACGACGACCAAACCCGAATGGAATTTATCCTGGATCGCTGTACATATTGTGGCCGCTGTGAGGAGGTTTGTCCTGAAAAGGCAATCAACATGACGATTGAATTCGAAACCTCAACCAACGACAAAACCGATTTGTATATTGAACAGGATCTCTATATGGCGACCTGCGCCCGCTGTGGTCGTTGTTTTGAAACGGACAATAGCATCGATAAAATTCCGACCCGGCGCCTGCGGCAGGGACGCAATTTTCTGGGAGATTGTATGCCTTCCGGAGCACCACCGCAGAGGGAGGAGGATAAAAAATGACAGAACAAACGCTGGTCACACTGACCCTGGCAATTTTAATTGCCTCGATTGCCGCCACAGAGATACGTAATTTGAGAACCACATCATTCGCCTATATGGTGCACTCGATCTTTTTATGTGCGATAATAATTACCTATGCCTATGTCAAGGATAACCCAAGCCTTTATTTGTGGGCCATAACCTGTTTTATTACCAAAGTCGTTGTTCTCCCCTATATGATTCTCAGGTTTGTAAGAATTTTGCCCCCGATTGAACATCGCCCTATCATTGGATTTGGTATCTCGCTTACATTGGTATCGATTATTTTGGTTGTTCTTTTTTATTTATTCAAAAATTATCTCTTTTTATTGGCACCAACCGAAGCAGCCATGCAGGAACCGGTTCGCAGTCTGCTTGCCGGTGCTTTTACTATTTTTACACTGGGTATCTGGACCCTGCTGACCCGGCGGGATGCTGTGAAAACGGTGATCGGTTTGGCGCTTTTGGAAAATGGTGTTCATCTGGTGCTCCTGGCACTGACACCTACACTGCGCGAAACGACAATGATCGGTATACTGACCAATGTTGTGGCTGTAGTGTTTTTGCTGCTATTTCTTAGTTCAAATATTTATCAAGTATTCGGATCAACAGACACAGTCAAGCTCTCTGAATTGAAGAGATAAAGAGGTAAACTCATGGCAGAACCCATCCAGTCATCTTTACCATTGATTTTAATCCTATTGCCTATTCTAGGGGCGATCTTTACGGTCCTGTTTGGCTTTAGCAAGTTCAAAAATGCGCGTGAAATTATCACCTTGATCATTCTGGTGGTTGAATTTTTTGTCGCCATTCGTTTGGCCGTGATTGTCTTTGCCGGCAATACGCTAACCGCATTGGGCCAGGGTATTTTTGTTGACGGATTGAGTGCGTTGATTATTTTATTGGTTGATGGAATGGTTATCCTGATAACCCTGCAATCCATCCGCTATATGAAACGCGAGCAGGAGCTCGGTTTGGTTACCGACGGTCGTCTTACCCTCTATTACGCCCTCATTTTGCTTTTCACCGGTACCATGAATTGGACGGTCAGCACCAACCATATGGTGATGTTGTACGTGGCAATGGAAGGCACGACCCTGGCAACAGCCTTGTTGGTGGCTTTTTATCGAAAACGCGCTTCGCTTGAAGCCGGCTACAAGTACGTCCTGCTGGTGGTGGTCGGTATAACCTTTGCGCTGCTGGGTATTGTTTTGATTTTTTCCGCAGCATACCCGCATCTCAAAGTCGGCGCGCATGCGCTTTTGCTAACCGAAGTCGGGCGAATCGCTCAGCTTATACCGAAAAATATCGCCTTATTGGGTGTCGCTTTCATGACGGTCGGCTTTGCCACCAAGGCAGGACTCGTACCGTTTCATGCCTGGCTGCCTGATGCGCACTCTGAAGCGCCATCACCCATCAGTGCTTTGTTGTCCGGTTTGATTATCAAAATCGGCGCTTATGCACTGGCCCGAACCGTTACCATATTTGCTCCGACTTATCATTCTATCGTCATTTTTATCGCCATTCTCAGCTCAGCCAGTATGCTTGTTGGTATCTTTTTGGCTTTGGTGCAGGATGATCTAAAACGAATGCTGGCCTATTCAAGTGTTAGTCAGATTGCTTATGTCTTTGAAGGTCTCGGTCTTGGCACCTATCTGGGTATTTACGGCGGCCTCTTTCATCTGGTCAACCACACATTGATAAAAGGGTTACTCTTTATGAGTGTGGGCGCAATCATGTATGCTACCGGGGGGATGCGTAAAATCTCCCAGTTGGGGGGGCTGGCGAAAAAAATGCCGATAACCGCATTCTGTTTCGTCGTCGGCGCCCTTGCTATTGGAGGGTTACCGCCATTTAACGGATTTATGAGTAAATTTACACTCTTTTTCGCTGTTGGTGAGCAGGGTATTTATTGGGCGATGGTTATTTCTATTCTTACCGGTCTGCTGACGCTTGCCTGTCTGGTCTCAGCGGCTTACCGGGTTTTCTGGCGCGCCCCGTCAAAAGCGATAAACGACCTTGAAAACGGCGAACTAAAAGAAGTTCCTTTTTTAATGTATTTCAGTATTGTTCTTCTGGCTCTTTTGTGTATATTGATCGGTGTCTATCCGCAAATCCTATATCCTATTCTAGACAATGCAACCAGAGCCGTTTTATCTATTTGGTCTCTCGGTGGTGTATAATCTGAAAGGCAATGAGGAAGACTATGTTAAAAAAACTATGTAAAAAGGCATTCCCCAAAGCACTTTGGGTCTATCATACAAACTGTGCCGCCTGTAATGGCTGTGATATAGAAATTATCAATGTACTCACACCTTATTATGATGCAGAGCGATTTGGTATCAAGCTGGTAGGTTCGCCGCGCCATGCCGATGTACTCCTGGTAACCGGAGGCGTAAGCCGGCAAATTGCTCCGGCTGTTAAACGGCTTTACAATGCCACTCCGAATCCCAAACTGGTGTTTGCGATCGGCTCCTGTGCCTGTGGTGGCGATGTTTTTTTTGACAGCTATAACATGTACGGTGCAGTGGACAAAGCTATACCCGTAGATTACTATGTTCCCGGTTGCCCACCCAGACCAGAAGCTATTTTGTACGGTGTTGGCGTTGCGTTGGGTTTGGTGCCCAAAAAAGTAAGCAAAAAAGTCAAGAGTGACTTTCCCGAGTTTCAGGAACTTGACGAGCCGATGATATTGCCCAAAGAACATTGAGAGAACTTGCAATTCATTCAGTTTCAGATGGTCCAAGCTCTGCATTATCCCATCTTGTATTTTGCAAACACGATTTGCAGCCGGATATTGTAGGGCTCGTTTTTTTTATAATAAACCGGTTTTTAAAATGGCAGTGGTTGAGACCATAAAAGATCGTTGCAGACGGTGTTATGCATGTGTCAGGCATTGTCCTTCGAAAGCGATTCGTATCGAACAAGGCCAGGCCATGGTGATTCAGGAGAGGTGTATCGGTTGTGGTAGTTGTGTCCGGGTTTGTACTCAAAAAGCCAAAAAAATTGAAAGCGGTGTTCGGGAAACCCTGGATTTCCTTCGTTCAAAGGAGAACACGATTGCCCTGCTGGCGCCTTCTTTTCCAGCTGCTTTTCATGATCAGAATCCGTTACGGGTGGTTGGCGCTTTGCATCGGCTAGGATTCGACCGTGTTGTGCAGGTCGCTGTCGGCGCTGATGCCTTAGCCGTTCAATACGCAGAGTTGGCTATAGAAAAAAAACCGGTCATCTCTACACCCTGTCCGGCAGTCGTCTACTTTATAGAGAAATATCATCCCGATCTTTTGCCCTATCTGGCTCCGCTTGTCTCTCCCATGATCGCCACTGCCAAAATTGTTCGTTCCTTTTACGACAAAAATGCCAGAGTCGTATTTATCGGCCCATGCATTGCAAAAAAGAAGGAAAAAGACGACAGAAACGTGAAAGACCTGATCGATCAGGTTTTAACTTTTGAAGAGCTTTATCAGATATTTAATGATCAACAGATCGCGATCTATGAATCTCCAAAGCGACAATTTGACGATCCTCAGCCCCGGCTGGGAGCGATTTTTCCGATTTCCGGCGGGCTTTTACGAGCTGCCGGCCTGGAAAAAGATGTACTACAAAATGATATTATTGTCACTGAGGGAAGTCAACGGGTCTTGAACATCCTGCAACGATTGCATGAAGGAGAACTGGAAGAACATTTTTTTGATCTCCTTTTTTGCGAAGGGTGTATCAACGGCCCGGGGATGGTAAATGATTTATCGGTTTTTGCCCGTAAGGATATTATTGTCAATTTTGTCAAAAAATATTTGCGCGTAGACCATTCTGGTAATCCTTCTATCTACAAGATTCCACTACATCGCGATTATGAAGCAGAATCAATTACAGCGGAAATGCCAAGTGAAGGGGAAATTAAAAAGATATTTGCCCAAATCAATAAATTTAAACCTGAAGATGAACTCAATTGCGGTGCCTGCGGCTATTCCACCTGTCGGGAAAAGGCGATTGCTGTATATCAGGGTATTGCAGAAGTTGAAATGTGTTTTCCCTACCTCATCGAGAGGCTGGAAAAGGTCAACAAAGAGCTTATGAATGCCCAGCAGCGGGTGGTCAGATCAGCACAACTCGCCACGATGGGTAAAATGGCCACCAATATTGCTCATGAGATCAACAATCCGTTAAGCGGCGTTTTAAATTATCTTAAATTTACGCAAAAACTGATTGATTCTGACTCCTTTGAGTTGGAAAGATTCAAAAAATATCTCGTCACCATGGAAAATGAGACCACGAGAGTATCCGAATTTGTCAAGGGATTGCTGGATTTTGCCAAACCGGCGGAGCCACAGATTCAAAAAGTCTCTGCAGTAGCGATAATTGAGAAAACTCTTTTCATCGTTTCACATCAGGTTTCGGTGCAAAATATTAAAATTGAAAAAGAGTTTCCGAATCAGGATCTTTATATCAAAGCGGACTTTACCCAGCTACAACAGATTTTGATCAATATGATCATAAACTCTGCTCAGGCCATGCCGGATGGTGGTTCCATTGTTTTTCGGGTTAAAAAGTCAGCCGATACGGGATTTGTTCAGATCGAAATCGAGGATACGGGTGTCGGCATTTCACCGGAGCACAAGGATAAAATTTTCGAGCCCTTTTTTACGACCAGAGATCATGATTCGAACATCGGCCTGGGCTTGTCTACTGCATATAGCATCATTC
>CAZMUU010000135.1:0-8856 GCA_964569215.1 uncultured Cytophagia bacterium
TTCAGACGTCTTTGATGGCCGTTTGAAGTTGTGAGCTTATCTGGGAGCATATAATAGCTATGATGCCATTCTCGATGACACCCTGTTGCATTTACAAAAAGAAGCTCCCGAGATTGTCTTTGAATCCTCGGGCAATTCAAATGCCTATCGCACCTCTGTTTCTACGGCCCGAGAGGCTGTGATACTCTTCGGCTATACGGAGCAGGAAATTTGTCTCGATCCTTATCCCATCTTTGATCATGAATTGGCTATTTATGGGGCAAAGTGGCTGGAGGTCACCGATCTCAAAGCTGTGGTGGAATTTATCGGGCAGGGCAAAATCAATAGCCGGCGAATGGTATCCGAGGTGTTGTCTTTTGATGACTATATAACCGCCATCGAGCTGGTCAAAAACGGCCAGGCAATCAAAGTGATCATGAAACCCTGAGGGTTATAATGTTATTGGGATTAGACAGTTACAGTTTTCACCTGGCTTTTGCCAGGCATGAAGATTTTTCCTTTGATGAACCGATCGACCTCTTTCAATTTATCGACCGCGTTTCGAAGCTTGGTTTTCAGGGCTTTCAGATCGATCCCATGCACCTCGAATCGGACAAAGCGGATTATGTTTTACAGCTCAAATCGTTAGCGGATGAGCGCGGATTATTCGTGGAGCACGGTATCATGAGCGTTCAGCCGGAAGATATCCTCAGCGGCATTCACGTCTGTCAGATGCTGGATTCGTCCATATTGCGCACGTTTATCGGCTTTGACCGCTTTTCGCCTGCAACCAATGTCAGGCATGAGCTGGAACAGGCAAAACTCGATATTTCGCGTACCCTGAAGGCGCTACAGGATGCTGATGTCTATTTGGCAATCGAGAATCACGGCGACGTCACCAGCGAAGAGCTGGTAGAGCTGGTACTCGATATCGGCGATCCGCATGTTGGAATTTGTCTGGACGTCGGCAACAGCCTTTGTGTTTTGGAAGATCCAATGAAGGCCTTTGATCGCATGTTGCCTTATGCTCTAACCACGCATTTCAAGGATTACATGCTGTCGATGACCAATTCCGGATGCAAGATATACGGAACGGCTTTGGGAAGTGGCATGTTGCCGTTAACGGAAATGTATCAAAAGATTGCCGATCAGGGTAAACTCGACAAATTGATCCTGGAGATTCCTGTTGAAGCGGAGAGCACTGTTGAAGCTTCCCTGGCAAAAGAACAACAGGCGATCGAGGCCAGTATCGAGTTTTGTCGAAAAGAGTTGAATATTTAATTTTTCTCGGCGTTCTCCGCGGTTAATCGGGGATTGATGCTTGCAGCAGGGATTGACTAAAACCGCCGGGGACGCGGAGTGACGCAGAGAAAAGCAAACAAACCCCTATGAGGTTGAATATATATTATGAATTCCAAAGAACGCGTTTTGACAACCATGAACGGCAAAGAGCCCGATCGAGTGCCAATTGGAGAATTTGCCATCGATTTTGATACCGCTGAAAAAATTCTCGGTCATGAGACCTATTACCGCGCCAAAGCCAAATCGCAGATCGCCTTTTGGGAAGGCCGCCACGATGAGGTGGCGCAGAGTTACCTCGAGGACACTCTGGAGCTCTATGACAAGCTCGAACTCGATATCATCACCTTTCCCATGGCCACCTGGGAAATTCCACCCCCAAGCGATGACCCACCCCCTAAAAAAGTGGATGACAATACCTGGGAAGATCATCTGGGACGTATCTATAAATACAGCGACATCACCGCGGATATTACCTGTATAAAAGATCCGGTTCTGGATGAGCAGGTATTTACCCTGCAAGACTTTCATCGCCGCCCTGAACCGGTCGAGCGCGACGAACGTTCCTGGAACATACTCGACAGCGTTATTCGACACTTTCCGGATCGCTTTATCTGTGGTCCTTCCGGAGGCGAGGTCGGCATTGTTTTCCTGGGTAGCATGGAACGCGGCAGTATGGAGTTGATGCAAAATCCGGAGGTGGTCAGAGCCGCAACCGATTTTTATGTCGAGATGCAAAACAAGGCTGATGAGATACTGATTCATCCGGACCAGGACGCGGTTTTATGGGGAGCCGATTTTGGCTATAAAAGCGGACCCTTTATCAGCCCTAAAATGTTCATGGATTTCTTTTTAGAGGCCAATAAGAAACGGGTGGAAAACATTCACCGCCGTTTTGGCAAAAAGGTGATGAAACATTGCTGTGGCAATGTCACTCCTCTTCTGGATGCTTTTGTCGAAATCGGATATGATGCCTATCAATCCATCCAGCCGACGGCGGATATGGATATTTGCGATTTAAAACAAAAGATCGGCTCGCAGATTACCCTTTGGGGAGGCGTCGCTTTGGAGCATATGGTCTCAGGGACAACGGATCAGGTTCGGGACGATGTCCGTCGCGCTATGGCGTGCGCCAAAAAAGGGGGTCGTTTTATACTCGGTACCAGCCATTCGATTGCCGTGGGATCAAACTATGACAATTACATGGCCATGCTCGACGAGTATTATCGTTTGGCTGACTATTAGGGGATATAGTATGGATTTTTCACCTTCTGTTTATGAACACGCTGCCGGTTTGATCGGCAAGACACCCTGGGAGGTTTCCAGAGACCGGGAGCTGATGGTCAAAGCGCACCATGCTGCCTATAAGCGCTATCATTACACCCCGATTACAGTGGGTGTCGATATCTACAATGTCGAAGCCGAAGCTTATGGGGCCAAAATCGATAAACCGGATGGTGACAACATTCCTTCCATTCAGGAACCGCTCTATTCATCGGCGGCTGATCTCATCGCCATCGATCGCGTTGATCTTTTCAAAACCGGGCGCTGGCCGCTTATTCTGGATGCAGCTAAAGAATTACAGTCTCTGTTTCCGAGCGCGGTCGTACGCATTCCCGTGAGCGGGCCGTTTTCGATTGCGGTGACGCTGACGGGACTGGAAAATATGCTATGCGATTGCAGCGTCGCCCCGGATGCGGCACATACTGCCCTAAAACGGTTGGCGGAAAATCAGATCAACCTTTGCCGTGAAATTCAAAAGCAGGGATTAAAAATCACCTTTTTCGAATCCGCAGCCACGCCGCCGTTGCTTTCCCCAAAGCAGTTTGAAACCATACTGCTGCCGGTGTTAAAGGATATGCTGCAGGAGATAAAAACGATTACCAATGAGGCACCAGCCGTGATCATCGGCGGCGACACCGCTCCTATACTCGACTATATCCTGAAGACAACAGCCGGATATGTTATTTGTCCGTCCGAAACCGATCAACAGGTATTCATGGAAAAAATTTGGAATCATACCGGGATTCGCGTTCGCGTTAATATGGATACGAAAATTGTCGCTTTTGGCAGCGGCGAGGAGATCCAAAAAGAGGTCGAGCGAATCTATGCACTGGCGGCACAACGGCCAAATGTGTGCCTGGGAACAGGGGTTTTACCGTATGGAACGCCGCCTGAAAATGTATTATTCATTGAAAATGTGTTGCAGCGTCTGGAATAAACAAGGAGAATTGTTTTGACAAAAAACATATCCATCGCAGTCGTGGCCCTTGGCGGCTATGGCATGGTCTATCTTCAGGGACTGCTTGATGAGCCGCAGGATGAAAATTTTACCCTGGTCGCCGGTATAGACCCCTATCCCGAACATTGCGACCGGCTCGATGAACTCAAAAAGAGGAACATTCCTATCTATGACAGCCTCGATGCGTTTTATGAAAAGGGCGGTCAGGCGGATCTTGTTATTTTATCTTCGCCTATACAGCTTCATCTCGATCATACCCGAATCGCTCTAGAGCACGGCAGCCATGTTCTCTGCGAAAAGCCCCTCGGCGCTACGGTGGACGAAGCCGATGATATGATTGCTGCACGTGACCAATACGGCCGTTTTGTCGCGATTGGTTACCAGTGGTCCTTTACCGATCCCATCCAGAATTTGAAACGCGATATTCAAAAGGGTCTATTGGGTGCTCCGGTGCGACTCAAGACCATGGCATTCTGGCCCCGCGATGAAAGCTATTATAACCGCAACAGCTGGGCGGGAAAATTAAAGGATAAGAGCGGGCGATGGATTCTGGACAGTCCGGTCAATAATGCGGTGGCGCATTATCTTCACAATATGTTTTTTGTTTTGGGCGACCAATACAGCAGCAGTGCACAACCCAAAAGCGTGGAAGGAGAACTTTATCGCGCCAAGCCGATCGAGAGTTATGACACGGCAGCATTGCGCGTTATCACTGAAAACGATATCGAATTGCTCTTTTATGCCACCCATTCAAATGAAGAGATGATCGGGCCGGTGATCACCTATGAATTTGAAAGGGCAACAGTTACGTTTAAGGACCTTCATTCCGATCTCAAGGTCGAATTTAAGGATGGCCGGGAAAAATCCTATGGAAAACCGGATGAACAGCAGATCAAAAAAATGTGGGACTGTATACGGGCTGTGCGCACCGGTGAACCGGTAGCTTGTCCTCCGGAGGCGGCAAAATCACAAACCGTCACCATCAATGCCCTGCACGAATCGTTTGGTGATATCGTTGACCTTCCGTCATCGATGATCCGCAGTAAAGGTAAAGAGGGTGAAAAACTCTACTATTCCCCCGAGCTGGAGAGCGTTTTGCGCCAATGTCACGATGAAAACAAATTACCCTCGGAGCTGGGCGTGGAATGGAGCAAAGCGGGAAAACGGCTAAACGTCAGCAATTATGATACTTTTAGAGGCATCTAGGGATGGCTTGAAAAAACCGCCGGGCAAGCTCCGCGGTTTATCAGGGATTTATACTTGCAGCAGGGATTAAATAAAACCGCCGAGGTCTTTAGGAAACACAAAAAAAGCCGTTGCTCGTTTTACGAGCAGCGGCTTTTCTGTTTATAAAAAATTCAAGCTATCTCACTTAATATTAACCATAACCCAGAGCAAAAAGATGATAAAGCCGACGATGATCCAGCTGCCGCCAAAGCCGATTATATCCATTTTTCCCGGTTTCATGATCTCCCAGCTCGATTCGGGCCAGATTTTATCCTTTTTGAACTGTTCCGGGTTATCATAGGCGGCCTGTAAGGCTTTTTCTTCCTCTTCATCTGTCGGTTGAACCGGTGTATGCATTTTGGCGAAAAATCTATCAAGCTTTTTCCTGGAAACACCCCGGCCAAAGATCGAGAAGACAAAGAGCAACAGGAAGGGAAAGCCACCGTCAAACAGAAAACGCGTCGCCACCAGCTGCGCTTTGCTCGCACTTGAAAAATCGATACCGACCAGCGAAAGCACCCAGATTTCTGCATGAAATCGTCCCAGTCCCACCTTGGGTGAATTGGGATCAACCGGATTGACTCGTGCAACGGTTTCAAAGAAAACGCCGACCGGTTCGATAACGCGGGTTTTGCGAATGGGTTCGCCGACATTGGTGGCCAGATTCATCTGGACATCTTCGAGCAAAGCTGTAGTTTCGTAGGTTACGGTTTGTTCTTCGGTCTGCTGGGTGAAATAAGGACTGTATTTTATCGCATTTATATTGGGAAAGACATTGGGTATAACGGCATAAATAATCAAACAGATAAAAACCTGAACGATGACCGCAACCTTACCCAGGCGTCTCCAGATAAATCCCAGCCAGATGGCAGCGCCAAAAATAGCGGGTATGGAGATAAAATATTTGTAAAGATCCAGCAGATTGCCGACATAGATCGCCGCGCCGATACCTCCCAGCAGGGTGACGGCGATTACGACACGGCCGACATTGATATAATGGGTTTCGCTTTTATTGGGCCAAACGGGGCCGTAGAGGTTGCGAATGAACAGCGCCGAGTTTGAAATCGAGGCGGCGTCCAACGTCGACATGTTGGCCGCCAGGATACCGGCCAGCATCAGGCCGATGGCGCCGGGAACGAGCAGGTCGCGGGTCATAAATCCCCAGATCAGATCCGGATCGTGCAATTGTCCGGCATAAAGACCGGCGGCGAGCAGACCGGCGAGGGCCCAGAAGAGCATGATAAAGCGTTTAAAGAACATACCGCCGATCATTCCAAACCGCGCTGTGTTTTCATTGGTTGCCGAACCCGCAGTTTGCATGGCTGTAGCGCTGGCAATGATGGAGACCAGGTTGGCAAATGCCATGGCTGCAATGGTATACCAGGCGTATTCGCTCAACGTGGCCGAGCCGAAGAGCTCGAACATAAAGTCCGGCACCGAGGCATGAAGCCCCGAAAACCCTCCTATTTTTGATAGTCCCAGCGGAATCAGAATGAATGAAAAGGTGATCATTAAAAACCCCTGTATCGCATCCGTAATCGCGGCAGCGCGAAATCCTCCCAACATGGTATATATCGCAACAATGATCGCATAGATAAGATAAAATAAATTGGGGTCGGTGTGCGAAACGAAAGAATGAAGCTCGCCTCGTTTGTTGCGTTCGCGCAACTCTTCATAGCGGTTTTGATCTTCGGGGTCCAGAGTTCGTCCCTGATCGAGTATGTCCTTGTATTTTTGATATTCTCGGAATTGCTCGATGCTGAGCCGTTCTTCCACAGTGCATTGCTCCATGGTTTTGGGGGTCAGTGCCATCATGGTTTTACCGGCAACCATATAGCCGACACCGCCACCGATAAATGCCATGAGCAGGGTAAAAACGGCAAATGCGCCGCCGAGAAACTTGCTGTCAAATCGATCGGTAAAAAAATCACCGGTCGTGGTCAAGCGTACGCGGCGAAAAAAGAAGGTGGTAAACCAGTAAAACGGGGTCAAGAACAGCACCAGAAACTGTATCCACATGCCGCCGATACCCATCCGGTAAATTTCCCGCGATACGGCCACCGCCTGATCGGCATTGGTGGAACAGCCAAAGTTGAGAAAGAATTGGTAAAACTTTCCCAATTTACGCCCTGCGAGAAAAAAATCGCCGGTATCTGAGGTTTTTTCTCCAGCCTTTTTGCCCAGATAGAGTATGATAATGATATAGGCAAGGATGACTGAAAAATCGAGATAATGAAGTCCGAAAATATGCATCAACTATCCTCCTGTTCCCTAGCTCCTTACTCCTTTGATATTAAAAAATACAATGAATCCATAAAGAATATTAAAAATTTTAACCAAAGTCAAACTATTTAATAGGTCGACCCGGCTCCGCTGTTGTTTTTGCCTAAAATTAACCATTGAATCCGAGCAGAATTATTTGTAAAATGATAAATGTACAATGAACATAATCCATACGATTCCGGATGTTCCAGTTGTAGAACATACATCGTGCTGAAACCCTGAATGGTAAATATGAGGATGTTATGCAAGAATTGACCTTTATTAAAACCGGAAAAGCGGAATTCGATGATTTTTATCCTCGCATTAAAGCTTTTTTACAACAAGATACGTTGGATATGAAAATAGACAACAAAAAGATACGGGGGTATCGCAGTCCGGATACAAAATCGGTCTGGATACGCGACTATAGCGATATGATGCGGGGATTCAAGTATTTTGAAACTGATCTCAAATCAACCGTTGAACACTTTGCTGAAACACAAGCACAAAACGGCCGTATATTTGATTATTTTACCACCTTTCCGGAAAAATTACCCTGCGAAAAGGAAAACTGGAGCAAATATGTCCGCGTACCCGTTGAAGCGGACGTTGAATTTCGTTTTATCAAAGCGGCTTTTCTTGCCTGGCAGTGTACGGGAGATGACGACTGGCTGCAGCAACTTTTACCCAACATTGAAAAAGCTCTCGAGTATATTATGACCCATCCCTGGCGTTGGGATCCGCAGCACCAGCTGGTCAAGCGGCCCTATACCATCGATACCTGGGATTTTGCCTATACCGCCGGTCGCCATGACTGGCTGCAATTCCAGATCACCGATGACACCTATTGGGGCATTATGCATGGCGATAACAGCGGCTATTATGAATCGTTCCAGATTCTCTCTTTTCTTTATGAATACTTGAACGTGCCGGACCGGGCCCGCTATTGGTCACAGCGGGCGATTGAATTGAAGGAACGTATGAACAACGTCTGCTGGAATGGCCGTTTTTATACCCATTTTGTCAAACTCAATCCGGTTGATATTCCGGATTGCGACGAAGCCGAACAGCTCTCTCTCAGCAATCCGATGAACATCAATCGGGGCGTGGCAACCCATGAGATGGCGGTTTCCATTATCAATGAGTACCGTCGTCGTAAAGACATTACCGGCGCGTTTGCAGAGTGGTTTTCTATCGATCCTCCTTTTCCGAATGGCATTTTCGGCGACGAGGTCTTAAAGCAGGGCGCCTATTGCAACGGCGGCATCATGCCGTTGGTGGGTGGTGAGCTGGCCAAAGCCATGCTGGACCACGGCTTTGAGCGCCAGGGTGTAGAGACCCTGAAACAATATTATACTATGATCGCTGAAAAGAATGAAACCTATCTTTGGTATTTTCCGGATGGTACAGCGTCTTCGGTCGAAACGAGTACCAGTCCGGATGCCACGCCTACAGATGGCTGGGGCTCGAGCGCCATGCTATATGCCTTTATCGAGGGACTGGCCGGTATTGAAAATGCATCCAAAGTTTTTAAAACCTTGAATGTTTCTCCGAGATGGGCCGCTGCGGATGTCAACGATGCCCAGGTCAGGGTGGGATACGAAGCCTCGAACAAGAGCGTTAGCTATACCTACACAAGCCGGAAAGACTTTATCGAACTGGATATGGAGTGCAGCCGTTCCAGGGTTTATTTTCATGTTTTACTGCCGAATGGACGGCGTGCCGCCAACGTCAAAGCCGGCGGTAAAGATCTGGAATTTAACAATACCCAGATCGAACCAAGCACATATGTTGATTTTATGACTGATATATCAGCAAAAGAAAAAGTGGAAATCCAACTAAAATAG
>CAZMUU010000136.1:0-450 GCA_964569215.1 uncultured Cytophagia bacterium
ACATGTGAGCCAACAACACCGTGCCCACGCCAAGGCACGCAAGGAAATACTCACGGAGCAACAAAGCGATCCCGGTAAGGCTTTTGACAAATTGATACAAGATCTTAAAGAAGGCAAGAAGCGCCACAAGCTCTATCGTCAATTTAAAATGTATAATGATCCCAACCTGAATCCTTCGCTTTATAATCAAAAGCAAAATAAATAAACACAGAATTCTGCAGGTATATTATGAAAATTCAAATGTCCTATGGAAAATCAGGATTGGATATTGAAATACCCGATTATCATACACGTGTTTTAACCATGAAAAATCAAAAGGCGGTTGCCGATCCTTCCATCGCGATTACCAAAAGTCTGCTAAAACCGATTGCAACGCCGCCTTTATATGACCTGGCAAAAGGTAAAAAAAATGCCTGTATTTTGATATGTGATATCACACGTCCGGCGCCC
>CAZMUU010000136.1:460-5732 GCA_964569215.1 uncultured Cytophagia bacterium
GGTCCTGCTGCCGCCGATTTTGAGAACACTCAGAGCCGCTGGAATGCCCAAAGATAAAATCCTGATTCTTGTCGCAACCGGTATCCATCGGCCCAATTTGGCAGATGAAATCAACGAACTCGTAGGTCCCGAAATTGCCCGTGAGTATCGCATAGAGAATCACATGTCACGGGAAAAATCCAAACACAAAAATCTGGGAACATCAAGCCGTGGTACGGAAATGTGGATCGATGAACGCTATGTGAATGCTGACTTAAAACTGGTGACCGGTTTTATTGAACCTCATCTTATGGCCGGCTTTTCAGGCGGCAGAAAACTCATCGTACCCGGTATTGCTGCTGTCGATACCATGAAAGTTATGCATGGCCCGCATATGATGGCGGATCCCAACTGCCGTGAAGGCATTATTGACAATAATCCTTTTCACGAAGAAGCACTCGAAATTGCAAACAAAGCCGGTGTCGATTTTATCGTCCATGTCGCCTTGAATGAGAACAAAGAAATTACCGGTATCTTTTCCGGCCACCTGGAAAAAGCACACCTCGAGGGGATTGAATTTGTAAAAGAGTCTGTTCGAGCAACAGTGGATGAACCGGTCGATATTGCAATCACCTCCAGTGCCGGATATCCCCTTGATAAAACCTGGTATCAGGCGATCAAGGGAGTAACCGCGGCAGCGAATATTGTTAAAAAAGGAGGGACTATCATTTTAACCGCCGAATGTTCGGAGGGAATCGGCAGTGAAGAATTTTCCCAACTCGTTTACGATACAAAAGATCTCGATTCTTTTTTAAAAACAATTTTTCGAAAAGATTTCTTTGTTATTGATCAATGGCAGCTGCAAAAATATGCCCAGGTCGCAAAAGAGATAAATGTAATTACCGTAGCAGGAGGATTAAGCAAAGAACAAAAAAATCGTATGAATATACCCTGGGCTGAAACGGTTACAGATGCTCTAGAGCAGGCCTTGAAACGACATGGCAAAGAGGCCGCCATTGCAGTAATCCCAAAAGGGCCATATGTGCTTTCTCAGATCGAGGGGAAATAGATCCTTCTCTATGACTTTCCATCACGCGTGACCGGTTTTTGGAACTTGTCGCCAAATATTGCGTAAAATATAAAAAGATTCTTGGTTTTTTAATTTTATTTTATTATATTACACGCTTGATATTTTTTTGATATTTGGGATGATGGGAAAAGGAGGTATACATATATGACCAACAAACTAACTTCAATCAACACGGATGAAGCTCTCAAAATTGCCATGCAATGCGCCATGGATATGAAAAACTTTTACAAAAAAGCCTCAGAACTGATTGAGGATAATGATGATGCATATGCTATATTATCCGGTCTGTCGGAAAAACACGCAGACCATAAAGCCAAACTCTTCAAGGGATATAGCAGTGCATTGGGTAAAAAATTGCTTTATCTCAAGCTTGGCCGAAAGCATAAACTGAAAACCCTGCAAACCTGTGGTGATGATCCCAACGATGCTGTCAGAGTGGCAAAGAAAAATGAAACGGAACTCAAAAAGTATTATGTCATTGTCTCGCGGCGGGTCTATGAGCCCGAAATTCGTTTGTTGTTCAGAGAGCTGGCAACGGAAATCGATCAGCACCTCGCTCTGCTGGAATCCTCATTTGTAGAGCCGTTAACGCTCGACGAGGAATCGATTGCAGAAGAGCAATTTGAGAAAGAGTACTCTACCAACTAATTTTAAAGCGACTTGCAACTGCAAGTCGCTTTTTTTTTATAAACCATGCCGGGTGTTAAACGGTTAAAACAATCTACTGTACCTATAATTCATCTTTTCAATCGTCAAACGCAATCTTGCAAGAAAAACGATACAATTATGCCGGGGTCTGATTGTTTTTTTCGATAGATTTTGGGATTAAAGTGATACTTTGTTATGTTAATATTTAAAAGAAAGTTATTCATTTCAGGAACTTGTCATGAAACCTATATATATGGATCATCATGCAACCACTCCGTTGGATCCTCGTGTACTCGAGGTTATGCTGCCTTATTTGCATGAACAGTTCGGCAATCCTTCAAGTTCAACACACATATATGGAGAAATCGCTAAAAAAGCGGTGGAACAGGCGCGAGGGCAGGTTGCACAGCTACTCAACGCGCAAAATCCGGATGAAATCATTTTCACCAGTTGCGCTACCGAATCCAACAATATGGTTTTGAAAGGCTCTGTTGCGTTGTCCAAAGTTGAAAATCCGGAAATTATTACCATCGCCACCGAACACAAGGCAATTCTCGATACCCTTAAACGATTAAATCGCCAGGGCGTTGTTTCGCGTTTGGCCAAAATCGATAAATATGGGATAGTTGATCTCAATTCTATAAGAGAGTTGATCAACGACAGAACCATATTGATCACCATTCAGGCAGCAAATTCCGAGATTGGAACCCTGCAGCCTCTTCGATCCATTGGTCAAATTGCCGAAGAGCATAATATTCCCTTTCACACCGATGCCGTGCAGGCACTTGGAAAAGTTAAAGTTGATGTGGAAAAAGACCATATCGATTTTCTCTCGATCTCGGCGCATAAGATGTATGGTCCCAAAGGCGTAGGTGCTTTATATATGCGTAAAGGCCATCGAATTGCGCCTTTGCTTGATGGTGGCGGGCAGGAACGCGGCGTTCGCTCGGGTACGTTAAATGTTCCCGGGATCGCCGGACTGGGCAAAGCCGCAGAAATTGCCGACGGCGATCTGGGCGGCGAAGCAGATCGGTTGCGCGAGTTACGCGATATGTTGATCAGCGGAGCAATCGAACGCATAGAACACACAACTTTGAACGGACATCCGACTTTGCGGTTGCCGAACAATGCAAATCTCAGTTTTTCCTATATCGAAGGTGAGTCACTGGTACTTGCCTGCAAGGCGTTTGCGGTCTCCACCGGTTCAGCCTGTAGTTCTGAAACGCTCAAATCTTCCTCTGTTCTCGAAGCTATCGGCGTGCCGGATTCCCTCGCTCACTCTTCCATCCGATTTGGCCTGGGAAAGAGCAATACCAAAGAGGATATTACCCTTCTTCTCGATACACTTGAAAAAAATGTCAGGCGTTTACGGGATATGTCGCCGCTTTATGAAATGGCACAACAGGGCATTGACATTGACAAGTTCGAATGGGGTGAACACAAACATTAAAATGAAAGTTTTCCTATGAGTACATTTGAATATTCAGAAAAAGTTGTTGAACATTATGAGAATCCGCGCAATGTTGGTGTGCTGGAAGATGCCGATGGTGTTGGTGTCGTCGGCAATCCGACGTGTGGTGACGTCATGAAACTCAGCATCAAAGTCGAAAATGACCGAATCGTCGATGCCAAATTCAAGACTTTCGGTTGTGGCGCGGCAATTGCCAGTAGTTCCATGCTGACAGAAATGGTAAAAGGAAAGACCCTGGATGAGGTAATGGAAATTACCAACAAAGCGGTTGCAGAAGCACTGGATGGCCTTCCCAAAGTAAAATTGCATTGCTCTGTTTTGGCGGAAGACGCTCTCAGAGCGGCTATTGACGATTACAGAAAAAATCAGAATAATAAAAAATAAAGCATATACATTGCCAAATTATCACGGAGGCACTATGGACGAGTATAAATTGTACAAGGTTTATCATATGGGCGAAAAAAAATGCTGGAATCTTAAAGTTGCCCGTTCGCCTGAAGAGGCATTAACCAAATGTTTTGACTATGCTGATCGTGTCGAAGATTTGAAACATAGCGACCGGTGTTGCCGGGCTGAAGAGGTTAAAGTCGAGGGCTTTACCGTCAAAGTTGAAAAAAACGGCTAATAGCCGTGCTTGATTTTGTCGCTTTCGGTTTAAGTGCCGCCATCCTCTATTGAATAGACTTGATTTTCATTCCTCTTTTCAATACTTTAAATTTCAATAACATTCAAAAATGACATTATTTTAATATTCCTATGCGGAGGGATTATGAAACCTTTTTCCATCGCTTCAGATATACACTGGGTAGGTGCGCTTCACCCCGATTTGAGGATTTTTGATATCATTATGAAAACCAAAAACGGTTCCACTTATAACAGTTATTTAATCAAAGCCGATAAAACGCTTCTTATCGATACGGTAAAATCGAAATTTACCGATCTTTTTCTGCAAAACATTTCGCAGCTTGTCGATTTTAAAAAGCTGGATTATATTGTCGTCCAGCATACAGAACCCGATCATTCCGGCAGTCTCATTGCCTTGCTGGATAAAGCCCCTGATGCTGAAATTCTCTGTTCAAAATCCGCTGTAAAATTTGTTAAAAACACCATTAATCGCGATGCTAAAATTACCCCGGTCGGAGATGGCTCCACCATCGAACTCGGTGGCAAAACGGTGGAATTTCTCCAAACACCCTTTTTGCATTGGCCCGACACCATGATGACCTATTGCCGTGAAGATCGGCTGTTGTTCCCTTGTGATGTTTTTGCCAATCATTTTTGCGATAGTCGCATGTTCGATGATGCCATTGCCCGTGATTTCGCTCCTGATTTTGAGCTCTATTTTAATATCATCTTTCGCCCCTTTAAGAAAAATGTCCAAAACGCGCTTGCCAAACTCAAAAATTTTGATATTCAAATGATCGCTCCATCGCATGGTCCCATCATTCGTTCATCCGTGGATGCGGTTATGACAGCGTATGATCAATGGTCACGTCCTTTACCCGATAATGCAACTCCCAAGTGCCTTGTCTATTACGTCAGCGCTCACGGCAATACAGCAATTATGGCAAAGGTCATATCCGAGGCGTTAAAGCAGGAGAAGATTGATGTTGAATTGTATGACCTGACTCAGATTTCCATCGATGAACAGCTCGATAAAATAGAAGCCTGCGATGCTATTCTGGTCGGCTCACCGACCATCAACAACGACGCTGTTAAACCGGTTTGGGAGCTATTAACCAGTTTGACCACGCTTAACCTGAAGGGGAAAATTGCTGCAAGCTTTGGATCGATCGGCTGGAGTGGTGAATCGGTTAAGTTTATCGATGAACGGTTAAAAGCGCTTAAATTCAAAGTTCCTTTTGAAGGAGTAACCTGCAATCTCGTTCCTGATGACGAAGAGTTGCAAAACTGTCGACAATTGGCGCATCAAGTCGCTGAAACCATCAAAGCCTAAATAAACCGGAACCCATGGAATAATTGGAGCCCCGGCAAAGTTGCTTATATATAAAGCAGTTGACATCGTTTGTGACGTTTTGGGAAATGGAAGAAGAGATGTCGGAATCCTCGGGTAATATTGTAGA
>CAZMUU010000136.1:5742-8728 GCA_964569215.1 uncultured Cytophagia bacterium
TTTCAGGCTTGCTCTGAAAACCCGTATGACTGAAGACAGAATCGTCGCTTTATACCGACAGGGGAAAATAGTAGGTGGTGTATACACCGGCCGGGGCGTGGAAGCCACCACGGTTGCATCTGCACTGGCGCTGGAAAAAGAAGACTATCTTTTTCCGATCCATCGGGATTTGGGCGCTCATTTGGCAAAAGGACAAACCATTGTGAATATTCTTCTTCAATATCTTGGTAAAGGAAACAACCTAACCAAAGGCAAGGAAAGCGGTATTCACTTTAGCGACAGGTCGCTCAATATTATCGGGAATATCAGCCACCTTGGTGCCATGATCCCTGTGGCGGTTGGTGTGGCCTTGAGTCTCAAGCTGCAGAAACAAAAATCGGTGGCGCTGAATTTTATCGGAGAGGGTGGTTCAAATATTGGTGATTTCCATGAGGGGCTCAATTTCGCCGCGGTTCAGCAGTTGCCTTTTGTATTGATTATTGAAAATAACCAATATGCCTATTCAACACCGGTCGAAAAAGAATATCGGGCCGAATATCTCTCGGATCGAGCCAAAGGATATGGCATCCCGGGTTATCATATCGACGGAACCGATGCCATCAAGGTCTACCAAACCGTAAAAGAAGCGGTAGAGCGTGCCCGAAGCGGAAAAGGACCGACTCTGATCGAATGTAAAAGCTTCCGTATGGTTGGCCATTCCGCCCATGATGATGCATTTTATGTCGATAAGGAATTGAGAAAAAAATATGAAAAAAAAGACCCGGTTATAAAATTGGAAAAATATCTGCTAAACAACAATATTCTTGACCGTAATTCTGTAGATAACATTCGACGGGAAATCGAGGCAGAAATTGAAGAAGCGACAGAAAAGGCGATAGAGAGCCCCCTGCCCGATCCGAAGTGGGCTTATGGGGGAATATATGCATCCAATTCAGACGAGACGTCATATGGCGACTAGTACCTATTTAGAGGCAATAAACCAGGCACTGTTTGAAGAGATGGAACGGGATGAAAGGGTCTTTTTGCTTGGCGAGGACATTGGTATTTATGGTGGTGCATTTAAAGTGACAAAGGGATTATTTAAAGCCTTTGGAGGGGAACGAGTGATCGATACGCCGATATCCGAGTCTGCTATTATCGGAAGTGCCATCGGTGCCGCCATTACCGGATTGCGTCCGGTTGCCGAGATGCAATTTGCTGATTTTATCACCGTTGGTTTTAATCAACTCGTTGCCAATGCTGCAACCCTCTATTACCGGCACAATATTCCGGTGCCTATGGTGGTTAGAGCGCCTTCCGGAGGTGGTATCCGCGGAGGGCCGTTTCATTCCAAAAATCCCGAAGCCTGGTTTTTTCACCAGCCCGGTCTTAAAATTGTTGCGCCTGCCACCGCCAGGGATGCAAAAGGATTGTTAAAGTCTTCTATTCGCGATAACAATCCGGTTATTTATTTTGAACATAAATATCTATACAGACGCGTCAAAGAAGAGTTGCCGGAAGAAGAGGTCATCGTGCCTCTGGGAAAAGCCGGTATCTCCCGTGAGGGCAATGATGTGACTGTTATTACCTATGGCGCCATGGTCTTCGAATGCCTCGATGCCGCCAAACAACTTTTCGAAGAGCACGATATCAGTGCACAAGTTATTGACCTGCGTACCCTGCAACCATTAGACATGGAGCTGATCCTGGAATCGGTTCAAAAAACAAGCCGTGTTGTCATCGTTCATGAAGCCGGTTTGAGCGGTGGAATCGGCGCTGAAATTGCTGCCCGTATTTCTGAAAACGCGTTTGAATATCTCGATGCTCCGATCAAAAGGATCGCCTCGCTGGACACACCAACACCTTTTAGTCCGATTTTAGAGAATGAATTTATGCCCAATGCAGAGAAAATTTATAATGCAATTCTCGAAATCATGAAATTTTAACAAGAGGTTGTTATGACAAAAAAATATTTTGATAAAATGTTGTCCATGCAGGAAATTCTACGCTTATGTATCGACAAGGAAAAGGATTTAATCGAGTTCTATACTCAGGTTCATAATCACGCCCGCACCGTCGAAGAAGATAAAATGTTCAAGGTTTTGATAAAAGAGAGCCACCAGCATATTATAATCCTGGAAACGCAATTATCGGAAATTAAGGCACAACAGGAAACAGATAAAGCGCTTTCATATGATGTCTATTAGAATGAAGGATAGCTGATGAAAGTTGACATGGTCATGCCCCAAATGGGGGAGAGCGTTGTTGAAGGCACCATTGTAAAATGGCTAAAACATAAAGGCGACGCAGTCGCAAAAGAGGAGATAATTCTTGAAATCAGCACCGATAAGGTAGACTCGGAAATTCCCTCGCCCGCAAGCGGTATTCTCGATGAAATTGTGGCAGAAGAAGGGGAGACCGTTCAGGTTGGTGCTGTTATCGCCAGAATCGAAAGCAGCAAAACCCCCGGCAAGGTCACCAAAACTGAAACACCGCAACCCCGGCAAAAGGACAAAGAGCGTGAGCAGGCGTCCGGCGGAGAAGAGCGGAGGAAGGTTTTCCTCTCTCCAGTGGTTAAGAAAATTGCAAGGGAAAATGGTATTTCACTGAATGAAGTGAAAACGATTGCCGGAAGTGGTGCTCATGATCGCATTACCAAAAATGATATCCTTGAATACCTCTCTTCCAAAAGCAAAAAGAAACCATCGGACCAAACGGAAGACACAGCTTTAATGTTTGCCGACCAAAAGGAAAGCAAAGATGAAAGAGTGACGGTTGTACCCATGGATCATGTGCGTAAACGGATTGCCGAGCATATGATCATGAGTAAAAAAACCGCTCCGCATGTAACCACGGTTGCAGAAGCCGATTTGACTAAAATCGTATTCTACCGCGAAAAAACGAAAAAGAATTTTGAAGAACAACATGGTGTTAAACTCACCTTTACGGCGTTTTTTATCCAGGCCATCGCCTCTGCGCTGAAACAGTTTCCATTGCTGAACAGTTC
>CAZMUU010000137.1:0-7509 GCA_964569215.1 uncultured Cytophagia bacterium
GGCGCGTGCCACACGAGTGTGGATCGAGAGTGTTGTGTTGGACAGAGACCTGGAGCGATCGGGCTGGAATCAAAACCCCGGCTGTCTCGCGATAGCTGGTTTATAACTCGTTCCAATGCTCCGCGTTGGAATGTATCCCGCGACGCTCTGCGTCGCATCACTATAACCAGTCGCTATCTACATCCGGCAAATTTTCCTGATCAAAAATAGTGTTTGGCGCTGAAATACCGCCGATCCTCCGGTTCGTCGACATAACCACGTCTCACCGCGATAAAATGGATTTTATGTACCCTATTCTACATCACGATCAGGAATTCTATCTATTATGGATGCCAACCGTTCTGTCAAAATTAATACTCACGATCGATTTTTTCTTGTGGGTGACTGGACGCAGAGCGTCCGAACGGCATTAGGCTGTATCAATAGTACTATTTTTAGGGTTCTAAAGGATTAAAAACCGCCGAGGACACAGAGGGGCGCAGAGAAAAGATTAGAGAAATGAAAGATATAATTTTTGATGATAGAGATTCTTCTAAATATTTTACAGATTGACTGAAAAAGCCATCAAAAACAACCAATGGCCAATCAACAGGATGTTTGATTCTTTCTCAGCGTTCTCTGCGGTTTTAGCCGGGCCTGAATCCGGAGTGATGGTGAATAGTCTTGCACAGATTTTGATATCATTGGGTTATCAATTCTTTTTATCAACTCTTTTGATACAGCCCCAACGAGATAACGAGATGAAAAATTTATTCCAAGCGTAAAGTTAAAATCATACGTTGTATGCAGAGGCACGGCCTAAAGGCGGGAACGGGCGTTTTGTATGAGGTGAAATCGCGGTGGACAAGCCCATAAACACATGATTTTCCATGCTCCTCACAAGATGGGCCACAGGCCCATCCTACTTTGTTCACACGTTCCCACGTTTTCTCAGAAACCGATCCACCGCTTCTGCTGTTTGCCGGCCCTGGTGCAGGGCGTTGACGACCAGGGAGGCGCCGGTGACGCAGTCGCCGGCGGCAAAGAGTCCGGGATGCGACGTCATGTTGCCATCGACAACGGCAATGTCGCCGCCGGAATTGAGGTCGATTTCAGCGTCCCGAATCAGGCGGCAGGGCTCGGTGTGCAAGAAACCGGTGGCCAGCAAAACCAGGTCGGCCTTGATGTTGATGTCGGAATGGGGAATCTCCTCGAATCCGTTCAATCGGCCTTCTTTGTAGGTCGGCTTGACCCTGACGGCATGAATGCCCGTTACCCGTCCTTTCTCGCCGACAAAAGCTTTTGTTTTCAGACTCCAGTAGCGCTGGCAGCCCTCTTCCTGCGAGCTCGAGGTGCGCAACACATCGGGCCAGGTGGGCCAGGGATTGTTGGAATGCCTGAACTCGGGCGGCTTGGGCAGCAGCTCGATCTGGACGATGCTGCCGGCGCCCTGCCGGCGCGCGGTGCCGACGCAGTCGGAGCCGGTGTCGCCGCCACCGATGACGATGACTTGCTTGTCTTTTGCAGTGATCGCGTTCCCGGCGGAAATGTTTATGCCGCTGCAGCGGTCGTTTTGTTGGGTGAGAAATTCCATGGCAAGGTGAATGCCTTTGAACTCTCGCCCCGGGATGTCGAGGTCGCGCGGTACGGTGGCGCCGGTGGCAAGGACGATGGCATCAAAGATGCGTTTCATATATTTCAGGGAAATATCACTGCCGGCGTGAACGCCGGTTTCAAAGGTGACGCCTTCCTCCCGCATCTGCTGCAGGCGGCGGTCGATGATCCATTTTTCCAGCTTGAAATCCGGTATGCCGTAACGCAACAAGCCGCCGATAGCTTCATCGCGTTCAAACACGGTGACCTGATGTCCGCGGCGGCTGAGCTGCTGCGCAGCAGCGAGTCCGGCCGGCCCGGATCCCACCACGGCAACGCTTTTGCCGCTTTGGTGCCCTGCTTTTTGCGGCTTTACCCACCCTTCTTTCCATCCCTTTTCGATGATTTGCAGCTCGATGTGGCGGATGAGGACCGGGGATTCCTGCAAGTTGAGGGTGCAGGCGGCTTCGCAGGGAGCCGGACAAACGCGGCCGGTAAATTCGGGAAAATTGTCGGTTGTCGACAGGATCTGCAACGCCGGCTTCCACTGGCCCTGATAGACCAGGTCGTTCCAGTCCGGAATGCGGTTGTGCAGCGGACAACCAAAGGTGTGGCAGTGCGGTACACCGCAATCCATACAGCGCGCCGCCTGTTGATGCAGGTGATCTTGAGAAAGCGGGCGTTCGAATTCCTTAAAGTGTTTGATGCGCTCCTCGACCGGTGTTTTTTCAGCCTCGCGACGCGCATAGTCCATAAATCCGGTGATTTTAGCCATTGTACACCTCCTCGGTCGCCGAGACCGTCTCCTGATCGCTGTGTTCTTCCATGCGCATGCGCTCCAGGGATTTGCGGTAATCGATGGGCATCACCTTGACGAACAGCGGTAAATAGCCCTCCCAGTTTTCCAGAATCATGCGGGCGCGCGGACTGTTGGTGTACTCGTAATGGTTTTCGATCATGCGCCGCAGGTTTTGCCGGTCTTGCGGGTTCCAGACGCTTTCGAGATCGACCATGTCCAGGTTACATTTTGTGTCAAAGAGCTCGTTTTCATCAAAAACATAGGCAATACCGCCGCTCATGCCGGCGGCAAAGTTGTGGCCGGTATAGCCGAGGATCACCACCATGCCACCGGTCATATATTCACAGCCGTGATCGCCGACGCCTTCCACCACCGCTCTGGCGCCGCTGTTGCGTACGGCAAAGCGTTCGCCGGCAATGCCGTTGATGTAAAGCTCGCCGCCGGTGGCGCCGTAAAGCACTACATTGCCGACGATGATGTTGTCGTGCGGGGCAAAGGTGGCTTTGTCCGGCGGTACGACGACGATGGTGCCGCCGGCCATGCTTTTGCCGAGATAATCGTTGGTGTCGCCTTTCAGGGTCATGTGAACACCCTGGGTGAGAAAGGCGCCAAAGCTCTGTCCTGCGGAACCGCTAAAGCTGATTTTGATGGTGTTTTCCGGCAATCCGTGCGTACCGAACTGTTTGACCAGTTGTCCGCTGAGCATGGCGCCGACGGTGCGGTGGATGTTGCGGATCGGCAGAGAGATGGAGACGCTCCGGCGGGTCTCAAAGGTCGGCTGCGCCCGTTTGATCAACTCGTGGTCGAGGCAATCTTTATGATTGGAGGCCTGGCGAGGTACAGAGTGACGCGGCTGATTGTTTTGGTTTGCCACCTCTTCAAGCAGGCAGGAGAAATCAAGTGTTTTGGCTTTATAATGATCCCGCGGCGGGGTGAAATCGATCAAATCGGTGCGTCCGATCATGTCGTCGAGGCGGGTGAATCCGAGTTGCGCCATCATCTCGCGCAGCTCCTGAGCGATAAAGCGCAGATAGGTTTCGATATACTCCGGCTTTCCGGTGAATCGCGACCGCAAGCCCGAATCCTGGGTAGCAACGCCGACCGGACATGTGTTGAGGTGGCATTTTCGCATCATGACGCAGCCCAAGGTAATGAGAATGCCGGTGCCGAAGCCGAATTCCTCGGCGCCGAGCAGGGCGGCGATGGCGAGGTCGCGGCCGGTTTTGAGCTGGCCGTCGGTTTGCAAAACAACGCGGTCGCGCAGCTGATTGGCCATCAGCACCTGCTGGGCTTCGGCGAGGCCGAGCTCCCAGGGCAGGCCGGCGTGTTTGATGGCGGTCAGCGGCGAGGCGCCGGTGCCGCCGTCATGGCCGGAGATCAGGATCAGATCGGCATCCGCCTTGGCGACGCCGGCGGCAATGGTGCCGACACCGACTTCGGAAACCAGCTTTACCGACACCCTGGCGTCCGGATTGACGGTTTTCAGGTCGTAGATCAATTGTGCCAGGTCTTCGATGGAATAGATGTCGTGATGCGGCGGCGGTGAAATCAGGGTGACGCCGGGCGTGGTGTGGCGCACGCGGGCGATTTCGACGCTGACTTTATGGCCGGGCAATTGTCCGCCTTCGCCGGGTTTGGCGCCCTGGGCGATCTTGATCTGCAGCTCGTCGGCGTTGATGGCGTATTGGGGGGTGACGCCGAAACGACCGGAAGCGATCTGCTTGATGCGCGAGCGCTTGCTGTCGCCGTTGGGCAACGGAATGTAGCGCTGCGGGTCTTCGCCGCCCTCGCCGGAATTGCTGCGACCGCCGAGGCGGTTGAGGGCGATGGCGATCGATTCGTGCGCCTCTTTGCTGATCGATCCAAAGGACATGGCGGCGGTGACAAACCGGGGCGTGATCGCTTCTATGGGTTCCACCTTTTTTATGTCTATAGCTTTAGTTTTATTGAATTTTAACAAGCTGCGCAGCGTCGTGTAGGGGCTGCTGTCGATAATGTTGGTATAGGTTTTAAATTGATTATAATCGCTATTGCGGGTGGCGGATTGCAGGGTGTAGATCGCTTCGGTCGTCCACATGTGCTGTTCACCGCTGAGGCGGATGTGGTAATCGCCGCCGACATCGAGCAGGGGATCGGGATCGCTGCTTTGCGGAAACCCCTTTTGGTGGCGTTGACGGGTTTCCCGCGCGATTTCATCGAGACCGATGCCGCCGATACGGGAGGCGGTGCCGCAGAAATAACCGTTGATGAGATGTTGATTCAGGCCCACCGCCTCGAAAATCTGCGAGGCAAAAAAACCGTGCAGGGTGGAGATGCCCATGCGGCTGAGGGTTTTTAACAGGCCTTTCTTGATGGCGGTGATATAGGAATCCATGGCCACTTCCGGCGAGGAGAGTTCCGGCAGCATGCCGGTTTCCACCATCTGGCGAATGGTTTGAAAGGCGAGATAGGGGCAGACCGCGTCGACACCGTAGGCGCTGAGCAGGGCAAAGTGGATCACTTCGCGCGCCTCGCCGGTTTCGGCGATGATGCCGGCGTAATTGCGTTTGCCGACAGAAGTGAGATAGTGGTGCAATCCCGAGACCACCAGCAGAACGGGAATGCTGACGTGGTCGGCATCCATGCCCTGGTCGGTTAAAATGAGCAGGGTTTTACCCTCATCCAGCGCTGTTTCGGCGCTTTTGAAAATGGTTTGCAGGGCCTTTTCGAGCGCTTTGCCGCTGCCGTTTTTGGGAAAGAGAATGGGGATATCCTGCGAGAGGATATCCTGGTGTTGGGTCTGGCGCAGACGCGACAGGTCCGCCAGGGTGAGGATGGGGTGCGGCAGTTTGAGGCCGCGGTATTGGCCGGGTTCTTCCTGCAACAAATTGTGCTCGCGGCCGACAAAACTTTCAAGGGACATGACCAGGTCTTCGCGCAGCGGATCGATGGGCGGGTTGGTGACCTGGGCGAAGAGCTGTTTAAAGTAATCGAACAGCAGTCGCGGCCGGCGCGATAACACCGCCAGGGCGGCGTCATTGCCCATCGAGCCGATGGCTTCCTGCCCTTTTGAGGTCATGGGTCCCAGGATCATCTTTAACTCTTCCCGGGTATAGCCAAAGGCGTGCTGAAGCTGAAGAAGGCGGCGTTTCTCTTCCGGCGGGTTTTGTGCCGGGGTAAAGAGGCCGCGCAATTCGATGCGGTTGTTTTTGATCCAGCGGCGGTAGGGCCGTCTGCGCGCGATTTTTGCCTTGATCTCATGATCCGGTACCACCCGGTGCTGTGCCATATCGACGAGAAACATTTTCCCCGGTTGCAACCTGCCGCGTTTGAGAATCGAGTCGTCGGGAAAATCGAGGACGCCGGTTTCCGAGGCCAGCACGATAATACCATCGCGGGTGATGGTGTAGCGGGCCGGCCTGAGACCGTTGCGGTCGAGGGTTCCGCCGATATAGCGGCCGTCGGTAAAGGTGATGGCGGCCGGGCCGTCCCAGGGCTCCATCAGGGCGGAGTGAAATTCATAAAAGGCGCGTTTGTCGGCGCTCATCTGGATTTTGGAGCTATAGGCCTCCGGTATCAGCATCATCATGCTGTGCGGCAGGGAGCGCCCGGCAAGGATCAGCAGCTCCAGCATGTTATCGAGTATGGATGAATCGCTGGCGCCTTCGATGAGAACCGGTTTGATTTTTTCGATATCCTCGGCAAAGAGGTTCGATTCCAGGATGGGTTCTCTCGCCTTCATGCGGTTGATGTTGCCGCCCAGGGTGTTGATTTCGCCGTTATGCGCGAGAAAACGAAAGGGTTGCGCCAGCGGCCAGGTGGGCCAGGTGTTGGTGCTGTAGCGTTGATGCACCAGGGCATAGGCGCTGGAAAAGTGTTTGTTTTTCAGATCGGGATAATAGCTTGGCACCTGGGTGCCGGTGAGCAGTCCTTTATAGACGATCTTCATGGTGGAGAGGCTGCAGATGTAGAATTGGCTGCAGTCATCTTGTAGATCGGTTATGCTTTTCTCGATCAGCCGGCGAATGACGTATAGTTTTCTTTCAAAATCAGTTTTATTCACGGCGCCGCCGGCGATGAAGAGCTGGTAACAGAGCGGTTCGGTGGATTTGGCCAGCTTTCCCAGGTGTTTGTTTTCAACCGGGACGCGGCGCCAGCCAAGCACCCGGCATTTTTCCTCCTCCACCCGGTTTTCGCATATGCGCATGCATCGATCCCGCAGTGTCTGTTGTCGGGGCAGGAAGATCATGCCGACGGCATAGTCGCCGGCGTCCGGCAATACGAATCCGAGGTCATGGCATTGTAGTCTGAAAAACGCATCCGGAATCTGAAACAGCAGTCCGGCGCCGTCTCCGGTGGCTCGATCGCCGCCGACCGCGCCGCGGTGCTCGAGGTTGATGAGTATGCGCACGGCATTGTCGACGACATCGTGACTCGGTACCCCGTCGAGCCTGGCGAGAAAACCGACACCGCAATTGTCGTGTTCATATGCTGATCTATAGAGTCCGGCATCGCCGCTAAAACCGCCGGCGTTTATACGAATCGGTTTTGACATATGGGTTCCTTTATGAGACACCGGTTTCACGGCGGATTTGGAACCATCCGCACCCAACGGAAATCCGGGTCATGTGAGATATGGATTCTTTTCAGACCGCGGCTAGCAGATGCGGTCGAAACGGGAAGGATCGGTCAGAGCTGAGCTGCAGTCATAGAAAAAACCCAAAAGGCCAGTCCACAAAATGCTCCTCAAAGCGGAGGAATTAATTTTATTATATAAATAAAACATTTTACCTAGAAATGTCAAGTAGTTTTATAGCTTGCCTAACAAAAAAAGGCTGCCCCCACAGCCTTTTAATTCAGTTTTTTCTCAACTTTTTTCAGCCGTTTTTGTGCTTCTTTTTTGTGTTGGGGATCATCATCTTCGGTAGCCGGCAGGTCTGCCACTTTTTTGTATTCTTCGGCGGCAGCGGTCCAGTTTTCCAGTTCTTCATAGCTCATTCCCAATTCGAGGTGATGATTGATATAATCGGGATTGAGCTCGATGGCTTTTTTAAAGAGCTCCTCTGATTTTTCGACACTGGCGGGAGGCAGGCCGCCGTAGAGAACCTTGGCGAACATTTTCAACAGTCCGCTGAGGGTGGCGACTTCGCGATGCCAGC
>CAZMUU010000137.1:7609-8670 GCA_964569215.1 uncultured Cytophagia bacterium
ACCTTGGCGAACATTTTCAACAGTCCGCTGAGGGTGGCGACTTCGCGATGCCAGCGGCCCAGAACGTGGTAGGCGATATCGAGTTCGGGATTGAGTTCAATGGCTTTTTCGGCGTGGTCTTTAACATCCTTGGAGAGTTCGACCTTGGTTTTACCTCCTCTGAGCAGGGCGAGGCGGCCGACACCGATTGCCAGCTGCAAATGCGCATCACCGTTTTTCGGACATTTTGTAACCGCTTTGCGCGCATACATTTCGCCGAGCATATAGTGCGACTCCTGCTGTTGTCCTTCCAGGTTTTCACCGAGATGGATATGGGATCGGGCTGCTTTCCACTGAGCTTCGCAGTTGTTGGTATCCGCCTTGGCGGCCATCTGGTAGTAAACCACGGCAGTAGAGTCGTCGTTTTGTTCAAATGCCTCATCCGCTTTGGCCATATACTCTGTAACGCTTTGCTCCTGAGCGAAAATCAAACCGCATGCGATCAACGCGATTAAAACCATCCATGTTTTCATGATCATACCTCGTTCTGAATTCAATTCAATTTTTGCTAAACTACTCGTTTTTGCTCAAAAAGTCAACGCAATTTTGCAATGACATAAAATTTTCTTTTTCTATTTTGATCATTTTTTTTGTATATTATTCGTTCTTAAAGCGGGAACAATTCGAGCGCAGTTGGGTTATCTATAATCATTATGATCCTGGAAAAATTCGATACCATTTCCCGACAAGTTGCTTTTCGAAATAAATGTGCATCTTATCCTATGCGGATATCAAGATTTTTATTCAGGCTGTCTTTTTTTAAGGCAAAACAAGTCGTGAATGCGCAGTGGAAAATTTACAGATTAAAAGAGATGGCAAAATCATATTCTAATCTGCAAACAAAAAGGTATTGTTGTTTATAAAAATCGTTTAATTAACCACAGAGGACCCAGAGGAACGCAGAGGTAAATAAAGTCTATTAATGTAATCATTCCTGTCGTTACCTGTAAAACATGTCTATTTCAGATAAAATCATTATCCGCGGTGCCCGGGAGCACAATTTAAAAAATTTCAATCTCGAA
>CAZMUU010000138.1:0-8658 GCA_964569215.1 uncultured Cytophagia bacterium
AGGCGGTCGCACTGTGGGTGCCGGTGTTGTAACCAAGATTATCGAATAATTAATCGGATTAGAGATGAGAGAATTAGCCATACTGGAATGTACGGAGTGCAAACGCCGAAACTATACAACGACCAAAAACCGGCGTACGCATTCCAATCGCATAGAACATAAAAAATATTGTCGCTGGTGCGATAAAAGAACCATTCATAAAGAGACGCGTTAGAATCTATCCGGGTCCGGCTGAACCGGCCGGGCTTGTAGAGGCCTGTAGCACAATTTGGCTAGTGCGCCGGACTCCAAATCCGGAGGTTGGGGGTTCGAGTCCCTCCAGGCCTGCAATGATTTCAGGTGTAATGAAAAGGTTGAGTGAATAAATAAGGCGAGTGGCGGTTTTATGATCCAAAAACTTGTAAAATTTCTGAACGATGTGAAGAACGAGATGTCCAAAGTTAGTTGGCCGACCCGAAGTGAACTTAAAGGCCAAACCATCATCGTTATTGTTGTATCGCTGTTCTTTGCAGCTTTTATTTTTGTTATCGATCATATTCTATCTCGGTTGCTAAGCCTCATTTATTAGAACAATTCATCATACAACAGTTTATAAAGGTGTTTTCATTTGGCAGAATCAGATGAACAAAAATGGTATGCAATTCATGTTCTTTCCGGGCATGAAAACAAGGTAAAAGCCTACATGGAAAATGAAATCCGGCATGCCGATCTCGAGGAAAAGGTCGATAAGATTGTTGTGCCTTCGGAAAAAATTACCGAGATGAAAGAAGGCAAGAAAAAGGTTCGCAAAAAGATCATATTTCCCGGTTATATTTTGGTTCACATGATATACGACAAATCGACTCGTCATCTGATTCAAAATATGCCTGGCGTAACCAATTTTGTCGGAAGGCGCAATGAGCCCGTGCCGCTCAAGCCGGACGAAGCTGAGCGCATTATCGGCAGAAGCGAGCGTGCTGAAAAGGAACGGGCAGCCAGTCCGTTTCAGATCGGCGATCCTATCAAGGTGATCGATGGCCCGTTTACCGATTTTACCGGTTTTATTGAAGAGATTAACCACGAAAAAAACAAGGTCAAAGTGATGGTTAGTATCTTTGGACGTGCAACACCTGTGGAACTGGATTTTTTACAAATTGAACTGGAACAATAGGAACAATAACCATGGCGAAAAAAGTTATTTCCACCATAAAATTGCAAATTTCCGCCGGTCAGGCGAATCCCTCTCCACCTGTCGGTCCTGCTCTCGGCCAGCACGGCGTCAACATTATGGAATTTTGCAAGGCCTTTAATGCAAAAACTCAGGACCAGCAGGGCCTGATTATCCCTGTTGTGATTACAGTGTATGCAGATCAATCCTTTACATTTATCACCAAAACCCCTCCGGCCGCGGTTCTGCTGAAAAAGGCTGCCGGCCTGGATAAGGGATCCGGTGAACCCAACCGTGAAAAAGTTGGAAAGGTCACCAGAGCCCAGGTACGCGAAATCGCCGAACTCAAAGCGCCGGATTTGAATGCGAACGATGTAGAGAATGCCATGCTGATGGTTGAAGGAACAGCGAGAAGCATGGGAATTGTTGTAGAGGAATAATTTCTTCATAAAGGAGTTAACAAGGGCAAATGAAGCATAGTAAAAGATATCAAAACGCCTGGAGTCAGGTCGAAAGCAGAAAAGTCTATTCCCTGGAAGAAGGGGTTAAAAAGGTCAAAGAAACCTCCACCGCTAAATTCGATGAATCTGTGGAACTTAGTGTTCGTTTGGGCGTTGATCCCCGTAAATCCGATCAAATGGTGCGCGGCACCGTGGTCCTGCCTCATGGTACAGGAAAAACGGTCAAAGTTTTGGTACTCACCAAGGGCAGCAAGGAGAACGAAGCCAAAGAAGCGGGCGCTGACTATGTAGGCGGAGATGATATGATCAAAAAGATTCAGGAAGAGTCCTGGATCGATTATGATGTCGTTATTGCCACCCCTGATATTATGGGACAGGTCGGACGTTTGGGTAAAGTATTGGGCCCCAGAGGATTGATGCCGAACGCCAAATCAGGTACGGTAACCATGGATATTGAAGATGCGGTAAAAGATGTCAAGGCCGGCAAGATCTCCTTTCGTGTCGATCGCAATGGAATTGTTCATGTCGCCGTCGGCAAGGGTTCTTTCTCGGTAGAAAATCTTAAAGAGAATGTTAATGCTTTTATGGATACGATAAACAAATTACGGCCTGTCTCTGCCAAAGGCATTTACATTCGCAGTATTTTTCTATCCAGTACAATGGGACCCAGTATTCGCATCGATAAAAATCAACTGATGGATGTACCTGCATAATATATGAGACATAGATATTGAAGGATCATCGAAATGCCAAATCCAGAAAAGATTACACGTGTTGAAAAGCTGAATAAAGACCTCGAAGGTGCCACCGGGGTATACTTGACCGACTTTACCGGACTCTCTGTAGAGCAAATAACTGAATTACGCCGGGAGTTTCGCAAGGTCGATGTCAATTATATCGTGGTTAAAAATACTCTGGCCAGGTTGTCGGCGGAAAAAACCGGATTTGAAAAGTTGCTTCCATACCTCAAAGGGCCGACTGGTTTGGCCATTTCGAAAGAGGACCCGATTGCTCCGGTCAGGGTGATCTATGAATTTAAAAAGAATCGCGAAAAGCCGGCAATTAAAGGGGCCATCATCGAAGGGCAGTTTTATGATGAGCATAAAGCAGAAGAAATGCGCAAGATTCCTTCCCGCGACGAGTTGATTGGTCAGGTCGCTTCTGTGTTTGCAGCACCCCTGTCCGGATTTGCTGGCGTATTGCGTTCGCTTCTCTCTAATCTGGTTTATACCGTAAATGCAATTAAGGAACAAAAAGAAGAATAAACGATTGACTTGTAACTCTAACGGGAGGTTGAAATGCCCGAAGAAAAAGTAGCTGAAGAAAAAGAACAACAAACCAAGGATTTGGATCCCAAGGTGGATAAAATCCTCAAAAGCATTGAGGGAATGACGGTTCTGCAATTGTCGCAGTTGGTTAAGGCAATGGAAGAACATTTTGGCGTTAGCGCTGCTGCACCGGTTGCAGTTGCAGCTGCTCCTGCTGCCGGCGCAGGTGAAGGCGCTGAAGCTGCCGAAGAAAAGACCGAATTTGACGTTGTTCTGAAAAGCGCCGGATCTCAAAAGATTCAGGTTATTAAAGTGGTTCGTGCGATCACCAGTCTCGGTCTCAAAGAAGCCAAAGAACTGGTCGATGGTGCGCCCAATAACGTCAAGGAAGGCGTTAACAAAGATGAAGCTGAGGATATCAAATCCAAGCTTGAGGAAGTTGGCGCTGAAATTGAGGTCAAATAAGTGCCTTGTAAACCGGGCTCAATTTGAGCTCGGTTTTTAAGTTTAATCAAAAGGATTGTAAGGGAGAGATACTATTGTCGATCATATCTTTCAGAGAAAGAAAATCTTTTTCTAAAATTAAAACTGTAGCTGAATTGCCCGATTTACTGGACATTCAGCTACGTTCATATAAGGACTTTTTACAACCAGATGTTGAACCCGGAGAGCGTGACGAACGCGGCCTGCAGGCTGTTTTTAAAAGCGTATTTCCTATCGTCGATAGTCGGGACAATTTTCAACTCGATTTTATCGAATACTACATCGATCAGGCGAAATACTCTGTTAAAGAATGTCAGGAGCGGGGTACAACTTTTTCTGTATCTCTCAAAGCAAAATTGCGTCTGTCTATCAAAGACGAAATGGATCCCAATGATCCGTTGGCCGGTTCTATTGAACAGGTGGTTTATCTGGGAAATCTGCCCTATATGACCGAACGCGGTACCTTTATCATTAATGGTGCCGAGCGCATTATCGTCAGCCAATTACACCGATCACCCGGTGTTTTCTTCGATCAAACGGTTCATCCGAACGGGACACAGATTTACAATGCCAGGGTTATTCCGCTACGCGGCTCCTGGATCGAGTTTACCACCGATATCAATGATCTGATGAATGTCTATATCGACCGCCGCAAAAAATTTCTCGTTTCCACTCTATTACGAGCAATCGGCTTTTCTTCCGACCGGGAAATACTGGAAGCCTTTGGACTGGTTCAGTCCATTTCGCCCAAAAATGACAATCTCGAGGATTATATCGGCGCCCGCGTCGCTGAAGATATTGTCGATAAATCCACGGGTGAGGTTTTGCTGGATCGCTATAGCGACATTACGCCTGAAAAAGTCGAACTGTTGAAGAATCTGGATGAAAAAGAGATAGAGGTTCTCAAAGTTGACCGTATTTACGGACCGGAAATTATCAGCAACACGCTTTTAAAAGATAGCACCAGCTCGCAGGAAGAAGCGCTTGAATCGATTTATAAACAATTGCGCTCAGGTGAACCGCCTGATCTCGATACCGCACGCATGCTCATTGAGAGACTTTTCTTTAATCCAAAACGCTACGATCTGGGCGATGTCGGCAGACACCGGCTCAATAAAAAACTCAATCTCGACGTTGATCCCACTCATACCGCATTGATGCGCGAGGATATCGTCGGCATTATCAAATATCTTCTCGATTTGCGTACCGGAAAGCGAACTGCGGACGACATCGATCATCTCGGCAACCGCCGGGTTCGTACCGTTGGTGAGCAGCTTGCCGGACAGATGAGCGTTGGGTTGGCACGAATGGCCAGAACCATTAAGGAGCGCATGAACCTGCGCGAAAGCGAAAACCCTACACCGCAAGATCTGGTGAACGCGCGAACGATTATTTCCGTGATCAATACCTTTTTCGGTACCAGCCAGCTATCGCAATTTATGGATCAAACCAATCCGCTGGCTGAAATGACGCACAAACGCAGAGTCTCCGCACTCGGTCCCGGCGGTTTGACCCGGGAACGCGCCGGTTTTGAGGTTCGTGATGTTCACTATACGCATTACGGAAGACTATGTCCCATCGAAACACCTGAAGGTCCCAATATCGGTCTGATTTCTTCATTAACGACCTACGCCCGGATTAATGATTTTGGTTTTATCGAAACACCTTACCGCCTGGTGTCGAACGGCAAGGTCACCAGTCAAATTGAATACCTTTCCGCAGACGATGAAGAAGAGCAGATCGTGGCTCAGGCCAATGAACCGCTCGATAAAAGTGGGCGCTTTGTCAACGAGCGGGTGACCTCCAGGTTACGCGGTGAATTCCCCATCGTTCCTCCGGACCGCGTCAAGCATATGGATGTTTCACCGAATCAGATCGTCTCCGCAGCAGCGGCGCTTATTCCATTCCTCGAGCACGATGATGCAAACCGTGCCCTCATGGGCTCTAATATGCAACGCCAGGCAGTACCGCTGATGCAGCCCGAAGCCCCTTATGTCGGAACGGGGATGGAGCAAAAGGTTGCCTATGATTCACGTTCTGTAATGTTCAGCCGATGTGACGGCGTTGTCGAATCCGTTGATGCCAATACGGTCGTCATTCGCAAGACCGGCGGACAAAAATCCAAAAGCGATCTCAATGATCTCCTGGATTTCACAAAATCGGATCTTGACGTTTATAATCTGAAAAAATTTAAACGTACCAATCAGGATACATCGATCAATCAAAAACCGATCGTCAATGTTGGGCAGGAAGTGAAAGCAGGTCAGGTTATTGCCGATGGTGCGGCGACTCAAGGCGGCGAGCTCGCTTTGGGACGAAATGTTCTCGTGGCGTTTATGCCCTGGCGGGGTTATAATTTTGAAGATGCTATTGTGATTTCTGAGCGGGTGGTTCGTGAGGATGTCTATACTTCATTGCATATTGAAGAGTTTGAACTTCAGGTCCGTGACACCAAGCGCGGGGAAGAGGAGTTGACCCGTGAAATCCCAAACGTCAGTGAAGAGGCCACCAAGGATCTCGATGAAAATGGTATTATCCGCATCGGGGCTGAGGTGCAGGCCGGGGATATTCTCGTTGGAAAAGTGACTCCAAAGGGTGAAACAGATCCCACTCCGGAAGAGAAATTACTGAAAGCGATTTTTGGTGAAAAGGCCGGCGATGTTAAGGATGCCTCCTTAAAGGCGCCTCCAGGTTTGAAGGGAATTGTTATTGATACCAAATTATTTTCCCGAAAAAAGAAAGATGCCGCCACCAAGCGCCGGGACAAGAAAGATCTTGAAGAGCTGGATACCTGGTTCGAAAATGAAAAGAAACGAATACAAGAGCTGCGCAATCAAAAACTGAAAACCGTTCTTGAGGAGCAGGTTTCTGACAGTATTCGCGACAAAGAGAGCGGTAAGGTCATACTTAAAGACAAGACCGTTTTGAGTGAGAATAATCTGGAAAAGCTCGATTTTGATTTGGTCGATTTCGAACAAGATCTAACCAAAGACAAAAAAACCAATGAGCTGATCGGTAAGATTATGGTCCGCTTTGAGAAAAAGATGCACGAGGTCGAGGAAACATACGAGTTACAGAAATTCAAGATTCAGGTCGGTGATGAATTGCCGCCCGGCATCGTTCAGCTTGCAAAAGTCTATGTTGCCAAAAAAAGAAAATTGATGGTAGGCGACAAAATGGCAGGACGCCACGGTAACAAGGGCGTAGTTGCCAAGATCGTTCCGATGGAAGATATGCCTTATATGCCGGATGGAACGCCTGTAGATATCGTTCTCAATCCGCTCGGCGTACCTTCACGAATGAATCTGGGACAAATTCTTGAGACCAATCTGGGTTGGGCAGCCAATATTCTGGGCTTTAATTTTGCCACTCCGGTTTTCGACGGTGCCTCCCTTGAAGAGATTGCAGAAGAAATGCAAAAGGCCAAAGTACCGGAAGAGGGCAAGTCCGTTGTTTATGACGGCAAAACCGGTCATCAAATCGATTATCCGGTCACCGTCGGCTGGATTTATATGATGAAATTATCGCATCTTGTCGAGGATAAAATTCACGCCCGTTCCATCGGTCCGTACTCGTTGATTACCCAGCAACCCCTGGGTGGTAAAGCCCAGTTCGGCGGACAGCGTTTCGGCGAGATGGAAGTCTGGGCCCTGGAAGCCTATGGCGCAGCCTATACCTTACAGGAAATTTTAACGGTCAAGAGTGATGATGTCAAAGGTAGATCCAAAGCGTATGAATGCATTGTCAAAGGTGATAATCTGCCCGAACCCGGCATCCCGGAATCGTTTAATGTGATGATACGAGAATTGATGGGACTCGGCCTTGATGTCGAATTGCTCACCGATAAAAAAGAATCTAAACGCAAGTAACACCTATTTTGTTCAACTATTTATGAGGTGATATATTGAATTATATGATCACACCCGACGTGGTTCAGCCACGACCGAATTATACATCGATCTATATCGGTCTGGCTTCACCAGATAAAATACTGGAACGCTCACACGGGGAGGTCACAAAACCAGAGACCATCAATTACCGAAGCTTTAAACCGGAAAAGGATGGACTCTTTTGTGAAAAAATTTTTGGTCCGGTTCGCGATTGGGAATGTCACTGCGGAAAATATAAAAGAATTCGCTACAAAGGCATAGTCTGTGATCGATGCGGTGTTGAAGTGACGATGAAAAGCGTTCGCAGAGAACGCATGGGACATATTACCCTCGCCGTTCCCGTCATTCATATCTGGTACTGGAAATCATTGCCGTCCAAGATCGGTTACCTGCTCGGTATCAGCATCAAAGAACTCGAACGCATCATTTATTATGAAAATTATGTTGTGGTGCGACCGGGTAAAAGCGGTTTGGCTGTGAAAGACCTGATTACAGAAGAAGAATATCTGGATGTTACCGCTGATCTCAAAGAGAAGGAAAAAGAACTGCCCGATGAAGAGAAATTTCATGCCACCATGGGCGGACAAGCCGTTCTCGAATTGTTGAAATCTATCGATATTGAATCGCTTTCGGTCGACCTGCGTTATCAGGCACGCCACGAAACCTCTATTCAGAGGAAAACCGAAGCTCTGAAACGCTTACGCGTCGTCGAAGCGTTTCGGCGGGCAAATCGTTTTCGGGTAAATCGTCCCGAGTGGATGATTATGAATGTTGTACCGGTAATTCCTCCGGAATTGCGTCCGCTTGTTCCCCTCGAAGGGGGCAGGTTTGCCACGTCCGATTTGAACGATCTTTATAGACGCGTTATCATACGCAACAACCGCCTGAAAAAGCTTCTGGAAATTAAGGCCCCGGAAGTGATCCTGCGCAATGAAAAACGGATGCTTCAGGAAGCTGTAGATTCACTCTTTGATAATGGCCGCAAGTCCTCTGCCGTCCGTGGCGATGGTAACCGGGCCCTGAAAAGCCTTTCCGATATGTTGCGTGGCAAACAAGGACGTTTTCGCCAGAACCTGCTCGGTAAGCGTATCGATTATTCCGGACGATCTGTCATTGTCGTTGGTCCGGAACTCAAGTTACATGAATGCGGATTGCCGAAAGATATGGCGCTGGAATTGTTCAAGCCGTTTGTTATTCGCAAGCTTGTTGAACGGGGCATGGTCAAAACCGTCAAGAGTGCCAAAAAACTAGTCGACAGACGAGGCCTGGAAGTTTGGGATATTCTCGAGGAAATCATCGAGGATCATCCGGTTATGCTTAACCGTGCTCCGACACTGCACCGATTGGGTATCCAGGCATTTCAGCCGGTTTTGATCGAAGGTAAAGCCATTCAGATTCACCCGCTGGTG
>CAZMUU010000139.1:0-8221 GCA_964569215.1 uncultured Cytophagia bacterium
GGCATTGTTTCTGCATTCAATCATTTATAACCATATATCGCAAAAATATATTAAAATAACCCCTTTTTGTCAAGCGAATTTACCGGTTGAAATTTGCATATAAGATATTAAAAAACAATCCATAGCAAAGGGTGGATACTGCGGGTTCAGTGGCGGCTTGGTTTTTTCAATATGTTTCAGTCTGCAACCCGGGTGTTTTGTGCTAATACATATTACGCGATATTTTGGATTTTACGGTGAGTATAGATTTGAACATTGCATGGAGCTCTAATGGAACGCAAAAATATTTCGCTGGTTGTTGCCGTTGTCTGGCTTTTGGCAAGCATTTCCCTGACGTTTTCCCAATCCTCAGAGTATACAGATGATCCCGCCTACTGGGAGCGAATGACCAGTCGAAACGAGCCGGAAATAACTTATGAACCCTTTGAACAATATGACATAAAATCAAAACTCGCAAAAAGCAATACCTATTTGTCTTCGCTGAGCCCTGTTCAGCCGGTTATTCTGGATTTTTCTGAAAAAGCCCTTCTCGGAAGAATTACAGTTCAATTAAAGCCTTCACTGGTTGCTATCGATTCACTGACGGTTTCCGTACGTATCCGCCAAGAAAGCAGCGTAAACGTGCCTGTAATAACGGTTGCGGAAAGCGCTTTTGATGAATACGGCCAGGCGATTCTGGAGATCCCGGGCAAATATACCGGGGAGGTTCATCTTAGCCTTAATAAAACAGTATCAGCGGATTCACCTTTTGAGACGGTAAGCGTTGAAAGTATAAAATTGAATGAAAGTTTTCGTCTGCTTTTGGTCGGCGATTCCATTACCCATGGCTCTGTGGGCTCGAGTACCGGTCTGGGATTCCGGCAGATATTATACAACGAGTTGCGGAACGTCCGCCGCGATATCGATTTTGTCGGCTCTTATGGTGACCCTCCCTATGAAGGACACTTTATGGGGGGCAAAAAAGTCCGGGATTTTTTGCCCAACCGCCATGAAGAAATGGATGTTACCTGGACCATGGACAATACAAGACCGAACATGGTTGAGATTCATTTGGGCACCAATGATCTCAATAATAACGCCACAACCGGCCCCTATAAGGATCAAAACGGATTTACGGAAACCACCTCCGGCCATCTCGGTATTCTGATCAACCATTTGCTCAAATGGCATAATGGGGAATATGGAGACGAACTGCAGTACGTGGTTATCAGTTTAATCATTCCCGCTGAACGTCGCGAAACGCAGCACGTTATTCTCAACAACGAACTCGGCAAAATGGTGCATGATTTTCGCAATGGCGTTTTGACGGGTCAGCCGGAGCCGGTTTATGTCTGCGATCATTACAGCCGCTTCGAAGAAAATCCTTTTTTGTGGATCAATGACTGGCGCGATATTATGAGCGATAAACTCCATCCCAATGATCGCGGGTACGAAATTATGGCTGAAACCTATCTGAATTCTATCAGCGAACTCATCATCGGACCAAAGTGGTTCAGCGATTTATCCTGGGAAATGGGTATCGCTGCCCAGGACAAATACTGGAGTGCTCAGGGGATCGCTGTCGCCGATATTACCGGCGACGGTCTGGATGACATTTATATGAGCCGTGCTTCCGAAAAGGCCGAGGATCCGCGTGATTTTTTCTTTGTCAACAATTCGACGATTCCGCTTGCCGATCGGTCGGTTGATTATCAAATCAACGATCTCGGTGTCAGCCGTGGCGTTGTTTTTGCCGATATCGATAACGACGGCGATTTTGATCTTTTAAATGGTCAGGAAGCGGGGCAAAACCATTTATATGAGAATCGCGGGGCCGCTGCTTTTGTGAATATCTCCTCGCAGGCGGGTATCGAAGCGCTGCCCGATCGAAAAACCACCTCGGTATTGGCTTTTGATTGTGAAAACGATGGAGATATCGATCTCTTTTGCGTCAATTCACAGGATCTGAACGAACAATACCTGAATAATGGAACCGGGCATTTTACACGCGTCAACTATGGTTTTAATGATGCGGAAGAGCCCAATATACACAGCATGTCAGGCGCTGCCGCTGATTTTGATATGGATGGCGATGTGGATGTTTATATTGTCAAACGAAACGGTGCCAACAGGCTATATGTCAATGACGGCAGTGGTCATTTTCAGGACAGAGCCGGCCAACTCGGGGTTGATTTGTCTACTGTTGATTGTAACGGCGTGGTATGGTCGGATCTGGATAACGATGCGGATCTCGATCTGCTGGTCACCACAAACAGTGATGAAAAAATTCCGGACATTAACCTGCAGCTGTTCAGGAATAACGGCAATGGTACCTTTACCAGCATGTCCGATCAGGTAAATATTCTTTACCACGGTTATTCAGCTCTGGTTGCTGATTTTGACAATGATGGTGATATGGATATCATAACCACCCACGAAGGAACAGCGGGTGAATTTTGGCGCAATGACGGTGAGTGGGCTTTCAGCAAGGTCGAGGATACCGGTGCGGAAATTTTTAACGGTGATGTGCGCGCTGCCACGGTTTTTGATGCCGATAATGACGGTGATTTGGACCTTTTGGCCATGCGCAACGACTGCCCCAATATATTTCTGCGCAACAATCTGGATAACAATTATAATTATTTAAAGGTCAAAGCCTATGGACCGAACGGCGGTATCGGCGGCTTTGGCACCAAAGTGTGGCTGTATCAAAACGGTAAACTGGGGAATCCACAGGCTTTGCTTGGGTACCGAGAGATCATGTCTGCGACCGGGCATCAATCGCAATACTCGCCGACGTTGCATTACGGGCTGGCCCTGGAGGAGCAATGTGATCTGCTCGCCCGCTTTACGGATGGAACCTGGCTTGCTTTGCGCAATGTCGGTGTGAATCAGACGTTGGTCATTCGGCCGGACAAACCCAGCGGTCAGGCAGGCGAGCCCGCGGTTGTTGACCTTTACAGCGGCGATGGGCAGCAAATGATGGTGGGGGAAATGTTCGACGAGCCTTTTGTGGTTCAGGTCCGCGATGGTGAGGGACAGCCGGTTAAGGGTGTTGCCGTGGAATTTGGCATAAAAACCGGAAATGCCCAGATTGTTCAGCCGGTCATCAATCAGGAGAATATATGGAAAGAGATGGAAAACGCCGATCTCGACAATACGGTTCGTTGGGTCTATGATGTCACCAGCTCCGGGAATGGTTTTATTTGGGCACCTGATTTTCTCGGCAACAGCGGTGAGGCACGGGTCACGGCGAGCATTGAATCGGGCCGTGATTATGTGCTTTGGATTAGAGCAGCGCATTCCAATCAAAGCAGGTCAGTAACCCTGCAGGTGGATAATTACCCGGCGAGGTCTGTTGAGGTCAATTCCGAGAACTGGAAATGGTACCGGGTGAGTACGACATCGGGCAGCCCCGAGCTCTATTCGCTTGCCGCCGGGGATCACACTGTTGTATTGAATTTTGACAATTTTATCCTTATAGACAGGATTCTGCTAAGCCCGGATACCAATTTTACACCGCTGGGAACGGGTGATAGCGGCGAGAATCCCGACCTAACCGATATCAATGGTTTGGCCGGACGTATGGTACAGCTGGGGACCAGTTCGGGGCTCGTTGAGATTGAGGCCGGTGTAACGGTCAATGGCAGTCATATCAGCGGCAGCCCGGCACTCTTTACGGCCACTGCCCTGCCCGGTCCGGCCGCCAAATTTAATACGGAAGGAAGCGGACAGATTGGTTCTGTGGGTGAACCTTTGGAACAACCCTTTACGGTTATTATCCAGGATGTTTTCAGCAACTATATCAAAGATATTCCGGTTACCTTTGAGGTTACTGCAGGAGGCGGCACGATTTCGCCTGCCGGGGAGGTGTTGACCAATGATCTTGGTCGCGCTTCTACCGTGCTCACGCCAGGCGACCAGAGTTCCCTTCAGCGTGTGAGTGCAACCATAACGGGTCTGAGCACGGATCCGATTGTCTTTCAGGCTGCCGTTCCCGGTGTCGCCAGCGAGATAAACTATATTTCCGGAACGGGACAGGCAGACACTGTCGGCAATCTGCTGGCAAACCCCCTTTCTGTTCGTATTCTGAACGATCAAGAACAACCGGTGCCATCTTATCCGGTCAAATATAAAATTGTTCAGGGCGATGGCAGACTCTCCTTTAGCGGCCAGGGCGGCGTTTCCGACACGCTATTGCAGGTATTATCCAATGAGAACGGTTATGCAAATATTTTCTGGACGATGGGTCCCGAAAGCGGGGAACAGCAGGTTCAGGCTGTTGCGCAGGGTTTAACCGGTTCGCCGGTTCTTTTCCGTGCAACGGCGGCGGCCAGGCATGCATATCGTTTAATGCCGGTCTCCGGAAATGACCAGTCCGCTCCACTGCTTAGCTTGCTGCCCAATCCCTTGATGGTTCGGGTTCTGGACGAATTTCACAACCCGGTATCCAGCCATCCGGTGATCTTTACCTGCGTAAGCGGGAATGGAATTTTTCCACGCAGCAATTCCGCCACCTATTCGGCCCTATCCGATAGTAGTGGTTATGTCAGCACTCAGTTTCGCCTCGGTGAAGATGTTGGCGAGAATCTCTACCATATAAAAGTGAATTCTTCGCATCAACAACAACCGTTACAAAACAGCCCTGTCGATTTTTATGCCAGCGGCAAGGCCGGTTTGCCATCCAGGGCGTTTAAATTGACCCAGGACGGACAGGTGGACACGGTCAATCATATTATCGATCAACCGTTTCGCGTTCGCATTACAGATCAGTTTTCCAATCCTGTCGAGGATTATGTGGTGACGTTTCGCGTTATTAAGGGTGGTGGTTCTATTGACGGCCAACAGGAGGTGACGCGCCAGACCAATCTCAACGGGATTGCCGAGGCGCGCCTGAGACTGGGTTCTGCAGCCGGCATTGAAAATCACCAGGTTGCGGCGTTCCTGACCGGCATTACGCCCAATGAAATTCTCTTCAAAGCCTCTGCCGTGGCGGATTATCCCGTTGCTCTCGAGTATGTCTCCGGAAATGATCAAAAATCACCTTTCCAGACCACCTTGTCTCTGCCATTTGTTGTTCGTGTCGAAGATCAGTTCAAAAACGGTGTTGCAGGTCATCCTGTTCTGTTTACCGTTCAGGGCGATCAGGGGCATTTTGGCGGCATGAAATCCATTACCGTGAACACAAATGAATTCGGTGACGCACAGGCATACCTGACGTTGGGTGAAGAAATAGGGGACTCCAACAATGTGGTATTGGCTTCCAGCCTTTATAAAGGAGTGCCGTTATCTTCACCGGTTCAGTTTTATGCTTCCACATCACCGGCTTATCCGGTCAGACTCATTCCTATCAGCGATGACAATAATATATTAGGCGCTGCAAACAGAGAGTTGCCGGATCCGGTTATCGTTAAGGTGGTGGACGAAGAGGACAAAGGGGTCCCTGGAATTGCCGTCGATTTTACCATCGAGTCGGGTGGCGGATATTTTGCTCCGGGGCAGCAAAATACCGCCTCTGTGACGAGCGATAAGGATGGATTGGCGAGGGCGCGGTGGGTATTGGGATCGGCCGACCAGATTCAAAAAATTTCCGCTGCTGTTATATATAAAAATGCGCATCTGATCAACTCACCGAAAGTGTTTCAGGCGGTTGCGATTGAAACCCGTGCCAAAATGATAGAATTGGTCTCTGAAAATGAATTCGATGGCCAGGCCGGCAAAGCGTTACAAGACAGTCTTGTCGTACGAATATTGGATGAGTTTGGGCAACCGCTGAAGAATCATCCGGTTCGTTTTGAAATTCAACAGGGTGATGCAACCCTCACCGCAGAGGGGGCCGGGTCGTTGCTTGTTTATTCGGACGAAGAGGGACTGGCCAAGTCGGGTTTAGTTTTTGGTGGTAGTGTCGGCTCCAATGCCTGTGTGGTTTATGCATATTCCAGCAGTGACCAGGGTACGACGCTTACGGGTTCTCCGGTACTTTTTTCTGTTGATGTTGTCGCCGGTGATCCCGACATGAGCGAATCATCGATAAGCTCCACATCGCTGGTCCCCTTGAACGGTGCTTCAAGGGCCGAGGTGACGGTGGTCCTGCGAGACCGTTTTGGTAATCCTGTGGCCAATCGCGCTGTAGAGCTGGTCTCCAATCCGGCGGGATTAATTTTTAGCGCTGAAAACAGTACGACGGATTTTACCGGAAAATATCATGCCGAGGCCAGTGCGATCAGCAGCGGCGACTTTCAGATTCGCGCCCGCGATCAGGAAAGCGGTTTATGGCTGCAAGAGTCCGCATTGGTAACCTTTTTCGAGTCCGATGCACAAAAATTCCTTTTCGCCGGCGGCAACAATCAGATCGGATATCCCCATTCCCTGCTTGAAGAGATGTTGCAGGTCAGAGTCCTCGATATCAATGATCGACCGGTACCCGATTACCCGGTTTTCTTTACTGCCAATTCAGACAGTATCGCCACAATATATGATGATACGCTTTATACGGATAAGCAGGGCATAGGTAAAACCGCTATATTGATCGGTCCTTACAGCGGAACGGTAACCATTGCAGCCCATGCCGCAGGCCTGAAACCGGATCGGTTGGTTTTCAATCAGACCATTCGTTCCGCTTCCCAGGTGGTTCTCGTTAATGAAGGTGAGAACCGTATCAGCAAAAACATCGATGATATTTCACCGGATACACTCCGGATACGGATTCAGGATTTGCAGGGACGCCCTGTGGGTGCTACCAGGCTGCTGTTCAGCACTGAAGCATCTGAGATTGCCCGACCGCAATCTGAAGAGAGGATTAGCGATAAAGAAGGTCGTCTAACGATGCCGCTGATATTTGGCCCTCAGACCGGCGAGACCCGTATAGTGATTAAACCGGATACACCGCTGGGGGCGGTACTGGCAATAGATGTTGAGGTGAGTGCCGGAGCACCACATGACCTGCAGGTGTATGGAGGGAATGAGCAATCCGTTGTGGTAAATAATAATTTGGAAGAAGCGCTTCAGGTCCGGGTGGTCGATAGAAGCGGTCATCCGTTGCAGGAGGTGGGGGTGATCTTTTCCGTTGAGCAGGGATTTGCCGTTTTCCTCGATGAAACCAGACAAGTCTCTGATCAGCAGGGGATCACGGCAACCCGGGTGCGCATGGGAACGCTTTCGGGGCGAACCGTTATTTTGGCACGGTTGGAAGATCAACCGGCTATCTTTGCGGCTTTTGATTGCCATGCCCTGCCGGACGCACCTTACGAGCTTAAAAGTATTCTGGGGGATAAACAGGTTGGCATAGCCGGTCATAAATTGAATCTGGATCTTAAAATCCAGATCCGTGATAAATACGGTAATGGCGTACCACAAGCTTCTGTTTCTTTTATGCCGCAGACGGATTGCGGTAAAATTTATCCTTCCGGAACGGTTTTGAGCGACAGCAACGGTATTGCTGCTGTCAGCTGGGTACTGGGTCCTAAACTGGGACTGCAATCGATAGATGTGGTAAAGGAAAATCTGGTCAACTCGCCGATACAATTCACCGCCAATGCGATACCGAACAATGCACCCGTTATCGATATACCGGATCAATTCGTGCTGGATGAAAACGAACCGTTTCAGTTTGATATTTTCGTCACAGATGAGGAAAACGATCCATTTTCAATTTTTGTGCCGGAGATGCCTGATCGGGCCTATATCGATTCTATGACATTTTACTGGCAGCCCGGTTTTGATCAGGCCGGTTCTCATCGGCTGGTTTTTATGGCTCAGGACAGCGGCGGAGCAAAAAGCGAAAAGAGCGTAACCTTTCTAGTCAATAATGTCAATCGTCCGCCCTATATTATCGATTCCCAGAGTCTTCCGGTGAATCGCAATATCGGAAGCATTAAAAACAAGTGGCCGATTGATTTTCATGTTGAAGCCAAAGACCCGGATGAGGATTTTTTGCACTATTTATGGACGGTCAATGGTGTAAAAACCGGCGCCACTGCGGATTTTAGCTTTGAAGCGCAGCTCTACAGTGGAGGGGATAAGACGGTGCAGGTGCTGATCTTCGATGCCTATGATACGGTCAGCACCTCCTGGCAGCTTAATCTACTGACACCGGTAGAGGTGTCTTCATTTACCGCAACCTTTGAGCCGTTTAACGGCATTACACTGGCCTGGGAGACACGTCTTCAACGCCAAACATTGGGATATTATCTCTATCGTTCCGATCAACCGGATGAGAATTTTACTTTGATCAGTGAACTGA
>CAZMUU010000139.1:8231-8641 GCA_964569215.1 uncultured Cytophagia bacterium
AGCCGAATGATAAAGGGAAATATGTATATGAGGATGTTGCTGATATTGATCATCGGGTCTATTATCTCCTCAAGGATATGCAAAATGATGGTGTGTTAAATGAACATCCTGTTATATCGGTTGAGCCGACGCTGCCGGATGATTTGGAACTGGCACAAAATTATCCAAATCCCTTTAATCCGCAAACCCATATCCGTTTTTCGCTGCCTGCGCCGGCCTTTGTCAGCCTGAAGATCTATAATATCAGAGGAGATCAGGTCACGAGCCTTGCGGAAGGTGAGCGCAAAGCCGGATATCACAGCGTCGACTGGAATGGGCGAAATGCACAGAACAAACCGGTTGCTGCGGGTGTTTATTATTATGTTTTGGATACAACTCTGGAGAGGCGGGTAAAAAAGATGGTGCTGATT
>CAZMUU010000140.1:0-8609 GCA_964569215.1 uncultured Cytophagia bacterium
GAGTATATCCGGACCGGAAGAAAAAAAAGAATGAGAAATAATCAAAGCAGTTTATTAAGACTCGGTTTTTTTACTTTCTTGGTTTACGCTTTTATCTTCATCATAGCACTTGTGTCAAGCAGTAAAAATATGGTTATATCCATTACTTTAGGATATGTCCTGGGTCTTTTGTACATTGTTACTGGCTATTTGTCGATCCGCTGGGCATTTAAAAAGAAACAGACTCTGTTTTTAATCGTTATCCTGGGCGGGATGGCCATTCGATTCATTCTGTTCGCTTTAGTTTTGCTCGTGCTTGTACAGTTCACTGAATATTCTATAGCAGGATTTTTAGGTTCATTTTTTCTCTTTTATATATTCCTGCAAATCCAGGAGATCAGATTTGTCAACAGTGAATTAAAGAGCCGGAAAGGTGATGCTAAAACTGGGTATAAACCGGATGGTGGAGGAACACGATAATGCACAGCATGTTGCTGAGCATGGTGTTGCAGATTCCGATTTTATCATGCACCATCTTCTCCAGCAACCCGTTATCAAGCTCCCCACGGTATTCGGTATTGACTTGACGATTACCAACCATGTTGTGATGATGTGGGTGGCTTGTGCTCTGCTCATTTTGGCCTTTGCAGTTACATTCAAGACAAACGCAATTGTGCCTACGGGATTTGCCAATTTGTTGGAGGCATTAGTTGCTTATTTGCGAAATGATATCATACTACCCAATCTTGGCGAGCATGGAAACCAGTATGCGCCCTATCTGTTGAACGCCTTTTTCTTCATTCTTCTCTGCAATCTTTTAGGGCTGGTTCCCTTCGGCTCTACCGCAACCGGAAATATCAGCGTCACCGCAGGTCTCGCCCTACTCACCCTTTTCGTCGGTCAATATGCAGGTATCCGTACGCATGGATTTTCAGGATATCTGAAAACCTTTATCCCCGCCGGTACACCCTTTTTTGTTCAAATCATTTTGGTGCCGGTTGAAATTATGGGTCTGTTGACCAAACATTTTGCTTTGGCGATACGTTTGTTTGCCAACATGATGGCCGGGCACATCACAATTCTTGCGTTGATGATGATCATCTTTATCTTTAAAAACTGGCTGACATCTGTTTTTCCCCTGTTTATTATGATTTTTTCAGCACTTCTGGAAATACTGATTTCATTTATACAGGCTTATGTATTTACCATCTTATCCGCGATCTTTATCAGGCGGGCGATATCAGAGGAGCATTAAAAGTTAAAACATAATACCGACCTTAAAAACTTTCACGAGGAGGGTAAATGGACGCTCAGACAGTAGCATATGTATCAGCTGGTATTGGAGCCGCCGCAGTCACCTTTGCCGCTGCATTCGGCATCAGTAAACTGGCATGTGCGGGCATACAGGGTATGGCACGTCAACCCGAGGCAGCCGCTGATATCCGCGGGGCTATCGTTATCACTGCGGCAATGATTGAAGGCGTTGCCCTGTTGTCAGCTGCAATATGTTTCCTTTTGGCTATAAAATAAAACCGGCAGGAGAAAATGGAATTACTCACACCCAGCGGCGGTACAATTTTTTGGACCATTGTTACGTTTTCAGGGCTTTTGTTTATTCTATATAAAATCGGCTGGCGTCCGGTTTTGCAAAGGCTGACAGAACGGGAAACAAAAATCAGAGATTCTCTGGAGCTGGCAAAAAAAGCACAATCAGAAGCAGAGAAAACGATACAACAACAGCAGATGCTGATTCAAGAAGCAAAACAGGAAGCGCAGGCGATTATTGCAGCCGGTAAAAGCTCTGCAGAGAAAACCAGAGAAGAGATTATTCAGACGGCCCGCCGGGAAGCGGATCAGATGATTGAAAAGGCGAATGTGGAAATCGAACAGAGCCGCAACAAGGCTGTGGACGAGATTCGAAATATCGCCGTTGAAGTGTCGCTTGCCGCTACCGCTAAAATGATCGAAAGTTCTTTGTCAAAAAAAGATCACCAAAAGCTGGTTCAGGAATCCATAAATGATTTGGGTAAATTAATTTGAAAATTCATCCTCTTGCGAAAAGATATGCCAAAGCGCTTTGGGAACTCGCAGACGAACGGGGACAAATAGAAGCGGTTTTGCAGCAGCTGAGGGTATTTGAAGAGTTGTTCCAAAGCAACCATCTTTTTCGATGGTTTTTATTGACTCCGGCAATCGAAAAGGGGGATAAGATAAACGTCTTTGAAAAGCTTTTTGCCGCAAGCGTTTTACCCCTTTGTTATTATTTTTTAATTTTGTTGATAAAAAAGGAGAGACAAAATTATCTGCCCCAACTGGTTTTTGAAATGGAACGGTTGTATGATTTAAGCCAAAACAGATTACGACTCGAGATTATTCTGCCTGCAGAACTCGATAAAGAAGAGCAGAATCAACTGGAACGGCGTTTAAAAGCATTTTTTTCCTCTGACATTCGACTGGATAAAACAATAGATGAGTCCATTTTAGGGGGCATAGTCGTAAGGATCGATGATACTGTATATGATATGAGCTTGCGCAACCAGTTGAATAATCTGAGCCGTCTACTCAAATCGGATAAACGGGGTTTCTAATGGAAATTAGACCAGAAGAAATCACCTCGGTTCTTAAAAAGCAAATCGAAAAATTTGAAAAAGAGATCGAGGTAAAAGAGGTTGGACAAGTTCTTCAAGTCGGAGATGGTATTGCCAGGGTTTATGGTCTGGAAAATGTTGTCTCTATGGAGCTCGTGGAATTTCCCAATGATGTATATGGGATGGCATTGAATCTTGAAGAAGACAATATCGGCTGCATTCTTTTTGGAGAGGATCGCTATATTAAGGAAGGTGACACCGCCAAACGGACCGGGCGTGTGGTTACCGTTCCGGTGGGGCCTGAATTACTTGGCCGGGTTGTTGATCCTCTTGGTCAGCCTTTGGACGACAAGGGCCCGATTAAAGCTGAAAAATATCTGCCCATCGAGCGCAAAGCCCCGGGCGTCGTAAAGAGACAACCGGTAAAGGAGCCCCTTCAAACCGGAATTAAAGCGATCGATTCCATGATCCCGATTGGTCGTGGACAGCGGGAATTAATTATCGGTGATCGTCAGATCGGCAAGACTGCTCTGGTTGTAGATGCCATTATCAACCAGCGCCATACCGATGTTGTCTGCATATACGTGGCCATTGGTCAAAGGGCTTCTACAGTTGCCCGGGTTGTTAAGACGCTTGAAGATCAGGGTGCAATGGATCACACCATCGTGGTTTCTTCTACGGCGGATTCGCCGGCACCTTTGCAATATATTACACCCTATGCCGGTGTGACCATGGGTGAATATTTTCGCGACAACTCGATGCATGCACTGGTGGCCTATGATGATTTGTCCAAACACGCCTGGGCATACCGCCAGGTTTCTCTCTTATTGCGCCGTCCCCCGGGGCGTGAGGCTTATCCGGGCGATGTGTTTTATCTTCATTCGCGGCTTTTGGAACGTGCCGCCAGGTTAAATGACGATCTGGGCGGCGGTTCGCTAACCGCTTTGCCCATCATCGAAACACAGGCGGGAGACTTTAGCGCCTATATTCCCACCAATGTGATCTCGATTACCGATGGACAGATCTATTTGGAATCCAATCTTTTTTATAGTGGCATTCGGCCGGCCTTAAATGTGGGGCTTTCTGTTTCACGTGTCGGTGGCAATGCTCAGGTAAAAGCTATGAAACAAGTTGCCGGTCAGCTTCGCCTGGAACTGGCCCAGTACAGAGAGCTGGAATCGTTTGCAAAATTCGGCTCCGACTTGGATAAAGCGACTCAACATCGCCTGGAACGGGGTCAGAGGCTTGTTGAGATTCTCAAACAGAAACAATATCGGCCAATAGCGGTGGAAAAGCAAATCGCCGTCATTTATTTGGCCACTTGTGGTTTTGTCGATCAGATTCCCGCTGATAACATATCACAGGCAGAAGATGAATTCTTAAAATTCCTGGATTCAACCCATCCGGAGGTCCTCAAATATATCTCGGAGAAAAAAGAGATAGATGGGGAAATAGAAAAAGCGCTGGAAACTGCGTGTGAGGAATTTGTTAAAATATTCATAACGGAATAATTATATGGCAACGCTTCGCGATATTAAACACAGGATTGCCGGTGTTAAGAGCACGCAACAGATCACCCGGGCGATGAAAATGGTTGCCGCGACCAAATTGTGTAAATTTCAGCAGCGTTTGTTCAACATTCGGCCCTATGCGGATGAATTGGCCAGGGTGCTTGGACATGTAAAGGCGCGTTCCGGAAAAACCCTGCATCCTTTGTTTGAAATCCGACCTTCCGGACGCGTCTGTTATGTCTTGATGAGCTCGGATAAAGGGTTATGTGGCGGATTTAATACCAACCTAATTCGCCGGGCTCGACAAGAGCTTGAAAAGAGTGCCGGCGAGGCGGAAGAGATTTTTTTTATGACCATAGGCCGCAACGGTTATACCCATTTTAAGCGACGCGGGCAAAATATTGCAGCTCACTGGCTTGATTTTTTCAACCACCTGGAGTTCAAACATGCACAGGATATTGCGGCCACATTGTTGCGATTTTATGAAAAGAATAAACTCGACCGGATATATATCATTTATACTCGATTTATATCAGCTGTTCGTCAGGAAATTGTGGTCGAACCGATTTTGCCGATCAAAGCGGTCAAGCCTGTTGCGGAAGAGTTTCCGGTCAATTTTATTTACGAACCATCGCCATATATGATTCTTGATCATCTATGTCCGCTGAGTATAAATTTTCAAATGTGGCGCATGCTTTTAGAATCCAGCACCTCCGAATTTGGTGCCCGGATGACAGCTATGGAATCCGCAACGGATAATGCGGAAGAGATGATAAAGGAATTAACGCTTTCTTATAATAAAGCCCGGCAGGCAGCGATCACAGAAGAAATTACAGAAATCGTTGCAGGTGCGGAAGCGCTAAAAGGGTAAAATCGTCTAGTCTAAACGGCTTTCTGGTAGGAGAGATTCTGGTGGAGAATGTCGGTCGAATTACACAGATCATTGGTCCTGTCATTGATGTTTATTTTGAAAAAGGTACATTGCCTGCGATTTATAATGCCTTAAAAATCGAACGCAAAGACAAGTCTCAACTTGTTCTGGAAGCGGCACAACACCTGGGTGAAAACACAGTCCGTTGTGTGGCCATGGATTCCACAGATGGCTTGAAGCGGGGAACCAAAGTCCGGGATACCGGAAATCTTATTCGTGTACCTGTGGGGAAGGGTACTCTTGGCCGACTGTTGAATGTTGTCGGTGAGCCCATTGATGAAATGGGTCCTGTTGAAGCAGAGGAGATGTGGCCCATACACCGCGATGCGCCGGACTTTACCGATCTTGACGTCAAACAAGAGGTTTTGGAGACCGGAATTAAAGTGATCGATTTGCTTGAACCCTATAACAAAGGGGGGAAGATCGGACTTTTCGGCGGAGCCGGAGTGGGTAAAACCGTCCTGATCATGGAGTTGATCAATAATATTGCTATCTATATGGGTGGGTTTTCAGTCTTCGGCGGCATCGGCGAACGAACCCGGGAAGGAAATGATCTCTGGCTCGAGATGCGGCAAGCCGGTGTTTTAAATATGGACAAATTAACCGAATCCAAGGTTTCAATGGTCTTCGGCCAGATGAATGAACCTCCCGGCGCTCGCTTGAGGGTGGGGTTGACAGCACTAACCATAGCCGAGTATTTTCGCGATCAGGAAAATCGCGATGTATTGCTTTTTATCGATAATATCTTCCGCTTTACCCAGGCCGGATCTGAGATTTCCGCTCTATTGGGACGCATGCCCTCGGCTGTCGGCTATCAGCCGACCCTGGCCACGGAAATGGGCGAACTGCAGGAGCGAATAACCTCTACGAACAAGGGCTCTATTACCTCGGTACAGGCGATTTATGTCCCTGCGGATGATCTGACGGACCCGGCACCTGCGACCACATTCACGCATCTCGATGCCACCACCGTGCTTAATAGACAGCTGGTTGAAATGGGAATATATCCGGCCGTTGATCCGCTTGATTCAACATCAAGGATCCTCGATCCGCGGATCGTAGGGGAGAGACACTATACTGTTGCGTGTAACGTGCAACGGATTTTGCAAACGTATAAAGATCTTCAGGACATTATTTCTATTTTAGGCATGGAAGAGTTGTCCGATGAAGACAAGGTGGTTGTAAATCGGGCCAGGCGAATTCAAAGATTTCTTTCACAACCCTTTTTTATGGCTGAAGAGTTTACAGATCAAAAGGGAAAGTATGTGAAACTGGAAGATACAATCAAGGGTTTTGAAGAAATTATAGAGGGTAAACACGATCATCGGCCTGAACAGGCTTTTTATATGGTGGGCACAATTGAAGAGGCGATTGAGAAATCCAGGGCGATGATGTCTATATAGCCCGGGTTCATCAAATTATGAAAGAGAATAGATTTAAAATTGAAATCATTACTCCCGAGCGTGTGATATCCATAGATGGAGTCTCTCATGTACGCGCATTGAGCATTGGCGGATATTTTGGCATCAAGGTTCATCATGCTCCCTTTTTGACCCTTTTAAAAGCCGGAATTGTTGAAATGCGTTTAGACAAGGGTATGCAATGCTATGCGACCAGCAGAGGGTATTGTGAGGTTGCCAAGGATAAAGTTACTTTTTTGGTGGAAAGTGTCGAGATGGTAGAGGAGACCGATCCCGAGAGGGCTGAAAAAGCCCGTGAACGCGCTCTGGCGCGCATAAAACAGAAACAATCGGATCTCGATTTTGCAGGGCACAATAGTCACTCCGGTGCACTCTAAAGAGGATTCATAGGGCTTTTTTTAAATAAAAAGTTAATTGTAGGTCTGTTTTATTTTTCTTACTTTGATTTAATTATGATAATTTGCTTGACATACTGCAAAATTCTTTATATTATTTTTTTATATGTTTTTGCGGCGCCCTGCAATGATCGGTGCCGTTTTGATTTATATATACGGAGATAAAGGTTGATGTGTAAAATCCGCCAATATTATGTGATTATAGTCGGGATGTTTTTTATTTTGGTCTGCTTTCCCTGCCATTTGTTCTCTGTCACATCTTTCCAGGATGATGCGTCCGGCATTTCTTTTCAGGATCGGTTGTTTCATTATCTTTCTCTGCAGACCGATCACGTTGTTGAAGATTTAATGTCGAAAGAAATGCAAGTGGTTCAAATGGTGGATTTGATCAACAGAGAATTCAAAAGCCGTGAAAACGTGGTTCAGGAAGCTATTGCGGTTGTTGAAGGGCCCAAGGACTCTTTAATATCCGATTATACACAGGAACTCGAACTTCTTCTCCAGTTATACGATAACCTGCAGCATCTCGAGCGGGTAGCCGAATATGGAGATCAAATAGAGGCATATGATGAAGTTCACAATATAAAGTCTATTCTGGTTTCCAGTCTTGAAAACCGGGAAATATATGATAAAGGCATATATACCGCCGAGCGGGTGGGCGAAACCATAGATGACTATACGGCTGAACTGGACACCATGCTGGGTATATACGATACACTGGAATTCTTGAGAAAGCGCGCGGTGACGCAAAAAAATGAAGAAGCACTATCGCTGGTCAATGAGCAGAAACAGAAACTCTACAATGTCCTCAGTCGTTGGGGACGATTGGGCCCTCTTTCTGAAGAGGATTATATCCGTTATCAGCTTGAAACGGAAAGAATTCATGATGTGGTGAAGACTCTTGACACGATTGCCAGAGAACGCAGCCAGACCAATCAGCACAGGATTTCGCAGATGAAAAAAAATCTGGTCGACAGTCTTGACCGGGCTGTATATGATTTGTTCGTTGTCGGTGATTTGCAAAAGGATGTTTCTCATACCACCAGTGAGTTTATTAAAGTCTGGAAGAATGAGCGGATTATTGATGTTGAAACCCATTTGACAAAATACAAAGCCATTCGCTATGAAATAATCAAGCGATCCGATCAAAAGGAGCTTCAACGTTTGCTGACCACTCAAACCAAGGATGCTTTGCTCAACTATGCCAACGGCTTGTATCGCGTCAGCGAATTCCAGTTTCAGGACATTATCGATACCTATGAACCTTACTTTGGGCGCTTGACGGCAATACATTATTATCTCGGTGAAGCGCTATATCATCAACAGGCTTTTGAACGGGCCAAGTTTAAGTTTATGGATGTCGCCAGCGAGCCCAAGCCGACACCTTTTCATGTTGACGCGCTGGTGAGGTTGTTGCAACACGCAGATAAATACGAGGGGTCGGCTGCATTTTTCTCTCTTTATGAACGGATCGTTGAGCTCGACTCCCTCGCGAGCGGCGAACTCTTGTCTTATTCTCATTATAAAGCGGCCAACAAATACTTTGCCAACACTCAATATCACGATGCGAATCGTATTCTGGATCAAATTTCCAAATCGAGCAGATTTCATTTGCCGGCTATGCTTTTAAAGGGTGTTAGTTACCTGAATCTCGATGATTACAATTCTGCGATTCCGGTTTTTCAGTCGCTTGCCGGCAGGGACAGATATCCCTGGACAATTTTAAATGTCGCGGATATTCGGGAAAGTGCGCTCATGCGGCGGGGTATGGTCTGGTATCAGCG
>CAZMUU010000141.1:0-8517 GCA_964569215.1 uncultured Cytophagia bacterium
AATAAATAGATAAAACAAACAGCAATGCGACGGCCAACAGGGTCCCTGCAACCACGGTTGTTTGAGGATTGATAACCATCTGACGAATTTGTCCCAAAGACATAATCGTTGCAATAAAAACAGGCGTCAACGCGAGTTGATAGTGAAAAACATGGCGATAGAGCAAAAACAAAATCAAACCGGTCATTACACCAATAATCAAAAAGGAGATCAGGCTATTGACACCGGTAAATCCGGAAAAGATAAATCCGACAAAAATTAAAATCACAATAAAAACAGCCCGATATCTTGTCCATTGCCGGCTGGCATGATAGACAAAGATAAAAACCAGCATAAAAAAGACTGTAAATTGAAAAAACATAAAAGAGGGCGATAAAATCAAATCGAGCAGTGGAATCGTTTTGGCTAAATATGCAAAATCCGCCCAATAAGGCTCAAGAGTGGGTTTAATCCGGCTAAAAACGGAAAACACTCCGGCAAAAAAGAATCCGGTCGCGATGCCCACCCCCGGCAGTGATTTTTTGTCTCCTTGTCCGGTCTGCCGACTTTGTATATAGCCGATGATCATTCCCAGGCCGCCGGCAATAAAAAGTATACCGATTGCACCGCCGACTATAGTCATAAATAATTGAGTCGAATAGGGTTGTGCAGTTACAAACATCGCCTTGATGCCGGGCCAGGAATTTAAAGTAACCAAAAGTCTGGCCGCTAAAAGCACAGCTGTGAAAATCAAAAACGTCTTTACTGAAAACACTTTCCGGCTCCAGCCCACAATGGACGCTATGAAACCGACGATCAAGACGATGACAAGAAAACCAACCGAACTCCACTCAATAATATTGAGTACATTCATCTTGTTGCGTTCCCGGCGTTCCCATTCTTCAGGAACATAGACATAACGATAAGAATCCGTTATCTGGTCACCGCTGATGTCGACATCGATTCTTGCCTCTCCCTGTTCCAACGGATATCCCGTCGTGTCGGCATAGGTAAAAAACCAGTCCATGCGATTTGGCAATTTGGAAGGCTCGGCTGTAACTTGTTTTAATGTCGTCACATCGATGTTATATTTGTCTGTGATATACTGCTGCGCGATTGTCCGGGCTTTTTCTTCTGACAGAGATGCGCCTTCCCGTGCTTCCGGCAACTGATGAACAAATCGATAGAGTTTCCCGTTATTGCCGATGGAAAAAACATACTCCTCGGCGCGTTCGGCCACATCTCCTTCAAACGTCGCATAGCGCACTTTCCACAAAGGCGGTATGAGATAGTCATCCATTAAATCGAGATAAATTTCTTCATCCCCTTCCTGCCAGACAAAACGGTCATCCTGTCCCTTGGGCTGTAATACATAGGACATCTCTTTCCATTGCTCCGGCAGCTCGATTTGTCGTTCCTGCATTTCCTGGCGGGCAATTTCAAGGGCACGGTCGCGATCCGTCTTCAGCGGCGGCACGAAACTCTTAAAGGGTGTAAAAATCAACCACAAAACCAGGCCAACGAGTCCGGCCAGATAGACAAACTGAATTCTGCGGCGCCCAAAAATCAAGCTCTCTTCCTCCGGCCTTTTTTTGTCGGATTTGGCTTCAGGAGGTTGCCAGGAATAGTTATAGCCGGCCTCCGTTAAGGTCAGCCATTTCTTTTTCCGCAGACGCTGGTAGATAACCACCCACAGCGGTATCAGTGCCAAAACAATGACAATGAGTTTATCCATCCAGATATGTTCGGCACTGGAAACAAACAAGGGAATCGAAAAGAAAATAACGTCATAGACAAAATGGCTGATAATAACCGGCAGCAATCCAAAATAATAATAGATGAAAGCAAAAACAAGAAAGGGAATAAACATCTCTACGATACGGGCATAAGCGGGTTGTTGGGCATAGTTTGCGTGTGCCGCGCCGAAAATGACAGCCTGAAGAATAAAAGCAGCGACAATCCATATGCGTTTGTAACCAAAGCGCTGCCCGAGCAAAACCGCACCGGCAATGGGAATGGCGCGAAATAAACACTCTTCCCAAAACCCGGCGTGTAATGAAATTGCAATCGAAGACAGCCATGGAAAATAGGTTGCGAGTATGTCGGGTTCAAAAAGCGTGCTGGACGGAATCCACCAATTGAATGATTTGGCCGCAATAAAGTAAAATACGATGACATAGAGCATTTTTATACTTGTCCACAAATATGCACCGGCTGTCCGGCCGAGGACCGGTGCGGAGGGTGCCGTCTCGGAAGACCAGAGGCGCCAAAATCGCAAGTGTTGGGGAAACGCTTTTCGGGTCAGGCTTTCCGCCGCGATGAACGTGGCCGTAAGCAAAAGGGCTTCAGCAAAAAAGAGGCCGATCCATTGCATGAGATTCTGTAGAAAAAAACCCGACGCTGATAATGCGGTATCATAAGACATCCACAACAGGGGCCAATTGTTGACGCTGACAAGAACCTGAAGAAACGCAATCGCGCTTCCCCATAGCAACGGCTTTTTCCACAATACCCAGCGTTTGCGGAGTAAAAAGAAAAGCCCTACAATGATGCCCCCGATGACGTACAGCACCACCATTGCCAGCGTCGCAGCCGTGGCAATGGTGGTATTGTCCGAACGCATCTCTGCATAACGACGGGAAAACCCTTCCGGTATTTTTACAAAATGTCGCAAACCGGTCAAAGCATCACCGCCGACAACAAGTCTCAAACGATATTTTCCCTCACCAAGATCAGCATCCTGCCGCTCATAAACAAAGGTATGGTCAACCCGGCCACCGATTCGCACATCTTCTGTTTTTTCAACCAGTTCATAAGGGGAAAAATCAATGTTCCATTCGGTTTTTGCTCTCCATTCCGCTAAGGAAAGAGCGGAATCCGCTTGCAGGGCCGCACCCGGCTGGTCTTCAGGCAGTTTCACATAAAAACCGTAAAAATCGCCGCTGGGAGTGAATCGAAAGTGGGTTTCCCTGGTTTCTCCCTCTTTAAAATGACGCACATGCCAGGTATAGGGTTGGTACAAATTATCTTCAATCATGTCGCGAAAGGCCTTCTTGCCCCCGGCTTCCAGCTCGACAAAATTTTGCACAGAGGCATCGACTGTAAAAGAAGCGGCTTCCCTGTATTGAGGAGAGCTATGCTGCGTCAATGCTTCCGCCCGTTCCAGAGCTTCCTGGCGATTCATGGTCAGATCAATCGATACGATTGGAAACGCCTGAGGGAACAAGCGAAAAGCAAACAGGGCACAAATGACAGAGACAAGTGAAAAAACAATCCAAAACCATACTTTTTTAAACATTTCACTTCCCCTTATTCATAGAGTGTTTTTTACAATTATATTGATATCATGTGATAGTCTGGAGATGGCTTTACAGTCGGTATTCTATCAACCGGGCCACAAATGTGAATACTAGTGATTACGATTATTTGTCTTTTTCGTTACAAAACTTTTCCGATGAAATAATAAAATATATATCAAGCATGAGGCAATGACGATAGAGATAAGAGAAAACAGGGGATTCAACTCTTTAACCAGAAAAACAGATTCGGTTTGCAGAGCTGAACCGGAATAATTTACCACCAGGCCTGCATAGAGATTATTTGCAGCATGCATGCCGATCGCGAGCTCCAAACGGCCGTCCTTTAGCGTTATCAATGCAAAAAAAAGTCCGATGGCGAAATAATTGAGAGACATGACAAGTGCATTATTTGTCATTTCGGGATTTACCAAATGCGGAAGCATAAACAAGACGGCTGAACCAATTGCCGGGAACAAAAATTTGCCGGTTATTCGCCCCAAAGCTTGCATCAAATAGCCGCGGAAAAGCAGTTCTTCAGCCGTGCTTTGAAAGGGCGTTAAAAACAAGGCGGCCAGAACAAACAACAGGTAACGGCCGGGATGCGTCAGCGACACGGTGTAGATAGAGGGATAAAAAATAAATTCCACCAAAGAAGCGGTCGCCCCAAAGATCAAAAAAAGCAAAAAACCATGGAAAATTCGTTTCCAGGCAACTTGGGACAATGGCGTGATCAGAGACTTTAAAGGCCGTTTGTGTATGAATCTAACGGTGAGCCATATGGCCAAAAACAGCATAATAAAACCAAAGTTCAGGCTGACGAAAGGAAAAAGGGGGTTTACCCCTTCGAAATGTTTGGTTTGCATATTGAAAAAAGTTGCCGGATCCTGATCCATCTGAACCCAAAGAAGGGGGACAAGGGTAAAAATGCCGCCCAAAATAAACCAGATCATCAAGATCAGCACAATACCAATCAGATAGGCCCACCACTGATTTCTGCCCTCATTTGCAAGTTGTAAAAAAACATTTTTCATCGCATTGTCTGCTTTCTACTCTGATTAAATAAACATTTCTCTAGTGCTCAAACAAACGGCTGTTGATCATTACAGAAATTTTGCCATAGAAAAGCCGAAATAGACTTTTCCGGATTTATATTCACGGGCAAAATCAATACGGGAAAAAGGTAATAAATTATTTATCGAAAATCCATATTCATGATGTACATCATCCCGTCCGGCATCCCATAAACGAATCCTCTTTTCAGAATGGTCATTCAACCATCTTTTGGCATGAGCGGCATGGATAATGATGGTGGTTCCGCGCCGTACCAACCAATCAATTCCCAGGAGCTCAAAAGGTACGGTCTTGAAATCATGCTCCCAGAACAATCCGATGTATTCCGGACCATAAAACGGCCGGTTGTTCCACGTTCGCAATACACCAAAGGGTGTATAGGTCTGCAAACTGCCATTTAGACCACTCATCATTTGAATCGGCAGAGTTCCCCAATGAATACCCCCTTCAACTTTCAAATCAAGCGTCATCGGCATAAATCGTCTTTTTAAAAAGGTGTTCAAACGCCAGTCCAGGGTAAAACCGAGTTTGGTAAAACCAAAATCCCCACCCAGAAAATTATTCAGTGCCTTTTGCAGGCGGAGCGTAAATCCTTTTTGTCCGGTAACACCAAAATAGTACGACCGATCTCCGGCTGTAAATTCGATATTCAGCAAGGTGCTGACACCATCCTCAATCGAAGGATTCTGCAGACGAGATATTTCGCGGTTTAAGAGTGCATAGTCACTCACTTTTTGCAGCGACTGTTGTCTTTGACGGTATAGCCCCAGGCTCAGACCGAGGTCATACTCATCAGAGCGGGTTTGAATCAGAAACCCCCACCCCCGCTGCCAAAAATAATGATGATAATCATGAAAACCGACAAGGGAGGAGAGTCCGGTAAAAAGTGGCGGATAAACGGGCGAGGATAGTATGGGCACAGAATCATCCGAATAATTCACAACAAACTCAACTTGTCTTGCAGCATGGATCTCCATACCCGCTTGTTTTGACCACCGTTTTGATCCGTTTTTATAGCCAAGTGAACCGTTCAATGTCAACCAGGAGGCGTTCAGCCCTCCTTCAATTCCCAGATGAAATTTATCCACCCGGTTAAATCTCAGTTCCGGTTTGAATTCATAACGCGCTTGAGTCGTTTGATTCAGGCTATCATTTGAGGATTCTGTTTCAAACTTTACCAGGGGAGCTAAAAAACCGCGGGGTTGAAACGCCTTTTCAAATGTCCTTGTCGAATCAATCGCAATATAGCTTTCCATTTCTCGACTTGTAAGCGGTATAGTGCGTAAGCTGTCAACCCGGTCGTCCATTCTGGTCGCTAAAGAATCGAGGCGTCGGGGTATATTCTCTTTATACAAAGAATCGGGCAAATCCACATTAATGCGGTATTGATCAAGGCTGACCAATTGATGAAATCTGATGACGGGAAAATCAAGCCCGGTCATGCCCAACTTGACACTCATCGAACTGCGAAAATCAACGGGTAGCCAGAGACCATCGCCGAATTGATTAAATTGTTGCTGAAAATGCTGATCGGCGCTCTGCAGCAGAAAAAATTTGGGCCAGACCGCATTGTTTGGTTCAAGATCAACCTTAAGAATGACATAATCTTCGTCAAGTACGGATAACACACCGGTAAACCCGGGTTGTAAAAAATTTTTCGGCCGGACCGAGATTTCGAATACATACTTTTCATCGATCAGCGTTTGATTCTCAAGGGTAAAATGATAAAACGATAGTGCTTTCGGGTTTGTCGGACCGGGCGGACGGGCCCCGGCAATCTCTATGGTGTCATCATAGAAATTCGGGATATGACTCGCCCCGACCGCACCGGGAATATGACTCAGGTTGGATGTTGATTCCTTGAACTGTATCACTTCGCGAACGCCTTTTTGCCAATGCCAGTACAAATCAGAGGTACTCTCCATGATGGCAACAATCCCGGAATCATTCTCGAACCTCATGCGCGTATATGATTTTGCATCGAATGTTTTTAATCTTTCGTATAGCTTTTGTTTTTTCTCGATCACTTTTCGCATGATTTGATCAGCGGGATTTTCCCCACTGACCACGACTTCCTGCAAGACAAGGACTGTCGGCTCTAAAAAAATTTTCATTTCACCCGAAAAGGGCTCGTCAATAGAAATAATTTCGGAAAGATAACCAATATAACTCACCCTGAGCTGAAGCGGCAATTCGGCTTTGAGCTGAAATTCTCCTTCATTGTTGCTAATCGTGCCACGCATTTTACCGAGGATTTGTATGTTGGCGGCAGGTAAAACAGCACCGGTTTCAGCATCATATACACGGCCGCGAAGTGTTACCTCTCCCCTGGCTGACGATAAGGCAAAAACCCCAAGTAAAAATACTGTTTTTTTTAATAATGAATACTTGATCATATATCCAACCATCAAATTCCACTTATCAATTACACCCAATATTCGAATATAGTAAATTTTTTATTGGTATTTGTTGTTTTTGCTGCAAATTTTTAAAAGCCGGGCTATGTCTGCCAACTTGGAATAATCCGGCTGCCATATTCCTCTTCATTTACGATTTTTAAATAAATATCGATTTCCTGTTGCATTTCCTCCACATGTGAAATAACGCCAACAGTACGATTTTCCTGACGTAATGATTTGAGGGTTTGCATAACGGTCTGTAACGAGTCGCGATCCAGGGCCCCAAAGCCTTCATCTAAAAAGAAAAATGTCTGAGGCGAATCATGAAACTGTTGAATGCTGGCTGCCAGGGCCAAAGCCAAAGAAAGTGCGGCTTGAAAGGTCTGACCGCCGGACAACGTTTTAACACTTCGGTGTTTCCCCTCATTGAGAAAATCACGAACCTGAAAGGCATTGTTTTCATCCACTTCCAGTTTCAGATGCTTTCGGGTTAAACGATAAAATCTTTCATTAGCAAACTCGCACAAGTTGTTCAAATATACCGAAGAGACATAATTAACAAAACCGCTTCCTTTAAAAAGCTGTTTGAGAATTTTCAGCTCTTCTTCGCGCCTCTTCAACAGCTTGAGCTCAGCATTAAATTCATTGCGAAGTTTTAAGGCTTTTTTATGTGCGGCTATAATTGTGCGCTTTTCACCGAATTTCTGGCGTAGCTCATCGAGTTCGACTTCATGCTTTTGCACATCCGCTTGCAGAGCTTGATGCGTTTGTGCATCGTAACCCTTGTTACGAGTCTCTTCAATCAAGGCATTATATTTTTCTCCGGCAACATTCAAATCCGATTTATAGGCGTCCAGGCCCTTTTTTTCGTTTTCGCAATTCAGGTTCCATTTCAAAATTTCTCTGACCTCGTCCGAAGAATCAAATTCGCTCTTGCCAATTTTCTCATCGAGACGTTGCCCAAGCTCGTTCTGTTTTTTCTCCTGCTCTAGAAAATTCTTTTGCGCAACATCGATGAATCCGGAAAGGCGATCCTTTTCCTGACGCAGGGAAAGAATTTTCCTTTCCACCTGCATATACTCTGTTTCGATTTTTCCAAGTCGCTGTTCCAGTTCGTTTTTGTGCTTTTCAATGTCAGACCGATCGCTGTTTTCCCAGGAGCGATAATCGATTGTTTTGAGATTCTTGAGCAGGGTTTTTAGTTCAGCCTCATTGGCGGCAATTTTTTGTTCGTGGTCCGTTCGCTCTCGGTTCAGTTCATCCTTTCGCTGCTGCCATCCTTCGATTTCAGTTTGTATCACTTCCAGCGTTTTTTCCTTCTCCGCCGCGGTTTGCATGTTCTTTTGAGCGTCCTCCACTATGGATGACAGGGTTTCCTCATCTCCCTGGTAGCGTGGCCAGGAAAAGGATTGTTTATGATCTGTCATAGCAAGATCAATTTCCTTCTCTTCGCTTTGCAGCTGATCCGATAACATCCTTGCGGCTTTTTCCTGTTCAGACAAGCGGTAAATTTTTTTACAACTTTTATCAAAAAGAGCTATTGCCGCTTCTGTTCGAGTATGCTCCTTATGAAGCTTTTTCAAATCCAATTCAATATTATGTGCCTCTAACGGCTGAGTATGGTCTGTAGAGCCACATAATGGGCATTTTCTTCCCTCTTCGAGTTCACCTGCAAGACCGATTAACTGCTCCTTTTTTTCTATATCTTTCTCGAGCGCCCTGCCGCTTTGCCGAAATCGTGTTAACAGCTTTTCGGCTTCCTGCAACAG
>CAZMUU010000142.1:0-8508 GCA_964569215.1 uncultured Cytophagia bacterium
CCATAGCACTGCTCGACAGAAAGGGTAAGAAGATCAGAACGCTTTTGGTTTCAGATAATCCCTATGAAAACATTGCCATGGGAAAAATCGAAATCAATGAACATTTAGCCGATAAAGATGTTATCCTCTACAGCCGAACCATCTACCCACCGGATTTCGATCGCGGTAAAAAATATCCTGTATTGGTTTATGTTTACGGTGGTCCGCATTCACAGCTCATTCGCAATACATGGCTTGCCGGATCGCGCTTGTGGTTCCACTATCTCGCCCAGAACGGTTATTTGATTTTCACCCTGGATAACCGGGGTTGCGGTAACCGCGGCCTGAATTTTGAGCAAGCGACCTTTGGTAAACTGGGCACTATAGAACTCGAGGATCAATTAACGGGTATACAATACCTGAAAAAGTTACCTTTTGTTGACTCGACACGAATCGGTGTACACGGTTGGAGTTATGGAGGATTTATGACCACCACTCTGAAAACCCGTGCGCCTGGTGTATTCAAAGTGGGCATTGCCGGTGCCCCGGTGATCGACTGGCGTTATTACGAGGTTATGTATACCGAGCGCTACATGGATACACCCGAGGCAAATCCGGATGGCTATGATGCCGCCAATCTGCTCAATTATGTGGATGCCCTGGACGGTCATCTCTTTATCATCCATGGGTCATCGGACAGCACCGTGGTGCTTCAGCACAGTATTTCGTTCATCGAAAAAGCCATTGACCTCAACAAAAAAGTGGATTTTTTTATTTATCCTGGAGAAGATCATGGCATCGGCGGCGAAAAGAGACTGGATCTCTACCAACGAATAACCGATTATATTTTTAAACATCTGTAGGAGCCGACAATGAAAACGCTGTTGAAATGGTATCTTTCCACGTCACTGGTATTGCGAATTTTATCAGCATTTCTCTTTGGATCGCTGCTTGGAGGGTTGCTATGGTTCATATCGAGCCGAACCGGCGCTGATACGGCGCAGTCGATTATTCCTTTCATCTCCCCCTTTGGTACGATTCTTATCAACATGCTCAAAATGATCGTCATCCCGGTGATCTTTTTTTCGCTGGTTATCGGGGCGGCCAGTTTACCCATTCAACGCTTCGGCCGTATCGGTGCCAAAGTTATGGCATGGTACTTTTTATGTTCTTTTCTTGCCGCTGTTGTAGGCGTGATGCTGGCCCTGACCATAAATCCCGGAGGCGGAGCGGACTTGAGCGGCTGGGAACAACTCGCCAACACCATGGGAACTCAAACCGCTGACCTTAGCGAAGACGTTGCCGCAGAAGGCGGTATCGTTGACATGCTGATCAACATGTTCCAAAACCCTTTCCAGGCGCTTGCAGAGGGAAATTTTCTTCCCATCATTATTTTTTCAATCATGTTCGGGCTCGGTATACGGGTGACGATTGAAGCTTCACAAGATAAAAAGTTTATCGCGCGTATGGAAAATCTGATCGATACTTTCACCGCCGCCCGCGACGCCATGTTTAAAATGGTTGACTGGATACTCGAATATTCACCGATCGGAGTCTTTGCCCTTTCCATTGTCAATTTCAGCATGTATGGACCGAACATTGTCGGTCCCTATGTCGGTGTAACGCTCGGCATCATTGCCGGCATATTGGTCATGGTTTTTGTCGTCTATTCTCTGCTGGTTTTTCTGGTCACACGGGAAAATCCCTACATGATCCTCAAAGGGTTGCAGGAAGCAATGATCACCGGCTTCATCACCCGAAGCAGTGCCGCCACGCTACCGGTATCCATGCGGGTAGTGAACGAGGAGCTCAACGTCAAAAATGAACTCTCGAGTTTCTCACTGCCACTGGGCGCTACCATCAATATGGACGGTGTCTGCGTTCATTTGCCCATGTTTGCGGTACTCGCGGCCAATATGTTCGGAATCACCCTGACGCCGGTTGCTCTTATCACTCTGGTCCTCACAACAGTTCTGGCATCAATCGGTGCCGGCGGTGTGCCGGGAGGGAGTCTCATGCTGTTATTTATCATTCTCGAAAACATGGGGTTGTCAACGCCTCAGGTGGCCGTAATTGTGGCCCTGGCGCTGGGGATTAACCCGATTCTGGATATGTTTGAAACGTCTAATAATGTAACCGGAGATATGGTGTGTACGTATGTTGTTGCCCACAATGAAGATTTTATAGATTAAGAGCGCACAGATCAGTTCAACAACAGCCAAGATGATCTCCAGGACGATTTTACAAAAAACATACACTATCAATAATAATATCATCAAAACGGACATGAACACTTTTTATTCCCAACAGGAATAAATATGAGTAAATTTAAATTCAAAGCGAGAATTAAAAGCTTTTATTTCGCCGGTCGCGGCATTGCTTACATGATGCAATCGCAGCATAACGCATGGATACATGCATTGGGCACGCTGATGGTGATCGCGCTGGGATTCATCTGTAAATTGCAGAGGATCGACTGGTGCATCATTCTGTTGGCCATTATGGCGGTTTGGACAGCAGAAACCTTAAACACAGCACTTGAATTTCTGGCTGATGTGACCTCTCCCAATTTTCATCCTCTGGTGGCCAAAGCCAAAGATGTAGCGGCCGGAGCTGTCTTGATTACCGCCATATGTGCCGGTATCATCGGTCTGATTGTATTTCTACCCTATTTAAAAGCCTGAAAACCCGACCGGCCATAGCCTGCACCAGCGCTTCACCCTTGTCAAGAGCCTCTTCAAGGCTCATCGGCTGTGAGCAAATACTAAATGCCGAGAGCAGTCCGGCATTATACAGATCATCGATATCATCGGCAACACTTCCCGCCAGGGCGATTACCGGTATATTAAAGAGAGTTGCATGCTGCAAAACACCGCTAATGGTCTTGCCGTGAAGGGTTTGATGATCTATCGCACCTTCTCCGGTGAGGATCATATCCGCATTTCTGATTCGCTCATCAAAGTGACAGGCGTTAAGGACAAGATCAACCCCTGGACGAAGTTCTGCATCCAGAAAAGCCATCAAACCGGCTCCCAAGCCGCCTGCCGCACCGGCTCCCCGTATGTTTCGCACCTCTTTACCGCTCTTTTTTTCAATAATATCAATAATGTGAGCCATGTTGTTTTCCAGCAGTGAGAGCTGGTCGTTGGTCGCCCCTTTTTGAGAAGAATAAACATAAACAGCACCATCAGTACCGAGCAATGGATTGCTGACATCGCACGCCACCACAACTTTGGGGGTTTCCAGACATTGATGAGGTTCTATATCCTTTACAGATTCCATGCGTTCTCCGGTCATAAACGCATCGATTTCGCTGCCATCATGGCCGATAAAACGAACACCCAGAGCCTGAGCCATTCCGGTACCGCAGTCCGTGGTTGCCGACCCGCCGATACCGATAATGATCTTGTCGACATTGTTTTCCACTGCATGCCGGATCAGTTGGCCCGTTCCGAATGTGGTGGTCTTGAGAGGATTTCGCTGGTCAGCCGGCACCAGAGGCAATCCCGATGCAGAGGCCATTTCAATGACCGCTGTATTTTCATTGCCCAGGATTCCATATTGAGCGGTTACCTCATCACCAAGAGGGCCGGTCACCCTGCATTCAATTGTTTTTCCATTTGTAGCGGTTATGAGAGCCTGAACGGTTCCTTCACCTCCGTCGGCCAGCGGGATAGAGTCTATGAGCGCCTCCGGCAACACCTCTTTTGCGGCACGTTCCATTGCCGCACAAACCTCTTCTGCCGTCATGCTGCCCTTAAAAGCATCCGGAGCCAATATTATTTTCATTTCTTCCTTCCCTTCAATTGAGACAATCGCAGCATTCAAAATCATCAGATTTTTGATGGTAATATTTTTGTTGCTTTACTAGCCGAAAAATAATACCTTAAAACTTATAAATCAACTGCTTTACCCGTCTTTTTGAACAAATTATATCAGTCGCTTTATGGGATTTGAAGCCTGGATCGTTGTTTTACTGGTCATTGCCATAATAACCATTCTGGCCACCACAAAATATTCCCCTGATCTTGTCTTTCTCGCTGCCCTTGGTTTTCTTTTGGTAAGTGGTATTCTATCGCCTTCGGATGCTCTGGCGGGATTAACAAACCAGGGGATGGTTACCGTTGGGATTCTCTATATTGTAGCAGCAGCACTGCGGGATTCAGGCGGTATGCAGTTGTTCACCCCTCAGTTGTTGGGCAAACCCAAAAACCGCTGGCTTGCCCAGCTCAGAATTATGCTGCCGGTGACCGCCTTGAGTGGTTTTCTAAACAACACCCCGGTAGTCGCCATGTTTATACCGGCTATTTCAGATTGGGCAAAAAAACACAATATAGCCGTTTCAAAATATATGATCCCGCTCAGCTATGCAGCAATTTTTGGCGGTATCATTACCCTCATTGGAACCAGTACCAACCTCATCGTAAATGGTATGCTGATCCAGTATGCAAAACAGCATAACCTCGAGTCCCTGATGGGTGGCTTGAATATGTTTACCATTGCCAAAATCGGGATACCCTGTGCCGTGCTTGGCATTATTTATATCCTTTTTTTCAGCCATTGGCTTTTACCTGAACGCGGCTCGGTCATGAGTCAATTGCATGATCCACGTGAATATACCGTAGAGATGATCGTGGAACCCAAATCCCCCCTGGTGGGCCAGTCTATTGAAAAAATGGGACTGCGGCAGCTACGGGGTATGTATCTCATGGAAATCGAAAGAGAGGGAGAACTCATTGTAGCCGTCTCTCCACAGGAAAAATTGTATGCCAATGACCGGCTCGTTTTTGTCGGGATTGTGGAATCAATCGTTGATTTGCAAAAAATGCGCGGACTCGTACCGGCAACCAACCAGGTCTTTAAATTGCAGGGACCGCGTTCCAAACGTTGCCTGATCGAAGCAGTGGTTTCAAATTCCTTTCCCTCAATCGGAAAAACCATTCGCGAAAGTCACTTTCGCACCATATACAATGCAGTGGTCATTGCAGTTGCCAGAAACGGGCAGCGCATTCGGAAAAAGGTCGGCGATATTATATTACAACCGGGAGATACATTGTTGCTGGAAGCGTTGCCGTCGTTTATCGATCAGCAACAAAATTCCAAAAATTTCTTTTTGGTGAGCAAAATTGAAGATTCTGCACCGATCAGGTTTGAAAAAGCAGGGACAGCTCTTTTCATTTTGTTGGTAATGGTAATACTGGCAGGAAGCGGTATCCTGAGCATGCTTAAAGCAGCAACGCTGGCAGCGGGGCTCACCATATTAACCGGCTGTGTCAGCTGGTCGAATGCAAAACGCAGTATTGACTGGCAGGTTCTGCTGGTCATTGTCGCCGCCTTTGGAATCGGTAAAGCTCTGGAAACCACCGGTGCCTCATACACCATCGCTCAATACCTTATCAACCTGGCCGGTGATAGTCCAATTCTCGTCCTCATCGTTGTCTATGGCATAACCTCGCTTTTTACAGAATTGATTACCAATAACGCTGCTGCTGTATTGGTGTTTCCGATTGCCATGGCATCTGCAGTAAATATGGGTGTAAATCCAATGCCGTTTATCATTGCCATCATGATCGGAGCTTCCGCCAGTTTTGCCACCCCCATCGGCTATCAAACCAATCTGATGGTATTTGGACCGGGGGGATATCGTTTTTCAGATTATTTTCGCATCGGATTACCGCTCAATCTGCTGTTCTATATTATAACCGTGATCTTTGTACCTGTATTCTGGCATTTTTAATCTTCCCGGCGGATGATTCAATGCTGTCATCCCGGCCATGCAGATTGCAAAAAACCTAGTTAGCGAGCTAATATATGGATCGATATTACAGGCTTGTCCTGAATAAGCGACCTGACTTTTCAGAAAAAATTTATCTATAAAAATGTAGACAGGAGCAATACATGTTCACGATAAAACATTATTTAAGACAAAGCGCACTTTGTCTTGTTATTTTACTCTTGGGTCTGAATGTACAGCTGGAAGCCCGGATTCCATTTCACGACATTAATGCGTATATCGAAAATCCCCGCATGGTGTCCGAGAATCAGGAACTCGCCCATGTTCCCATGATTCCCTTCAGCAGTACCTTCCAGGCATTAAAAAATAACAAATATGAATCTCCCTTTTATCAATCTCTGGATGGATTATGGAAATTCAAATGGTCCGTCAATCCGCTCAGGGCGCCATTGAATTTTTATAGAGATGAATTCTCTGTAGAAAAATGGGATGACATACGGGTGCCAAGCGTCTGGCAAATGCAGGGATATGGCTTTAACATGTATCGCAATATACCTCAGGCTCTGGCGCCGTTCGATCCACCCCGCGTTCCGGACGAAATAAACCCGACCGGTTGTTATAAACGGTTGTTTTATATTCCGGAAGCATGGAAAGATAATAAAATATTTCTCCATTTTGAAGGGGTAAAATCAGCCTCTTTTGTCTGGGTTAATGAACAATATGTGGGTTACGACCAGGGCGGCATGACGCCTGCCGAATATGATATCACGCCGTTCATCCGTTCCGGTGAAAACACTTTATCGGTGATGGTGGTTCGCTGGTCCGACGGCAGTTATCTGGAAGACCAGGACATGTGGCGATTTGCCGGCATCTATCGTAATGTATACCTCTACTCCCTTCCGCTTACCAGTATCCGCGATGTCTATATTACAACCGCTTTGGATAATAATTACCAAAATGCAGATTTGAATATCACCTGCCGGCTCGAATCGGAACAAGAGGAATCCAGCAACTATCAAATCAAGGCCTATCTTTTTGACAAAGATGAAAATCTGGTGACCTCATTTGATTCCAAAACAGGTACACTGCAAAGGGGCAGTAGAAAAATCGATTTCAAGCGACATATCAAAAATCCGCACAAGTGGAGTGCTGAAAAACCCTATCTTTATACCGTAATTCTGGAGCTTATCGATGAGAACGACCGAACGATACAGGTTATCAGACAAAACACGGGGTTTCGGAGCATCGAGGTGAAGAATGCTCAAATGCTGATCAATGGAGTTGCCGTCGAATTTATGGGGGTAAATCGCCACGAACATCATCCAAAATCCGGCCGTACCGTCCCCACCGACATGATGATAAAAGATATAAAATTAATGAAACAATTCAATATAAACGCCGTGCGTACCTGCCATTATCCAAACGACCCCGAATGGTACAATCTGACAGACCGGTATGGTATTTATGTTCAGGACGAGGTCAATGCGGAATGCCACTTTGCTGAAACCTGGTTCGCCGAAGAACCGGGCTGGCGGACGGCGTTTATGGATCGTTTTTCCCGCATGGTGCAGAGAGATAAAAATCATCCAAGTATTGTCATGTGGAGTACGGGCAACGAATGCGGCCTCGGACGGATTCATTTTGAAATGGCGGATTATGCCAAAAATACAGATCCAACGCGGTTGCTGTATCATCAGGGCAATGATCTTTATAATCCTTCCTTTGCTGATATCAGCGGTCCTCGTTATCCGACGCCTGCCTGGATCCATTCCTATTGCCGGAAAATCGAAAAGCCGGTAATCATGGGTGAATATATGCACGCTATGGGTAACAGCGTCGGTCATTTTGATGAATACTGGGCTCTTATCCGCACCCTTCCCAACCTTCAGGGGGGGTATATATGGGATTGGGTGGACCAGGGATTGGAGCTCCCGCTTGTAAACGTTAAAGATAACTCCGGATATGACCATAATTGTGCGCTTATCGGACGTCCACAAATGGTCCAGGGACGAAAAGACCAGGCTCTCGATTTGAGTGGTCTGGATGATTGGATAGAGATTTATAACGATCCGATTTTCGACTCGGTAAAACAGCAGCTCACCCTTGAAGCCTGGATTTATCCGCGCAGTTGGTCTTCAGCTTATCAGTGGATTTCCCAGCACAACGTCAAAAGCAAAAGGCAACGAAACGAACCCGACAAAATACCCTTCAGCATGCCGATTATCAGCAAAGGCAGCCAACAATATGGACTTGCTCAGATCGACGACTCTACAATTGAGTTTTATGTCTATACCGATCAAAGACATGCAGTGAGAGCCCATGTCGGTGGCGACTGGAGTTATAACTGGCATCATATCGCAGGGACATATGACGGAAACACAATCAAGCTGTTCAAGGATGGCCAGGAACTTGAAGCAAAAGAGGTTAAAGGGGATATTCAAGCCTTTCCGGTGCCCCTGAATATCGGCCGCCACCCGGATGTGCAGCACGAGCAGTTCCCCGGCTGGCTGAATAATGCCGTGATGGATGACATACGGATATACAAAAAAGCCTATTCTCCTGAAGAGTTTGAATCGATCAAGACAGCAGAAAATAGTACTCTGTTGTGGCTGGATTTTGAAACCATTGAAGAAAAGGGCACATATACAGGCTATGGCTCGAGTCCTTTTTGTCTCAATGGGGTGATCTTTGCAGACAGAACCCCCCAACCTGAACTTTGGCAAGTCAAAAAGAGCCATCAACCGGTATGGATCAAGGCTGTCGATCTTTTAGAGGGCAAGCTGGAGGTGATAAAC
>CAZMUU010000143.1:0-8472 GCA_964569215.1 uncultured Cytophagia bacterium
TTATGTGCCGCCTTAATAAAGAAAACCAAACAGGTGCAACGGTACAGTGTGCGCGTCAGGATATAAAATATCGTCCTTCACAACAAAGGATGTGTCCAAATGATTTTTTATCTGCTTGACCGATTTACCTCGTCCGCCTATCTCAAAAAAGTAATTTTGAACCTGGAAATCGCCAACTCTACTGAAATAAACTTTTTCACCTGCGTTTTGCAGCATTTTGATGAAAAAGATTTCTCGAACCGTACCTTTATTATATTCAAAGCCGATTTCACTTACAATGGCTTTGTAAATATTTGAATTGTCCAGATATAATTTTTCCGTCCCCTTAAGCAGATTACTTCCAGCCTTTTTTTCGCGAATAAGACAGACAAGCCCGGTTTCGTGCAAAATATTTAAATAGTTTTCTACCGTTTTATTATCCAAGCCGATATGTTTTGAAATGCTGTTTCGATTCAGTTGTCCCGGCGGGATCGTTGACATGTAGGAAAGTATCTTTCGGAAATTAATCAAGTTTTCCGTTTTTAGGTTGTAAAAATTAGAAATGTCCTCATAAATAGTTTTGTCTATGACATTCAATATTTTTTGATGATAATTCACCTCATCATCAAACACAAATGGATAATAGCCGGCATCGAGATACTCAAGAAAGTGTCCCCTTAATCTATCGATATCTGATAATTGATCGACAAGATTTTCTGGATTACGAATGAGATCATCAAAGCTGACGGCGGAAACTGTTTTTCCCAACCTAAAATCGAGGTATTCTCGAAAGGACATGCCGCCAATTCTGAACAGTGTACCACGCCTCGAAAGATCATAGGTGCCTCGAATTAAATCCATACTCGAACTGCCAGAGAAAACAACGGTTACATCCGGATAGGAATCGTAAATATTTTTCAGTTCTTGATCCCAATATGGATACTTGTGGACTTCATCCAGGAAAAAATATCGAATGCCGTCAATGTCATACAGTTCGTTTACAAAATCCAGCAATTTGATTTGAGTGAAATAAATGTTATCGAGCGATATATAAATGCACTTTCTTTTGTCCTCAATACGCTCATTAATAAATTGAAGCAGTAACGTTGTTTTGCCGGTCCCTCGTGGACCAACCAACCCCGTCAAGCGGCTATCAATGTTAAAAGAATCAAATAAATAGCGATGTGTTTTGAATTTTGTGTTTTTCAGTAGCCGGAAATATGTGTTTTTAAATTTGTCCCTCAATGGATTAGACTCCAATTATTGTCCTTGTTGTTTGGAGTTTAGTCATATTTGGTGATATTTGCAAGAATATTTTTGCATATAACAAGTTATTCTATAGTTTTCCAGATAAATTCAAAATTAATCACTTTTTGGTTGATTTACAAGAAAACCGGGATAAATTTAAGATAAACCAGCTGCATATCCTTACGATATTTATAATAGTCAGAATTGGATATCTATGAATCCTTTGTCACAACACATTAAAATAAGTTATGCAAAAGTTATGGCTGATAATGCCATCCCGGCTCGTAGCCAAAATTTTTATTTCAAATGGCTTTGTTTTATTTTGACTTTTTCAAAAAATATCATCATGATATCGATCATTCGGTGATCTGTTTGGAATAGCAAAATCCATCATGTTTTTAAATGAACACATTTGGTGTCATTTACCGTCGTTTCAACTTGTTGCATGGTGCAAAAAGAAAAATTTTTACCAGTCATCGATAAGGAAAATGATTCTGTTCGGTACTTGCAGAGGCCGGAGTATTTATACTAAATAAAGACAGCTAGTTCCGAAAACCGCTCTCTGATCATTCTTTCTTCTTCCTGATGTCCTCGCAGCAGGCGGAAATCCTCATATTCAAAACCCGGGCCGACGGTACATCCCGTCAGGGTGTATTCACCGGTGGTTTTTGCCGCCTGCCAACAACCGGCCGGGATCACGGTAACCGGGCGGCTGGATGCTTCAACTTGGCCCAGGAGGTGATGGTTGTGCTCTTTTGCACCCGGCTCGATCCAGAAAAGCTCTAATGGATCACCCTCATAATAGTGCCAGACTTCATCCGAAGTGACCAGATGCCAGGAGCTGTGCTCGCCCTTGGTCAACAGATAATAGATCGTGGTCACCGCTTTGCGCTCCTGTCTCTTATCTCCGGTTTGCAAAACATGAGGGGAGCGGAATACCTCGCGGAAATATCCTCCTTCCGGGTGTGGCTCCAGCCTGAGCCTTTCGATCAGTTCGGCAGCTCTTTTGTTCATGATGATAACTCCTTATATCGTTTACTTGTATTTAGCCGTTTACCTCATGTTATGTTTTTGCCCCTGTCCTCTTTTTTTATTGTGCATGCGTTCGTAATAATCAGCAAACCATGTGATGTGAACCTGGGCAGGGACGCCTTTGTCGATTAATCCTTTGAAACGTTTAATGAACACGTAACGGGCTCTTTCGAGATATTAGCCGAAATTGAGTCTGTGTTTACAGTCTCTGAACCGGGTATTGACATTAGCGGATAAAACCGCATGGATATCCAGCATCTTGGAAGGGTCCGTGTTAAAATCCGGGCGTTCGAAAGAGAAATGGCGCAACTTTTATAACCTGAATATCTATTCTCTGCCATGTAGTTGATAATGGATGAGACCGCCGACCACGCGAAGAACCGCGAAAAGAGAATGTTGTTATTGCTTTTTTAAGTACCATAAGAGTTTTGGCGAGGGGGCGTGCGATTTAGCCGCAGCCGCCCTGGCGCCGGACTTTTTTCACCAGCTCTACTTTTTGATCATACTCCAGCGTTTGCAGCCACTTTGCCGAAGGTTCGGCCAAAGGATGCCTTGAGCCCAGCGCTTTGTCGAATTCATACTGCAATGCTTTATTTTCTTGTTTTGCTGGCTTGAGTTTTTCCGTTTTATTAGCAAATGTATGCAGCCAGTTATTGATTCCGCCGCTGAGGATATAGACGTTGGGAATCTTTTCTGCCACCAGTATTTTCCAGGCCTTAACGGCATTCATTTCATTGTTGCTGACTGTAACGATGACGGCATTGGCAGGGAGTTTTGCTATCCAGGAAGGTACGGGTACGAGGTCATCGACGTCAATATGTCTGGCGTCTTTGAGATGGAACAGATTAAAACCCCTCTCATCCCGAATATCCAGAGTAACCAACTTTCGGGTATCGTCGTAATAGATCTCAAGCCATTCTCCGGGATGGATGTGAACATTTCGATTGTCCAGCAGAGGTTGTTTTTCTTCTGCGATCCATTCCCACTTGTCCTCAACAGTCGGCTGGCCAAGCATAAGGATAATAACTGCTATTGCAATCATAATACCGGCACCGGCAAAGCGTGCTTTTGGTTCTTTTTTAAGGTTTTTATTTCCAAAAATTCGTTCCAACTGTTCTCCCCCCCAAAACATTAAGAGGGCCATGAATAAAACGAAAAGTACCGCGACACCGGTGGGTAGACCGAAAAGTTCCGGTAGATTGATACGGCCATAGAATGAAGAATTCCAGAAATTCTGAAAAAGTTGAACGGTTTCGCCAAAGACAAAAATGCCGAAAATAGTGCCAAGGGCAAAAAAGATACCATCGATTTTAAGGGTGGCAAGAGCGACGATGGAGGTACCGGGACAAAATCCGCCGATGATGAATCCGACCCCCATAATCAATCCACCGACGATGCCGGGCCATAGATACGTCGGATTGACCCAAATGAGGTCATAATCGATCAACTCAAGGGCTGAGGCCAAAAAGATCAGCAGCATGGCGGTGATAATGGCGGTAAACATCACCTTAAGGACGGTGAGATCCTTGAAATAAAACTGGGCAGCGAGTTTTGTCGATTTGGCGAATCCGGACATTTCCAGTACTGCGCCAAAAAGCATTCCGATAATGAAATATATTATATAGGCACCGGGGCCCAGCCATTGTTCGAACGGAAAAGGAGCCATAGGTTTATCCTTGTTAATTCCAAATTTTTCTTAGAAAATAGGCCAATGCATAAGCGCCGGCAAAGACAGCGAACATAAACGCCCAGCTCCCGGCGGAAAGGACAGCACCGCCTGATAGCGCCTGACCGGAGGTACATCCGCGCGCAAAGCGGGCACCGTATCCCATAAAGGAGCCGCCGATAAACGCAAGTAGCCAGCGCTGTTTGTTGGAGATGCGGGGGCCTTTATTGGTTTCGATTTTGAGACGTCCGTGCAGCCAACCCGACAAAAAACCGCCTGCAACGGTTCCCAGAAGCATAAAGACAATCCAGTGGCTCAGCGGATTAAGCTCTCCGCCGGCCATTTTTAACAAATAGGGCGTCTGGTCGATATGTTCGGGTACGATCAAATCCTCTATATAGACCAGGATACGGTTTAATCCTCCTGAAGCTCCCAGACCGTTGCCGGTAAGGAAGAAAGCCAAAAACAGCACCAGTCCGAGCAGAACACCGCCCAGGTATGGGTGAATAAAGGGTTTGCCTGTGGCGGGTTCGAGTTGTTTATCGTTCATGACGGGACTCCTGTGATTTCATTTCGATTTCTTCCCAACCAACGATCATGGCGCGGATATTGGATGTCGGTGTATGGCCGGTTGTGGTGAGATAGATATGCAAAAGTAAAAAGGCGGCAAAAAACCAGGCAATAAGCGAATGAAAAGGAATTAAAAGTCCCAATCCGCCCACTTTTGATAAAAATTCCGGCCAGTGCTGTGCGCCCCAAATGAGGATGCCGGTAATGATTTGCACCGGTAGCAGTATATTCAATATGACAAGATAAGTGATTTTTTGCAGGGGATTTAACCTCTTTTCCGGTGTTTTTTCAAAGGGGTGTGGCTGATTTGTGAAAATGCCTTTGAGATAATAGTTCATCTGCTGCATCGCCTGATTAAAAAATCCCTGTGGTTCGGGAAGGTAGCGCTTGATATTACCGCTGGCGAAATGATAAAACAGAGAGAGAAAAGCATTGACCACCAATATTACGGCGAGGATGTTGTGTACCCAAACAGCAGCCTCGAAAGAGAGGAATCCAAAGATATCGGGGGCATGAATCACCAGGCCGGTAAAGATGAGTCCGATTATCGCTGCAGCCTGCATCCAGTGCCAAAAGCGCTCATAGCCGCTGTACATATAGACCTGATGGGTCTTTACGCTTTTTTCGGGATGCATTGCTTCACTGCGCAGTCGCATACCGGCATGGAGCAATGTACCCAGCAGCACCAGAATTACAGACGCCGCACCAATAATTTGAACCCACAGTACGGAGTTTAGGCCGAGTATAAAAAATCCTGATGCGCGAGCATCTGTCTGGTAAAAGAGTTTATCATTCATCTCAATAATGTGGCCATCTTGTGCCAGCTGGGCGTCCTGCACCATGCCCGGGATTATGCCATATGGATAATTTTTTGCCAACAAAAAGGGGCGGGTGGTCTTTGACGGATGATTGTGACAAGCCTGGCAATCACGCACAACCCATTCTCCATGGGTAACATTATGATGAATAGCAAATGGCTGGATTTCTCCACGGAGTTGCGGATTTTCAAGGCCGAGAGCAGAAAGGCGTCTACGAATGGCGTTCTGTTTTGCTTTTGTATCAAGCAGGCATTCATCGCTCTCGATTTTATTGTTTTTATTATTGTCGAGTGCCCTGATGACATCCGGATGATAATCATTTCCGACAAAAAGAGCTCGCTTCAAATCATAGAGCCTCACCGGACGCTTCGGGTCACCGAATGTCCAGAACCAGACGGTCACCAGGTTATAAGGCGCAAAACGTATACGGCCATCGTATTCACGGCGCGGTAACAAAACAGGCTCGTAGCCTTTGACAAGAGTGGAGACATCTTTTGCCGGGCCATCGATGCTGCGGCATTCCATCCGGGGTTCCTGATCTGCGGTCAGGATACTCCAGTCGAGAAGGCGCCTGGCGGGGGCATATAATTTGGGAATATGACAGGATTCACAGGTTACACTGTTTTGATGCCTCTGGCGATAGGGCAACCAGGGATGTGCGATGTTAAAATCGTGGCATGATTCACATCGCCGCATCGTTGCCTTGAGATCAGGGGCAAGTCCGGCAAACGAACTTTGACCACGCGCGAATTGATGACTTGGGCGATATAAATAATCCTCCAGTTCCAGTCTTCTGGGTGAAAAAAGAAGATGAGCCGGACGGCTTTCGGGATCTTCCTGGTAGAAAAAGGGATTATTAATAGAATGGTGGCAATCAATACAATTGAGCAACCGCTCTGCATGAATATCCCAGGAGCGGTTCAGATCGCTTTTGTTTTCGAGATTCATACCGCTGTCGACCAGTCTTTGGGCGGTGATGACCTGGCCGGTGGTTTCGGTCATCCAGTGTTCAGGCTGACAGCCCGCTGTAATCAGCGGAATGTTCGGGTTGTCGTGCACCAAACCGTGACAAAAACCACAATTATCGTTCTTTGGTTCTTGTATAAGGATATAATCGGCCGATAAATTTTGCTGTGGTCCAAACGCGGATCGGATATATGAATAGCTACCGTTTTTTTCAAGGACAATGCCCGTTCCCAACAGGGTCGCGGTATTTGCCCATTTGAATGTTCCGGATTTCAAAGCGTTTATTCTGGCGCTGTTATTGGGATTGGGAATGTGGCAGAGAAAGCAATTCATCTCTACAACACCCGACTGCTTCCAATTCCAGGTCTCGATCTTTCCTGTCTGTGAATTGAAGAGTTGGCTCTCCTTTTTCATCGCCTGGTCATCGAGTCTTTCACCGTTGACGCTATAAACGGCGGGGCCGCCACCAACATGGCGGGCGCCAAATAATTTTAGCCATTCCGCTCTGCCCAGGTCGAGATATTCATCATAGTCGGCTGACAGATATCGATAAACCAGGGAGTTCCAGCGGCCAAATGTGCCGGGACTAAAGTCCCAGGCGCGCCCGGATTCCGTTTTACCGGCCTCCTTTATCTGATCAAAACCCACCTGGGTGTGAAAGCTGTGACTGCTGATATATTCCGTGTCATGACAACCCCCGCAGGTGCGAAGGGTTGATACCGGATTGTTGCTTTTCAGGACATTTTTATCATCTTCATCCAGCAGGGGAAAAACAGGATGCATATTTTGTCCGGAAACAATGGCAAAGGGGAAAATGAAGAGCAGGAATAAACGCATGGATTTTTGGAACCACATGATCGACCGTCCTTTTTAGTTTTTTCGTCCGCCGTAAAGCATGGGATCGCCCTCATACCCGAGGGCTGTCCAGTTCAACCTCTGTTCTCCTTCTTCTCCATGGCAGTCGTTGCATTGCAACGTTTTTGAGGTTGGAGCCACCATATGCGTAATCGGCCAAAACATGGCGGTTGAAGTGAAACCAAAAGAACCGCTATAGGCAAGCCCGACGGCTTTTGAGCCCAGCCTGGCGGCTTTGTCCCAATCGAATTCGGTCCAGTATCCTCCTTCGCCCCAGGTTTTGGGCTGTAAAAGATAGCTGTAGGTTTTATCATAGATTTGTTCTGCCAGATGAACTTTAAAGGGCCATATTCTGGCATTCGGATCATCGATGGAGCCTCTGGGCTCATTAAGCATAGTCACCTCATTCGGATCGATGGGGTCTCCGAACAGATAGGGTTTTGCGTTGCCGTTGTACCAGAAATAATCGGGTTTGATATTGCGTTCATAAACAAAACGACCCTTGATTTTGATATATTCATGCGGATCTTCGGGAAAATCCTGACCGGCCGCAGACCAGTCCCAGTGCATTTTGGTGGCCTCTTTTACGGCTGCTTCCGGGATGTGGCAGGCCTGGCAGGCAACGCTACGATTGTGCAGGTTTAATCGTTCATCCTGGTGAACATTCATGGCATGACAGTCGATGCAGTAAATTTGGTTTCGATCGTCCGCGCTTACCGATATCGACCGACCCATGATATCATGTTCTTTTGTGCGGTGGCAATCGGTACATATGAATCCATGTTTGCCCATATGAATATCAATGCGTTCACTGGGATAGTAGAGGCTTTCATCCAGGTCGCCGTGTTTTACCGCATTGCCGCCTCCGCCGCGAAAGTGACAGCCGCCGCAATTTTCGCGCGTCGGAATACCAACGCTCTGAGCTGCCTGTGCCAGGTCGACACCTTCTGCCGGGTATCCACCTTTGGTTTTGATATACTGGCCTGATTGGTCATGACAGACAATGCAATCAATGGCCGACGGATCCTCAAAATCAAAGGTTTCATCGACCCAACCGTAACCCACATGGCATGCTGTACAGGGTGGCCAGTTGGAGCGAACGCCAATACAAAAATTGTTGATGGCATTTTTTTTGCCCAACACCACGGGTTCCGGCCGTTCGGGCAGCTCGACCGGTTCGCTTTCCCAGGTCCAGTGTGCCTTTTGCATCACCTCCACAGCCGTCTCTTCATGACACTGCAGACATGCGGTCGTCACCGACGGCCCGTTTGCATAAGGGCCCGGCATCAGCTGGGTGTGATCAGTATGCTGTGGATGTTTTGGCAGGAAGGACCATGG
>CAZMUU010000144.1:0-8468 GCA_964569215.1 uncultured Cytophagia bacterium
GCCGAGAGCCTGGTCGCGTTCATCCTGTGGGGTGATTACCGAGTCATAAGCCATTGAACCTACAACGAGTACACTCATTTTTACCTCACCTGTTTACGACTTACATATTTTCAGGCGCTGAAACGCCGAGAATTTCCAATCCATTGGCAAAAACCTGCCGTGCCGCTGTGACCAGAGCCAAACGAGCACCGCTCAAGGCGACATCATCGCTGACAACCCGATTGTCGTGATAAAATTTGTGAAAAACAGTTGCCAGCTCGTGCAAATAATTGGTCAGCCGATGCGGTTCCAAATTTAAAGCCGCCTTTTCAACAATGTCGACATAATCGATTACTTTTTTAATCAAGGACAGTTCCGAATCATTGTTCAGCAAAGAAAGCGCTTCCTGGTCCGGCTCAAGTTCGTTTTCCCGGGCAAATCTCAAAACATTGCATATGCGGGCATGTGCATATTGAACATAATAAACCGGATTCTCATCGGATTGTTTTTTGGCCAGATCAATATCAAAATCGAGTGGTTGCGACAACCGCCGGTCAGCAAAAAAATACCTTGCCGCATCAACCCCGACTTCATCGATCAATTCATCCATCTCTATGATTTCACCGGCGCGTTTGGACATTTTTACCACTTTGCCACCCCGAAAAAGGTTGACCTGCTGTACGATAATGACCTCAAAGCTGTCTTTGCCATGCCCCAAGGCCTGCATAGCGGCCTGCATGCGGCCGATATAGCCGTGGTGATCCGGTCCCCAAATGTCGTATACTTTATCAAAGCGACGATCATATTTGGTTTGATGATAGGCGATATCAACCAAAAAATAAGTCGGCTCTCCTTCACGAGTTACCAGCACACGGTCCTTTTCATCACCGAAATCACTGGACCGGAACCATATTGCACCATCTTTTTCATAGGCCAACTTTTTTTTATTGAACAGATCCAGTAACTTGAGATGGGCTTTTTCCCGGCGTAACCTGCTTTCGCGATACCAGTTATCAAACTGTAATCTGTAATGCTGTAAACTCTTTTTCTGCCGTTTCAACATCTCTTCCAATGCCGTCCGGCTCAACGCTTCAAGGCGCTTTTCCTTGTCCAAAGCGGCATATTTATCCCCTTCGTTTTGCACCAGCTCTGCAGCCAGCTCTTGTAAATAATGACCATGATAACCATCCTCCGGTACCTGTTCGTCATATCCCAGTTCCGTCATATATCGGCTGTTCAGAGAAGCACCCAATAATCTGATTTGCCGACCGGCATCGTTGACATAGAATTCACGCTCCACCTCGACACCAATTGCTGCCCGCAGACTGCTCAAAACATCTCCGACAGCAGCGGCTCTGGCGCTGACAATATTCAAGGGCCCGGTGGGATTGGCACTAACAAATTCAAATTGGGCGGATTCACCCTTGTGCAAATCACTGCGGCCATAGGTACGTCCTTCTGTGATAATTTGAGCCACCGCGTTTTGTAAACACTTTTTTGAAAGAAAAAAATTGATAAATCCCGGACCGGCGAGTTCTATTTTTTCAATGTAATAGGAATCAATTTCAAATTGATCGACAATCCGCTGAGCTATTTGCCGTGGTGCCTGCTTAACCACCGGGGCAAGATTCATTGCTACCGGTGTGGAAATATCGCCAAAATTTTCCTGTTTGGGTTTTTCAAGCACAACTATATGCTCTTCGACGGCTATATCGAATCCGCTTTTCGCAATAGCAGTTTCGAGTCTATTTCTGATATGCTTCTGTAGGTCCATCTGAATCCTTAATCTCCTTTATCACGGCATCTCCCCATAACCGCTCCAGATTGTAAAATTTTCGCTTTTCCGGTAAAAAAACATGCAAGACAACATCGACAAAATCAACCAAAACCCAATGATAACTCATCCGGCCTTCGCTATGCCACGGTTTAATCCTGTTTTGTCGCAATTTTTCCAAAACATGATCGACCACCGCTTTAGCCTGAATATCACTGTCCACCGTACATACGACGAAATAATCGGCCATCGAGGTCAGTTTGCTTATATCCATAATAATAACGTCGGTTGCCTTTTTCTCCAGGACGGTTTGTGCCACATGGTCGGCAAGTTCCTTAGACTTCAAATGTGCATTTCCTCCGGCTATTTGGTTGTTTAACATAAAATATACAAACTTTTTTCGTAATAGAAAAGCCTGGAGATGCTCTTCCGGTCATAATTTGATAAAAGGGCAGAATCTCCGGTCTCTCGCCTGTGTTCACCCGTGGTAATAATCATACTTTACCGGTGATTGGCAGAATATGTTCAACAATTCGATTGTATACAATCTCCGGCTTGATATCCCGCATACACCTGAAATGCTTCTCCGGACATCGATCCGACCCCACATGAGAACAGGGACGACAGTAAAGACCCTTATGCTCAATCACCCTTGCGTTGGCGTTCCGGGGATAAAAGCCGAATTCCTTTGTGGTGGGACCAAAGATAGCGATCACAGGCTTTTGCAGGGCATCGGCGATATGCATAAATCCGCTGTCATTGCTGACAACAGCATCCATTTTCGACAGTGCACAAGCTGATTCCATAAGGGAAAATTTACCGCTCAGATCGATACAGCGACCGGGAATAACGCGGTATATCTCTGCAGCCGTCTCTCTGTCCCCTTTATCGCCGATTACCCAGATTTTTACCAGAGGTCGAAGAGTCAACAACCCAGCCAATTGAGCATAATAATCCGCCGGCCATCGTTTTGTCGCTTTTCCGGCTCCCGGTATGAAAGCGATATTCATCTCTCTATGCCGAAACCCTCGCTCTGTCAACCGGTTATCGACCAAAGCGCATGTAGCGTCGTCCAGGCTAAAACAAGGCTCGGTTTTTTCAGTTGGGTAAAGAGTATCAATATAACGCTGAGAAACAGGTTTGGCATGCGTAAAACGATTGTATTTAAAGAGAACCAGCAGTAATCTGTTAATAAATGGTTTTTTATAGGATACCACCCGGGCATTCTGAAAACGTTTGATCACAAAGCTGCGAAAATTACTCTGCAAATCGACAATTAGATCATACTCTTGTTTTTGAACCGCCTTTCGAATCCGCAAAAGCGGGAAACATCCATTATTTTTATCAAATCGATATAATTTATCAATGAACGGATTTTTATCAACCAGTTCTGCATATTGCGTTTTGACAACATAATCTATTTCGGCATTGGGGAATTTGGTTTTAAGCATCCGCAACAACGGAAAGGTTAAAACAATATCACCGATCGAGGAAAAACGAATAACAAGTATGTGATTTGGGGATGGAATCACTTGTTTTTTCTGGTATTACTTTTGGGACCGAGTACCGCGGCAAACCAGTCTATCGTTTTTGTTAATCCATCTTTGATTGGAAATTGTGGTTCCCAACCCAGCAACTCTTTGGCCAGTTTGATGTCAGGTTGCCTCACTTTGGGATCATCCACCGGCAGCGGTTTGTTGATGATTTTACTCGGACTTTTAATCAACTCGATGATCAATTCGGCGATTTGCCGGATCGTCATCTCGTGCGGGTTTCCGATATTGACCGGTTGGTGATATTCTGACATCATCAACCGGTAAATACCATCGATCAAATCCTCTACGTAACAAAAACTGCGTGTTTGATGACCATCGCCGAACACGGTCAGGGGATCTCCGTTCAAGGCTTGGGGTATAAAGGTGGGTATTGCCCTTCCGTCGTTGGGACGCATACGGGGACCATAGGTATTGAAAATGCGGACAATTTTGGTGTCGACATGATTATGGCGATGATAGGCCATGGTCAAAGCTTCTCCGAACCGTTTTGCTTCATCATAAACCCCGCGCGGCCCAACCGGATTGACATTACCCCAGTAGGTTTCCTGCTGAGGATGAACCAGCGGATCGCCATATACTTCTGAGGTTGAGGCAAGCAAAAAACTGGCCTTTTTTTGCAGAGCAAGGCCCAGCGCTTTATGCGTACCCAATGCGCCCACCTTTAAGGTATGAATCGGTAGCTGCATATAATCCAGCGGACTGGCGGGAGAAGCAAAATGCCATATATAATCAACAGCTCCGGCAATATAAATATATTCCGTAACATCGTGTTTTATAAATTGAAAATCCTCGCTTTGTAAATGTTCAATATTACCCACCGTGCCGGTCAAGAGGTTGTCCATGGCAATGACCTGATGACCCTTTTTTAATAAATATTCACATAAATGGGAGCCCAAAAATCCGGCACCGCCTGTGACGAGTGATCGTGGCATATTTATATCCTTTCATACCATATCATGATTCATCCACTGCTGCAAAAACAACACGATGTAATGACCGGGGATATCTATTTTTGTCGGTCAAGGGTGAATTCGATTAAATCTATGAACGATTGTTTCGGCAAAGAGGGCGAATAGTCATCGAGCAAGGTCAGGGCTTTTTTAACATAGGAATGCACAAGACGCATCGAGTAATCCACCCCACCTTCCTCTTTCACAAAGCTAACCAGTGAATGAATGTCATTTTTGTTAATATGTTTTTTTTCCAATAGCTGCACCATTGCTGCGTTTTTTTCAGGGGATGCATTTTTAAGAGCATAGATCAGGGGAAGAGTCACCTTGTTTTCCCGGATATCATTACCCACCGGTTTTCCCAGTACCTTTTCATCGCCTGTATAATCGAGTATGTCATCGCGAATTTGAAATGCCATACCAAAATATTCACCGACTTTATTTATCCGCTCCTGTAACTGTTGATCGCTGCCAACCGATAGTGCCCCCAATCGGCAAGAAGCGCTAAAGAGGGAAGCGGTTTTTTTTAGAATAAGATCAAAATAGGTATCCTCATCGATTCTCCAATCCTCTGCCCGTTCGATTTGCAGCAATTCACCTTCGGTGATCAGCTTGGTGGTTTGAGAAAAAATATCAAGAGCGGTATGGTTTTTTATTTCAAGCAGCGTGGTTAGCGTTTTGGAGAATAAAAAGTCCCCAACCAAAACCGAAATTTTATTATCCCATAAATGATTGACAGTGGGTGAGCCTCGTCTCTCATTGGAATTATCGACCACGTCGTCATGCACCAGCGTAGCAGTATGCAGCAATTCCACCACATAACACATCTTCATTGTCTGATCGTTGATATCTCCGTGTAATCGGGCTGCAAGAAACACGGTCAAAGGACGTAATCTTTTTCCCCGTCTTCCGGCAATGTATTGCACAACCTGCTCAGCCATGGGCACATTGGAATGGAGCAATTTCGTAAAATTTTTCTCAAATTGAGCCAGATTTTCCTCAACAGGACGAACAATCGTATCGATATCCAACTCTATTCCTTTATTCTTGTAAAACCCGGTTAATTTAATGATTATATATCTTCATGTCAATATCTATGTCGACCCACTCCCGGGGGAGCCGGATATCTCTAATCAGGCTGACTCGACCGCTACCGGCACCTTGACCGTAAAAGAGGTTCCGTCGCCTTTACGACTTTTAACAAACAAATCGCCGCCCTCCTTTTTTACGGTCGTATAAGAGAGATAAAGGCCCAAACCGGTTCCGCCCTTTTGGCTTTTTGTCGAAAAAAACGGAGTAAATATATGCTTGATATTCTCTTTGGAAATACCGACACCGTTATCGATAAAATCTATGTATATCGCCGTTTCTTCTTCCAGATGGCGGGTAACGATTTTAAAATTACCTCCATCAGGCATCGCTTCAACGGCATTGATGATGATATTCAGGAATACCTGCTTTAGAGAGTCAAGGCTAAAAAAGACCTTTGGGACTCTGCTATATTGGCGATTAATATTAATATTGCGTAAACCCACGTCCTTTTCCACCAAAGAAAGAGTGGAATCGAGCAATTTCTCAACATCGATTCTCTCCTTTTCATATTCCGAGTGTTTGGAGAATTGCAGCAGATTATCGATGATGATCGAAGCCCGTCGTACGCTTTTGTTGATCAGTCCGAGTTTGTGGTCGAGGGCTTGATCTTTATGACCAAACAATTCTTCAATGGAATATCTTGCCGTTTCGATGATATTGAGCGGATTTCGCAATTCGTGCGCAATACCCGAAGAGAGCAATCCGACGGCAGCCAGTTTTTCGGATTTGATGAGCTGTTTTTCAATTTCCTTTTGTTCGGTCACGTCACGGGCATATTCCACCAAAAATTCAGGTTTACCATCCAGCCCGGCCATTGGATACGTCCAGATATGAAACGTACGCCCCTTGTGAAAAATTTCTACAAACTCCGCTTTACCTCTTTTAAGGGTCTCTGCCGCCGGACAATTCTCACAGGGTTCCGAGCGACCGAACAGCGCTTTATAACAAAATTCCCCGACAACACGGCTGGTGTGCTGGGCGGCAATCTGGGCGTATTTTTTATTGCCCATGATCAGATGATGATGGTGATCCTGAACCGAAATTAGATCGGTGATACCATCAAAAAGAGAAATCAACCGCTGCCGGCTGAGATAGAGCTGCCTTTGCATTTTTACTTTTTCACTGATATCACGGGCGAACAATTGAATAACCTGATTTTCCCCTATGGCAACAACACTGCCGCTGATATCGCAGGGGACGAGCCGCCGGTCGGATCTGACCAGTGATATCTGGTCAGATGAAGATTGGCCGCTCTGAATCAGGTTATCAAAAAATTTTCTAATCTCTTCACTGGAAGATTTTGAACAAAGCTGTGAAAATGACCGGTTCAGAATTTCCTCTTTTTCGTAACCGGTCAGATCCAGTGATTGTTTATTGACATTTAAAAGAGTATAGTCCCGAGCCGACAGGATAAATATAGCGATATTGGCTTTGTCAAAAAGAGCAAAATAACGCTGTTCGCTCAATTTAAGCTGTGCTGAAAGGCTGTGCTCTTTTATGACACGCTGTAATACACGGGGTAAAATATTCAAATCCTGTTTGGTCTTGACAATATAATCCATCGCCCCGAGCCGCATGGCTTCTACGGCCACGCGTTCATCTCCCTGACCGGTGACCATCACCACGGGGAGAGTAATTCCGCTTTCTTTAAACTCCCGCAACATCTGCAGCCCATCCTTGTCCGGCAAATGATAATCGAGAACCAGTGCGTCAAAACGAATTGATTTTAACAGCAGACGCCCCTTGCTATATGAATTCGCAACCTCAACGCTAAACTCTTCATTGGCGCGTTCGAGTATCAACTCCATTAGGTGCGCTTGATCGATATCATCTTCTATGATCAGTATTTTAGAGGTGCTTTTATTCATACAGATTTTACAATCTCTTTGGGAAATGAAAGAATGAATGTCGTACCTTTATCCGGTGCGGATGTGACGTCAATGTGACCGCCGTGCAAGTCGAGTATTTTTTTGGTGATGGTCAGGCCAAAACCGGAACCGGAGGGTAGTCCATCAACGGATTTTGTATAAAACGGACGGAAAATAAAGTCCATTTCGTTCTCATCGATACCAACGCCGTTATCCCGGACATGGACAGATATATGATCCGGGGTTTCCTTGTTTTGTATGGAAATGAGCGGCAAAGAACGGTTAATCACAGCCTTAACCGCATTCGATATCAAATTCTGAAAAATGTGGGTGATGCCGCTTTGACTGTATCGAATAACGGGCAATTCTTCTTTCTCTACCCGGATGTTTTGTTTCTCCAGTGCCCCCTCCATCGACTCGATTACATTATCGACAATAAGGTTTAGGTCACAATCGCCAACATCTTCTTTTTCATGACCGATACGAAACAACACCAAAATATCGTTGATGATATTCTCTATATTATCCAGGTTAGCAACAATGCGTTCATAGTAATACTTTTCCTCGTCGCACAGATCGGATTCTGTGCGTTCGTATAGCAACGCATGAAAACTTTTCAAACTCTGTAGAGGTGATTTCAAGTCGTGAATAACGGAAAAGATAAAATCTTCATCCAGCGTTTTAACCTGATTTTTCGGGGCAGCCGAAGATTGCTCTTGCCGGCGACTCTGCTGTACAGCCAAAGAGAAAAGCATAGCCAGCTGTCTGAGGAAACGCACCTGATTCTTTTTAAAAGGGATATCATCAATACGCCCGAGAGCAATATTTCCCAAATAGGTTTCCTGATGCATCAATAAAATACTGGTTTTTGCGGGTAGCGAAAAGGGAAACCGTTCGGAACTCTGCTTTAGTGACCGGACGTTCCCAAAAGAGGAGCCGGGTACCGCTTGCCAGTTGATTTTATCTTGGTACTGCTTGTGAAATCTCTCCAGGGCGAAATCATAACAAGTTGTAGAGTGGTCTTCCGGATCGATCAGACTCAAAGAAAAATAATCAAATGGGATAACATCAGACAATTTCTCCACAGTTAACCGGACCAGCGTCTGCCAATCCGTTTCCCGGTTAAATATTTTTTGTATGCCGAGTAAGCAGTTCATTTTTGCCAGCAAATTGTCAGCCCGGGATAAATTCATAACGGCAAAAATATAAAGGGTGAAATAATTTCGTAAAAGCGTAAACTCTTTCTTGT
>CAZMUU010000145.1:0-1561 GCA_964569215.1 uncultured Cytophagia bacterium
CCACAACCGAATATAACGATCTGGCATGGATCGGCATGGTGCTGGTGGATCCCGCAGTCCGGCGTCAGGGGATCGCCACTCGTTTGCTTTCCGCAGCTGTCGGGCATCTGCAGCATATCTCGAGCATAAAGCTGGATGCAACCCCTGAAGGTATGACGGTATATGAACGACTTGGCTTTGAAAAAGAATACAAGATTTTGCGCATGACGTGCTCACAGCTCCTGTTCAATCCTTCCGTATTACCCCTGGAAATGGTTCGGCAAATCAATGAAAAAGATCTTAAAGAGATCATCGACTATGACGCTGATGTATTCGGGCAGCCGCGCGGCCAGGTGTTGGAGGCGCTTTATTCGGATCATCCTGAATTCGCCCTTAAATTCAGCAGAGGTGGTTCTATTGGTGGCTATTGTTTCGGCCGCCGGGGAAGTTCGTATCTGCAGATCGGGCCACTGGTCGGCCAAAATTTCGATGCCGCCCGTATTCTTTTGGCTGCATTCTGCCGCCAGGCGGGGGAACGGGAGCTGATGATCGATGTTCCCGAGCACAATGATGATTGGCTACAATTTTTGCAGCAAGCAGGCTTTAAAGAAAAGCGATATTTTATTCGAATGGTTAAAGGGGCAAACCGATATGCCGGCGATATCCAACAACAGTTTGCCATTGCCGGCCCTGAAATCGGTTGATTTGACGGATACCGCGACTAGTCACCAATAATTTTAACCAAAACACGTTTGCGCCTGCGGCCGTCGAATTCACCGTAAAAAATTTGTTCCCATGGTCCAAAATCGAGTTTTCCATCGCTTATGGCTACCACCACCTGCCGTCCCATTACCTGTCTTTTCAAATGAGCATCGCCATTATCCTCGCCGGTGCGGTTGTGGCGGTAACGGTCGACCGGTTCATGAGGAGCCAGTTTTTCCAGCCACTCTTCGTAATCCTGATGCAAGCCGCTTTCATCGTCATTGATGAAGACCGATGCCGTGATATGCATGGCATTGACGAGGAGCAGTCCCTCAGTGACGCCGCTCTCGCTGAGGCATTCTTCGACGTTTGGGGTGATATTGATAAATGCACGCCGGGTGGGAATATTGAACCATAGTTCTTTGCGATAACTCTTCATGCAACCTCCGCTGGGATGTTAGAGTTTTTATTTGTTCATGGTCTAGTATACAGGGATTTGTGCTGTTTTTCAAGGAAAATCAGAGTTTTTTCTGTCTCGTATATAGTTCGAAAAGCTCTTCAACAATACCCATTGCACTTTTTAGAGGTGAGAGACGGCTATCCGGATCGGCACTCCATTCAATTGGAAATTCACAAATCCGGTATCCGGCTCTGTGCGCCAGCATGATGATTTCAATATCGAATAGAAATCCGTTGCACTGACTTTTATCGTATAATTCCCGTGCGAGGTTTCCGGGGTAGAGTTTGAACCCGCACTGTGTGTCAGTCAGCGGCGGGATTCGGTAAAGCGCTTTAAAAAGGATTCTCATGACGAAACTGATTAAACGGCGCAAGCGGGTTTGTGGTCTGTGGATAACGCTTTGAGGCAGTTTTCTAGAAC
>CAZMUU010000145.1:1571-8461 GCA_964569215.1 uncultured Cytophagia bacterium
GCTCGATGCCGCTCAAAATGTATCGAAAAGGCGTGCACAATCCACTGTCGGCAAACATGACAATAGTACCCGTGCTGTGTAAAACACCGGTTTTGACCGCAAATCCTTTACCCCTGTGCTTTTTCCCTTCCAGGACTTTGACCGGTGTATTGACCAGGGAGACGCTATTGCGCGCCTGCTCGCGGGTGTCATCCTCACTGCCATCGTCTACAATAATGATTTCACCTTGAATAGCGTGATTTTGCAAGAATCGGTCTGCAGCCAAAACATCTTTGTTCAGTTTGGCGCTTTCATTGTAAACCGGTATAATCAGAGAAAGTGTCATAGAAATTCATTTTTTTCAGTTAAAGGCAACAGCGCAAGCCGCCAGGGCGCGATAACTTTCCAGGCCGGAAGGTCTACTCGATCTGCCTCAGGTTCGTCCGAAAACGAATGTGTCTATTTTCCATTGAAGATACTGATTTTTGCAATTGAATGCAATATGCGTTGGAAAATGACAGCTGATCTCTATGACAATACTGTGGATACTGAAATAACTCGTAAATCATTTTGATTTTTTAAAATAAATATATAAATTCATGGCAATCTGAATTTTTATTTTGATTGCAAAAGCAATAATTCTGATTTTTTAATCCGCACCAGCAGGGAGTTACGAATGATAAACGAAAAAAAACTGAATCGTCGTTGTTTTCTGAAGAAACTGTCTACCGGCGTGGCAACCGGACTTGCGGCTCCTGCCTTTGTACCCGCTTCTGCTTTGGGAAAAATGGGTGCAGTGGCGCCGGGCAACCGAATTGCCATGGCGGCTATTGGGGTGGGATGGATGGGAACTGAAGATTTATCCTGGTTTCTCGGGGAACACGATGCCCAGGTTGTGGCGGTCTGCGATATTGATCGCAATCATTTGCTCAATGCCAAGGAAATGGTCGATAAAAAATATGGCAATACTCATTGCGCAACCTATCATGATTTTCGCACTGTGTTGGCACGAAACGATATCGATGCGGTTATTCTGGGACTACCGGATCACTGGCACTCCATTCCGGCGATCCTGGCGGCAAAATCCGGTAAGGATATATACGCTGAAAAACCGTTATCCCATACCCTTCGCGAGGGACGTGCGATGTGCGATGCAGTGGAGCGATACCAGCGCATTTGGCAGACCGGCAGCTGGCAGCGCTCTGAAGCCAACTTTCGTTTTGCCTGTGAGCTGGTGCTCAATGGCCGTATCGGCAAGGTGCATACCGTACAAGTCGGCCTGCCGAGTGGCCATACCGATTTTGCCGGCACCAAAGGACAAGATGAATTGAAAACGCCGCCTCCTGAACTGGACTATGATTTCTGGCTGGGACCGGCTCCCTATTTTCCCTATGCCGTTTCCCGTATTCATAAAAACTGGCGCTGGGTACTGGATTATGGCGGCGGCCAGTTAATGGACTGGGTCGGTCACCATGTCGACATCGCCCATTGGGGCCTCGGTTTTGATGATTCCGGACCCGAAGAGATTGAAGGATATGGTGACTTTCCGGAATCGGGACATTATAATGCACCCACCCGCTACCGCCTGACCGCCAAATATCCCAAAGATATAACCATGATTATTGCCGGTGGCCATGAAGATATTAAAGGCGGAACAAAATGGATTGGTGATAAAGGCTGGATCCATGTTGACCGGGGTGTGCTTGAGGCTTTTCCTGAAAACCTCCTGACCGAGAAATTTGATCCGGGAGAAATTCACCTGCTCAAATCTCCCGGTCACACCCGTAATTTTCTCGATTGCGTCAAGTCCCGGCAACAGACCCTGACGCCCTGCCATGTCGCTCACCGGTCGGCGACGCCGGGCCATCTGGGTATGGTTGCCATGACCCTCGGTCGTAAACTACGCTGGGATCATAAAACGGAAACGGTTATCGATGATCCCCAGGCCAACATGTTGCTCGGTAAAGCCATGCGGGCACCCTGGCATTTATAAACGATAATGATAAGGATAATGTAATGCTAAAATACAATATCATTATACGAACGGTTGTTCTGATCATCCTCTTCGGTGCTCTATCCGGTTCCTGGCTTCAACCTCCAGTCATCTATGCATTTTCTGTTGATCAGGTAGAAGAACGCGCTGTTCAGTTGCTCGAAACCATCAGATGGTATGAATTCGGTATGGACAGATCACCCATTTTTGAGCTACAAATACTGATCACTGAAAACGATGATCCGGAAACGCAAAAACGACTGGAAATGTTGCTGCTCGATTTTCTCCACTCCGATGCGACGCCGGCCTCCAGACAGATGATATGTAAGAAGCTGAGCCTTTTCGCTACCGGGGACTCTGTTCCTCTGCTCGGTGAGCTGCTGCGGGTTGATGAAACATCCGATATGGCGCGATACGTGCTGGAAAGAATTCCAAACGCCGACACCGCTGTAGAAACTGTTTTGATCGATGCCCTGAAAACAAGCACCGGAAAAACCCGAATCGGTATCATCAATTCTTTGGGCAAACGCGGGGGAAAGAGAACGCTTCCGCTGTTGGAAAAAAGTCTCGGTGCTTCCCAACCCGATATCGTTCGTGCTGCCATCGATGCACTGGCCGAAATTGCAGATGAACAATCGGAAACCATTCTCCGGCAAGCCCTGGACGATGTCAAAGCGGTGCCAAAATCAGCTATTTGGGATGCGATACTTCAATGCGCCGACAGCAGGCGGCTAGAGGGAAATTTCCTCGAAGCGAAGAGGATCTATGAAACCGTCTTCAATACCTCGGATTCTGAAATTATCCGGATTGCGGCATTACGCGGAATGGTTTTATCTGATCCCTCAAACGGGGCACCGCTTTTAATGCGGTTATTCGAAACCGGGGAAGCGTCACTGCAGGAGGCCGCCATCGGACTGATAGATAAAACCAATCCTATGTTGACGGCATCAGCCATACTTTTAATTTTTCAAACGCTGCAAACCCGACAGCAATCCCAGATGCTCGACATGCTGGCCAAGACCGGAAACAAGGCTTATTTAGACGTTGCCCGTCAGGGCCTGGGGTCTCAGTTCCACATTGTGCGATTGGCTGCGTTGCGCTCTCTGCGCGCTCTCGGTGATGTTTCAATGGTACAACCGGTGGCGATCGTGGCAGCTATCGGACCCCGGGTGGAAAAGCTGGAAGCAGAGACTACGCTCGCTCGTATGACCGGTGAAGGGGTGGAAAATAAAATAATCGATCTGATCGCCAAAGCCGAACGAGATGTCAGAGTGGTAATGATCAAAGCGGCTGCTGAACGAAATTTATACCGGGCTGTTCCCGCTTTGCTGCAAGCAGCTAGAGATAGTTTGGATATTATTCGTGTCACTTCGATCAAGGCGCTGGCAGAACTTGCCCGGCCCCGGGATTTACCGGCAATGACGAAAATATTGCTTGCATCACAATCCGCATCCGAAACCACTCATGCTGTTGATGCTCTTTCAAAAGCCGCTATGCGAATCGACAATCCCGCCGAACGAAGCAGTGCCATTTTAACCACCTATGACGGTTCCGGTGATGCTGAAGACAAGATGGCTGTTCTCCGGGTTTTAGGCAATATCGGCGATCCCACATCGCTTTCTTTTATCAAAGCCGCTCTCAAGGATGCGAACGAAGAGGTACAAATTGCCGCTATTCGGGCGCTATCAGAATGGCCCAATGCTGAGGTGCTGGACATTGTCTACAAGATTGCCCTGAATATGAACCAAAAGCGTCAACAGATCCTGGCGGTACGCGGCTATATTGATCTGATCAAAAGGGATCAAACCACCTCTGCTTCCGAAAAGGTCAAACAGCTGGAGGCTGCATTCGACCTTTCGACAAGGCACCAGGAAGATCGAATGATACTATCGGCATTGGCAGAGCTTGAAAATTTACAGGCCATGAAGATTGCAGCGACCCATTTGACGGATCCCGAGGTAAAAACAGAAGCGGCAATGGCTGTTATTCAGCTTGCTGAAAAATTGCAGAGCGATTATCCCGATCAGGCGGAATCAGCCTGCCGGCAAATTTTGAACCATGTCGATCATACAGAAATTCGTAAAAGAGCTGCCGACCTGCTGGGAAAATAAGCCTGTACGTCGCTGCAAAAAAAGCCTTGAAATAATTGGAAATATTTTATAAAGTTAAAATATTCCGACATTGGGTCGAATGCATGGATTATCAGGCATTATATCCATCCTTTTAGTGTGATTTTACCGGACCATTAAATGGGTCCGCTGCACCATCATCGACTTTTCGTTTATGCTCGTCAGTTGTCGAAAATTAATGGATATAGAATAGAAAAAAGGAACAGCTTATGGATGCTTTATCAGACAAAAGCGGCAACATGTCCAGACGTAAATTTATGAGCGGATTTGCTGCTACAGCTGCTACGATATCGATCGTTCCGCGGCATGTCCTGGGAGGACCGGGAGAAACAGCACCAAGCGACAAGTTGAATGTAGCTTGTGTGGGTGTCGGAGGTAAGGGATTCAGCGATAGCGAAAAAATGGGCACTGAAAATGTGATTGCTCTGTGTGATGTAGATGAACGACAGGCTTTTCAATTACAAGGTGAAGAGGAAAAAAATGCCTATACCCTTTATCCCAAGGCAAAACGCTACAAAGATTTTCGCAGGATGCTGGAGAAAGAAAAGGAGATAGAGGCAATCACGGTTTCGACTCCGGATCATACACACGCCGTCATTGCAATGGCGGCTATTCAGATGGGCAAGCATGTCTTTGTACAGAAACCATTAACCCATACCGTGCAGGAAGCTCGGGAGCTGGCCGATGCAGCCAGGAAAGCCGGCGTTGTAACCCAAATGGGTAATCAGGGCCATGCCGGCGAGGGCGGACGCCTCATCTGTGAATGGATTTGGGACGGTGCTATAGGTGATGTTAAAGAGGTGCATATCTGGACCAATCGGCCGATATGGCCGCAAAATCTGACCGCCCCTGAAGAGGTTCCCTCTGTGCCGCCGACATTGGACTGGAACCTGTGGGTGGGACCGGCCGCCTGGCGTCCCTATCATCCCGCTTATGTTCCGTTTAGCTGGCGTGGTTGGTGGGACTTTGGCACAGGTGCTCTCGGCGATATGGGTGCGCATTTGATCGATCATGCATACTGGCCTTTGAAACTGAAATATCCTGTCAGCGTCCATGCTTCCTCTACGGAATTTACCAAAGATTCTCCTCCGATGGCTGAGATCATCACCTACCAATTCGCAGCGCGGGAAAATATGCCACCGGTCACCCTGATCTGGTATGACGGCGGTCTGACACCGCCACGCCCCGCCGAGCTCGAACCGGGACGTCGAATGGGTGATGGCGGCGGCGGATTGCTCTTTGTCGGTACCAAAGGAAAACTGATGTGTGGTACCTACGGCCGTGGACCGCGTCTGATCCCGGAAACGGCTATGAAAGAATACAACCGACCTGAAAAAACGCTGGATCGCTCACCCGGGATTCATGAAGAGTGGATCAAAGCCTGCAAAGAAGGAAAACCCGGTCTGGCAACGACCAATTTCGATTACTCCGCACCTTTGACCGAGACCATGCTGCTCGGAAACATCGCCGTGCGGAGCAAAGAACACTCTACGGCTCTGCAGTATGACGGCGAAAAGGGCGAAATTACCAATTTGCCCGAGGCCAATGCATTTATGCACATGCCTTACCGGGATGGCTGGTCTCTGTAGAACCTTCAAATCATCGAGTTTCATTGTAAAATCCCCGTCTCAACAATATCGTTTACTCTATCGCTACAAAACGGGGATTTTTTAAAATATCAGGACAGAATCAATGGATTTATATTATGAAAAATGAAATGTTATCTCGGAAAATCAAAAGACGCGACTTTATAAAAACCACAGCAGCAGCAACCACTGCTGGCGTGCTGGCACCCTATGTACATCGTGGACACGCTCAGCTGAATAATTCGGACGAATTACGCATCGCTCTGCTGGGCGCAGGTTCACAGGGGCAGGTTCTTATGAACGCTTGTCTGAAAATCAAGGATATACGCTTTGGGGCTGTATGTGATATCTGGGAAGCCTATAATCAGCGTCGCGCGACCCGCATTCTGCAAAAATACGGTCATGAGGTTACCCCCTATACCGATTACCGCGATATGCTGGCCAAAGAAAAGGATTTGGATGGGGTTCTCATCGCTACGCCTGACTTTTGGCATGCCGATCATACTGTCGGCTGCCTCGAATCCGGCCTGCACGTATATTGCGAAAAAGAGATGTCCAACACACTCGAACAAGCCAGGCGTATGGTTAAAGCCGCCAGAAAGACCGGCAAACTCTTGCAGATCGGCCACCAACGGCGCAGCAATCCGAGATATTTGCACTGCTATCACAAGCTGATCAAAGAAGCGCAAATATTGGGCAGGCTTACCAGCATAAACGGACAATGGAACCGTTCAGTTCAACCCGATCTCGGCTGGCCGCGAAAATATGCCATTCCTCCGGCCGTTCTGAGACGTTTTGGTTTTCAATCCATGAATCAATTCCGCAACTGGCGCTGGTTTAAAGGATTGGGGGGAGGACCTATTGTCGATCTGGGATCACATCAGATAGATATCTTTAACTGGTTTGTTGAGGGACTTCCACATGCGGTTATGGCCAGCGGCGGCACCGATTATTATGATAAAGCAACCCACGAATGGTATGACACTGTAATGGCCATCTACGAATATAAAACCCCGAATGGGATCATCCGGGCCTATTACCAAACTTTGACGACAAATAGCAGTGAAGGATATTTTGAAAACTTTTTAGGTGATGAAGGCACACTGCACATATCGGAATCTGCCGGCAGGGGAGGGATGTACCGCGAACCTTCGTCGCCCTCGTGGGAGAAATGGGTGGAAATGGGATATCTCGTTGCACCAG
>CAZMUU010000146.1:0-8383 GCA_964569215.1 uncultured Cytophagia bacterium
GGTTTCTATCGTCCTCTCCAATGAACTCGATGAACTGAATATCCGGCAAATAACCAGCCAGATTCGGGAGGAAGCAGGCCAGTACGGTCTCGATGCGGATAAACTGATCAAGAGATTGGTCTATGGCGTCGGTACCCGGTTGATCACCTCCAGCGGCGCACCTTCACTCGGAGGGGTTTATAAACTGACCGCCGTTGAAGATAATGGGGTTTGGAAAACAGCTATAAAAATATCGGAATCCGTGGCAAAAATTCCCAATCCCGGTGCAAAAAAATTGTTGCGGATCTATGATGAACGCGAAAAGGCCACCGCAGATTTGCTGGCGCTTCGTGAGGAGGAACCGAGTCGGGAACAAAAACTGACGCTTTGTCACCCCACCGATCCGGCAAAACAGCGGTGCCTTGAACAGAAGAATATAACCTCTATGGAAGCGCTTTTGCTACCGGTATTGAAAGAGGGTCGTTTGGTTTATGACTTTCCCTCCATCGAGAAAATCAGAGAGTTGTGCACAAAAGATCTGCAGAGACTCGATTCCGGCGTCAAGCGATTGATGGAACCCCATATTTATCATGTTTCCCTGACACAAAAATTATGGAACGAAAAACAAAAAGCGATCAAAGAATTGACCCGATGAACGTTTCCATACCCGAAGACTCGATGAAAATGCAATAATTATTGTCAATCCTGTTTTATTAAGCTGATTGGGAACCATAAAGTTACTCTGGTAAAAGTCCAGTTTTTTTTTCGTCTCCTTTGTAATTGATCAATTCTCAAATTAAAATGCATCGTTTTGAGTTTATGCTGTGTTTTTACACACGCCCCTGAACTGGAACCCATACGACAGACAGAGCGCAGTAGCCAGTACTTGATACAAGCCAGAACCGGAAAAATTGTCAAATCAAACGTTGAAGATATCGAAAAATTATCATAAATTACATAATTCGGGAAAAGGAGATTATATGTATAGAAAAGCTATTATCGTCGTCATGTTTCTCTCCGTAACAGCGCTTCTATATGGGGGTGAACATGATGTACAGGAGATCGTTCAAACCCTGGATGACCTCTATCGAAGTGAAGCCAGCTATTCGCGTGTCGAGATGGAAATCATTACGCCGCACTGGCAGCGCACGCTGGAGATGAGAGTCTGGACAAAAGGGACAAAAAAGACCTTTATCCGTATTTTATCACCGGCAAAAGAACGCGGCGTTGGAACCCTGCGCATCGGCAATGAAATGTGGAATTATTTGCCCAAAACCAACAAGGTGATCAAAATACCCCCCTCCATGATGATGAGTTCATGGATGGGATCGGATTTCAACAATGACGATCTGGTGCACGAGTTTTCATTACTGACCGATTATACCTATAACCTTGTTTCACCGGATAGTGCAAAGGCGGGATTTCTATATGTCGAATTTGTACCCAAAAAAGACAAGCCAATCGTTTGGGGAAAGGTGGTCACCAAAGTGAGGGAGAGCGACTATATTCCTGTGCGGGAGGCCTATTACGATGAGAAGGGAAATTTGATGCGGGTTATGATCATGAAAAATATAAAATTTTTTGATAATAAAAAGATCCCTTCGGTTATTGAACTTGTCCCGCAAGATGAAAAGGGCGATAAAACGATTTTACGATATATCGAGGCCCGTTTTAACATAGATATCGACGACTCTCTCTTTAGCCTGCGAAATTTGCGCTCAGCTGTTCAATAAGAGGAACGATCCATGATGATGTTCAAAATCGCTTTTCGCAATATTTTCCGTCAGAAGCGGCGGACCATTTTTACTGCGCTTACTATCTTTGGCGGCTTTGTTCTGGCGGCCTTCTCGATAGGATGGGCGGACGGCTCCTATACCTTTATCATTAACATGTTTACCCGAAACCGGTTAGGTCATATTCAGATACATTACCAGGATTATCTGAACCAACCTTCAATATACAAAACTATCAGCAACTATGAAGAGGTGGCTGAAAAACTGGACGATATTGACCACATCGAATCGTGGACGCCGAGATTATTTGCTGCAGGCTTGTTATCCCTACATGATCAAAGCACAGGGGCTCAATTGACCGGCATTCAGCCCGAAAAGGAGAACCAGGCAACGCGGTTTCGGCAAAAAATTATCAAAGGAGAGCTGTTCGAAAAAGCGGATCATAGAACCGTTCTCGGCAAAGGCCTGGCCAGGGTTTTGCAGGCAAGTGTGGGAGACAGCGTCGTCTTTATCTCTCAGGCAGCGGACGGTTCGATTGCCAATGACATCTATGAGGTTTGCGGTATACTCGAAAGCGGTGACAGCATGAGTGACCGAATGGCCTTTTATTTGCATTTACAAGATGCGCAAGATCTCATGGTGTTGTATGGTCAGATACATGAAATTGCAGTTATTGTGGATGAATTGGACCGTGTCGACTCGATGACCGACCGTCTCCGCAACTCGCTTGGTAATGAAGAGTTGACCGTGGAACCCTGGCAGGAGTTTGCCAAAAGCTTTTATCATGCCATGAAAGCCGACATGGAGGGCATGTGGATCATGCTCATCGTGATCATGCTCATCGTTGCCGTCGGGGTGTTGAATACGGTTTTGATGTCGGTTTTGGAACGGACACGGGAGTATGGTCTCCTGAAGGCCATGGGAACCAAACCCGAACAAATTTTTAAATTGGTCATCTATGAAGTCAACATTTTAACCTTTTTTAGCTGTCTGCTCGGTATCGCTTTGAGCATTATGCTCAATTATTGGCTTTCAAAGGACGGAATTACCCTGCCCAATGCTTTTACCTATGGCGGAATGGAATTTAAACAAATGTATACCACGGTTAACCTGCGCAGTATTCTGTTGCCCCTGATTACCGTATTTTTTACCGCTGTAATCGTTGGTATTTTTCCGGCCATACGCGCCGCCAAAAACGATCCGGCACAATCGATGCGAACGCATTAATGGAGTCATTTTATGGTTATGTTCATAAAAGTTGCCTGGAGAAACCTTTTTCGCAATAAAAAACGCACCATTATTGCCGGTTCTGCCATCGGTATCGGCCTTGCCGCATTGATTTTTGTTGATGCCACCATTATAGGCATGAGGGAAAATATGATTCACTCCGCCACCGCTTCCTTTATGGGAGAGGGGCAGATTTATCGTCAGGGATTCAAAGAGACCCGAAAAAGCGATTTAACCCTGAATAACAGCGATGATGTGATCAATCGACTTGAAAATGAAGATAAAGTGGCGGCTTTTGCAGAGCGTACGATATCTTTTGCGATGATTTCATCTCCTGCAAACGTTTCATCCGTTTCCCTGGTGGGAATCAATCCTGAACGGGAACGCCATCTTTCCCAGACCGACGAAGCTCTGATCAAAGGCGCGTTTTTTACGGAAGACAATCAGCGAAACTGTCTGATCGGAAGCAAGCTCGCCGACAATCTCAAAGTTGAGATCGGTGACCGAATCGTGTTGACGGTGGCGCAGGTGCATACCGATGATCTCTCGCAGGAGATGTTTCGCATCAGCGGCATTTTTCATTTCAACATCGACGAGATGGATCGCGGCATGGCGTTCATACGGCTCGAAAAAGCACAGGAGATGCTCAATCTGCAGGATCAGGTACACGTTATTGCCCTGAAATTTACCGATATGGAGTTGGGACAAAAAGAAAATTGGGAATTTTGGCAACGATACAGTCAAAACCGGAATCTCGCTCGGGGTTGGACCGAATTGATGCCGGAATTACACGCCGCCCTGCAGTTGACCGATTTCAGTACCTTTATCACGGCGGCTATTCTTTTCGGCGTTGTTGCTCTGGGCATCATCAATACCCTTTTTATGTCGATTCATGAGCGCATGTTTGAATTCGGGGTCTTGCGTGCCGTTGGTACGCGTCCCTTCAGCGTTGCAATACTGATTATTTTTGAAGCCGGGGCTCTGGCTGTCTTGAGCATCCTTTTCGGCGAGCTCCTGGGATTCGGGTTAACCTATGCTATATCGGTGGTGGGGATCGATTATACAGGCATCGAGTTTGCCGGTGTGACGTTTCGCGAGTTGCTTTATCCGGTTTTGCAGGTTGACCAGTTTATCATCTATCCGTTCTGGATTTTCGTTTTCACTATTGTTATCGGCGTTTATCCGGCTATTTATGCGGCAAGACTGTCGCCGGCAGATGCCCTGCGAAAAACATTCTAGCATGGAGGTTTGAATGAGCAACACGATGACTGTGATCAAAACAGAAAATGTTAAAAAGATATATTCCGATAATGGAGTGCCGGTAAACGCTGTAAATGGTATTGACCTGACCATAAACGAAAAAGAATTTACGGCCATCGTCGGCCCCTCGGGGTCCGGTAAAACAACCTTTCTGAATGTTATCTCCGGTCTCGACAAGGCCACGGAAGGCAAGGTTTGGCTCAACGGTAAACTGATATCTGAAATGAGCGGCAAGGAACTCTCTGACTTTCGACGCGACAATATCGGCTTTATTTTTCAGGCTTATAACCTTATTCCGGTTCTCACGGTTGAGGAGAATATCGAATACATCATGCTGTTGCAGAACGTGCCCAAAGAAGAGAGACATCAGCGGGTGATGGATATTCTTGAAGATGTCGGGCTGAAGGGCTTTGAAGACCGAAAACCTCCCAAGTTGTCCGGTGGACAACAGCAACGCGTGGCTATTGCAAGGGCCATGGTTTCAAAACCCGTCCTCATCCTGGCGGATGAACCGACCGCGAATCTCGATTCCGAAACCGGTGCTGAATTGCTCGATATGATGCGAGAGCTGAATCAAAAACACGGCATGACCTTTTTATTTTCAACACATGATCAAATGATCATGGACAGGGCCACACGGCTGGTGATTCTCAAGGATGGTCAGATCGATGAGGATAGAGTTAAATCATGACTCTAAAAAAGATGAAATTGGCATTGATTTTCTTTGTCTGTTGTTTTATGACCACGTTATGCCGGTCGCAGATTTCCCTGAACGGTTATTATAAGAATTTTTTTACGGTTATCAAGCCGGTACAGAGCCTTTTATTTCCGGTTCCCGAAAAGGATTATCTCGGGATGGTCAATAAACGCCTGCGATTGGAGAGCCTTGTCTCTGTTTCGGGGAAGCTGTCCCTGCAGCTGGCCTATGATTTTTCCACGACTATCCAGGACCAGCGGTTGAGCTTTGACTTTATGGATTTTTTACCGGAAGATCAATACCGTTTTGCCGATATAGATGCCCACATCTATCCGCGAGAAGAGAAAGCGTCCAGCTTTCGCATACGGCAGAATCTCGATCGTTTTTATCTGCATTATCGGGCCAGGGTTGCCGATGTTTATATCGGCCGTCAGGTGATTTCCTGGGGCAGTGCCCGCGTCATCAATCCCACCGATATCTTGCTGCCTTTTATGTTCAATGAGCTGGATAAGGAAGAACGCACCGGTGTGGATGCGCTTCGTATTCGAATTCCTCTGGGCATGATGTCCGAATTGGATATAGGATATATAGCCGGCAAGGATTTTCAGTCGAATCAAAGCGCAGCCTACCTGCGCAGCAAGTTTTATACATTTCAAAGTGATATCTCCCTGCTGACGTTGTTTTATTATAATCATTTTCTCGCCGGCCTGAATATCGCCCGCGCTATCAGCGGTGCCGGTGTCTGGCTCGAGGCGGCCTATAGCGTGAACAATATTCCGGATAATGATGTCTCTGCCGAAAATCAGTATTTGCGTCTCTCGGCCGGAACCGATTACAGCCTCGGTGAAAAATTATACGGATTTATCGAATACCATTATAACGGTGCCGGAAGCCATCAGAGCCGGGATTATTTAAAAAATCTCACCTCTCCCGCCTATTTGCAGGGCGGTGTTTATCTGTTGGGTCAACATTATCTTATGCCCGGGTTTCAGTATCAGCTAAAACCTCTGATACTGCTGAGCGGACAGGTTTTATTCAATCTGTCCGACAATTCTGCTTACTTTGCTCCGACAGTGGAGTACAATATTGCCCCCAATATTTATATCGGCGGTGGTGCGTATATAGGCGTGGGCGCGGCACCCGGGACCTTTACGCTGCATTCTGAATTCGGTACCTGGCCGGGTTTCGTTTATTCCTCTTTTCGTATTTATTTCTAAGTGTGTTGTCGCCAAGTGTGTAAACACGAATTCATTTTTATGTTGATACGAGTTGTTGTTTGAGAATACTCCAGACCGCAGAGATTGTCGAGAAATGTCAAACAATCCAGAACAATTTAATTGGAAAACATGGGATGATTTGACTCGATAATAATTTAGGTTTTAATTTGTCATCTCTTTGTCACTGCATGGATTTTTCAAAGCATTTTGTCTAAAAATCAAAAAGGATGAGTTGGATACATTCTTGACGATCATAGCGGTTTTGTAGAGCCGGTATATTTTTAAAATTTGGCTTGTCAAAAATTGAAATTAAGAGTAACCAAAAATGAATACTTTTAATGTTGCTCTTTACAATGTACAATCTTAAAAAGGAAATGGAAACGCATGGCTGACCACGAGTTTTCGTTTTTCAGATATGTCAAAGCGGTCTCCTCGGATTTTTTTGTGCAAGCCAAAGATGCGCACGAACTCAACATGGGGTCTTTTGTCAAGGTGGGGAGAAAAGCTTGCCAAAATGCCGATTTGATTATTTTAGGCTCCCCTCAGGATGAAGGTGTGATGAGAAACAAGGGACGCGCCGGTGCTGCCCGGGCACCGGCAGCTATTCGCCGGCAGTTGTACCGGTTTCCAGTCCCCGCTGCAGCGCGTGATTTGTTCATCGTCGATATCGGTGATGTGCGACCAGGCGACGGCCTTGAAGAAAGCCATAATCGTCAATTCCAGATTGTAAAACACCTTATCGAAGACGGAAAAGACCTTATCGTCATTGGAGGGGGAAATGATATCTCCTATCCGGACTGTTCGGCGCTGGCCGCTGTTGAACCGGATCTCCTTGCCCTCAATATCGACAGCCATCTGGATGTGCGTTCCGCACCCCAACGCCACAGCGGCACCCCGTACCGGCAACTGTTGGATGAAGGTGCCATACAACCCGCCTCGTTTTATGAGATCGCCTGGCAAGCTATGGTCAATGACCCGTTTTATGTCGATTACCTGAAGAGTCTGGATGTGCATATGATCGACCTGTCCCAGCTGCGGCGGCAGGGGATTGACCAGACCCTGACTCAACTCCTCGAACATCAAAAAGCAGGTGCCTTGTTTTGGGGATTTGATATCGATTCTGTAAGGGCAGCAGACGCCCCGGGAGCAAGCGCCCCTTATCCGACCGGTTTGAGCGCTGAGGAGATTTGCCGGCTATCTTTTGTCGCCGGTCAGGAAAAGAGAACCCGGCTATTTGAAATTTCCGAAGTCAATCCGCTCTTTGATGTTGATCACCGCACCAGCCGGCTTGCGGCACTGATGGTTCTGCATTTTTTAAATGGATACGCTCAACGGAGCTGATGTTTCTAAAAAAATGTTGTATTGTGCAGTTGTTGAATTTGTTTTTGAAATGATATTTAAATAGATTATATTACAATCACAAGATTATCAAGGCAAGAAAGTTATTTATAAATGATCAAAAAAACCGAGCCCTCTTTTGATTTGCATGAATGGATTCAGGCATTGAAAAAGGATATCTTCCAACATACCTCTGAGGATTCCAAGGGTTCTATGATTCAGCTTTCCCGGAATAAAGTTGATAAATTACTGCATCATCTTGAACAGACAGTAGACCAAAAAAATCTGAACACTCTTTACAAAGCCGTCGATCAGATTCCTATTGGTGTCCTTATGCTTGACTGTGACAGACGGATAATCTTTGCCAACACAAAATATCGTAACATGGTCGATCTTTCCGCTGACGACTTGTTGGGGAAACATCTGGAGATCATTACGGAACATCAAAACAGTTTAGCCTATGGTCCGTTAATAGATAAAACCCGGCGAGAAAACATCTTCGGCGGCACTGTTTACCGATATGATCAAAAAGAAGCAAAAAGAATAGACAGATGCATTGTGATCCCTGTTTTTCAGGATGACGGCGATTTGACTCATTATTTGATCATCCAGGAGGATATTACCAAAATCAAAAAGCGGCAGGCAAGGTTAAAACGTGAACAGGACTTGCTGCAAGAGGAAATAGTGGAACAGGAAGATAAAGTGGTGGATCTGCAATCTTCCTTGGATTTTCAAAAAAGCGAATCGAGTGAAATCAGACAAAAATTGCAGGAATCGGAAAAATATCGCTTTTTTGGCGAGTTGGTCAGCTCTTTCGCACATGAGGCAAAAAATCCGTTGAATGCCATACTCGCCAACAGCGATGTCCTTTTACAGCGTTTTGAGGAAATGGCTGAATACAGACCGTTCATCGATCATATACAGGCGCAGGT